>CBDUBN010000008.1:0-35726 GCA_965365395.1 uncultured Sphingomonas sp.
CGCCCAGGCCCTGCCCGTAGAGCGCGGCGGTGGTCGACAGCATCTCGCGCATGCCCGGCCCGCCGCGCGGTCCCTCGTAGCGGATGACGATCACCGATCCCTCGCGGATGGTGCGTGCCTCGACAGCAGCGAAACAATCTTCCTCGCAATCGAACACCTGCGCGGGGCCGGTGAATTGCAACCGCTCCATGCCGGCCACCTTCACGATCGCGCCGTCGGGCGCGAGGCTGCCGGCAAGGCCGACGACGCCGCCCGTCGGACTGATGGGGGTCCGCGCGTCGTAGATCACCTTTTGATCCGGGTTCCACGTGACCTGGTCGATGTTTTCGCCAAGCGTGCGGCCGGTGACCGTCATACAGCCGCCATGCAGCAGCCCTTCGGCGAGCAGAGTCTTCATCAGCATGTACACGCCGCCGGCGTCGTACATGTCGCGCGCGACATAGCGGCCGCCGGGCTGCAGATCGGCGATATAGGGCGTCGAACGGAACATCTCGGCGACGTCGAACAGCGTGAATTCGATGCCGCATTCGCTGGCCATCGCAGGCAGGTGCAGCGCGCCGTTGGTCGATCCGCCGGTCGCCGCGACGATGCGCGCCGCATTCTCGAAAGCCTCCCGCGTGCAGATGTCGCGCGGACGGATATTGGCGGCTAGCAATTCCATCACCTGCCGCCCGGCGGCGATCGCGATGTCTTCCCGACTGGTGTACGGAGCCGGCACCATATTGCTGTTCGGCAACGACAATCCGATCGCCTCTCCGACACAGGCCATGGTGTTGGCGGTATATTGCCCGCCGCATGCGCCATGCCCCGGACAGGCGACGCGTTCGAGTGCGGTGACCTCGCTTAGCGGGCATTTGCCGGCGGCATATTGGCCGACGATCTCGAACACGTCCTTGACCGTCACGTCGCGCCCTTCGAACCGGCCGGGCAGGATCGAGCCGCCATAGACGAAGATCGAGGGCACGTTGAGGCGCAGCATGGCCATCATCATGCCCGGCAGCGATTTGTCGCAGCCCGCAAAGCCCACCAGTGCGTCATAGCAATGGCCGCGCACGGACAGTTCGACCGAGTCGGCGATGACTTCGCGGCTGACGAGGCTCGATTTCATCCCCTGGTGGCCCATGGCGATGCCGTCGGTCACGGTGATGGTGTTGAAGCGGCGCGGCGTCCCGCCGCCCGCGACCACGCCGGCGCGCGCGGCATCGGCCTGCGCGTCGAGCGTGGTGTTGCACGGGGCGCTGTCGTTGCCGGCGGAGGCGAGCGCGACGAAGGGCCGCGCGATCTCCTCCTCGGTCATGCCCATCGCGTAGTAATAGCTGCGGTGCGGCGCGCGTTCGGGCCCGACCGACACATGGCGGCTGGGTAGCCTGGACTTGTCGAAACGGTCGGTCATGCGCGCCTACTCCCCTCCACCCGTCGACTATGCCGCGGCGGGCGCGAGCGCAAGGAAGGCACGGCAGGCGGCCAGGCAACGCGTGAGGATGCCGGACATATGCGCCTGGCCATCCGCATCGGCGACATGGTCCTGGCGCATCTCCACGCCGACATAGGGGATCCCGTTCGCTTCGGCATGCCGGTTCATGCTGTGGTTGAGCATTGTGCCCGAATAGGGCTGCTGGTCGCCGACGCACAGCCCCTCGCGGCCGAGCGCGACCAGGGCGACACGGGCCAGGCGATCGTCGCGGTTGTAGAGGACGCCGATGTCCCAGGGTCGCCGGGCCGCCGGGTGTTCGGCGAGACGCGGCGTGAAACTGTGCAGCGACAGGATCATCGACGGGGGGGCGGATGCGATCGTCGCGGCGATGTGGGCGTGATAGGGGGCGTAGAAGCGCGCGATGCGCTGCCGGCGCTGGGCGGCGCCTAGCGCGTTGCCAGGGATGGCGTGGCCGTCGCTGGCGAGCGGGATGAGGCCGGGCGCGTCCTCAGCGCGGTTGCAGTCGACCACGAGGCGCGACACGCCGCCGAGGATCGCGGCGTCGACCGCGCGCTCGCGAACCAGCCGTTCGGCCACGGCCGCGACGCCGATGTCGAGCGCGATATGGTCGTCCAGGAGCAAGGGCGCGATGCCGAGCGCGACGTCGTCCGGCACGCGGTTGGACGCATGGTCGCCGATCAGCAGCACGCCGCCCGCGCGTTCCTGCCCGATCTGGCGCCATGCCTCGCTCATCGCAGATGCCCGGCCATCAGCCACCAGTCGGGATGGTCGTCCCAGATACGGTTGCCCGCGCCCTCCAGCGCGGCGTCGCTGTCGAACAGCGCGAAACAGGTCGCGCCGGAACCCGACATGCGCGCGATCAGCGGCAACTGCGCGCGCAACAGCGTCATGACGTCGTCGATATGGGGACATAGCGCGATCGCCGACGCCGTCAGATCGTTCGCGCCGGCGCGGGTCATGGCCCACGGCGTGTCGCCGGCGAGCGGACCGGAACCGGTGCCGTTCCAGCCGGCGAAGACCGGCGGCGTTGCGAGCGGCACCATCGGGTTCACCAGCAGCACCGGCCGTCCGGCGATATCGTCGCCCGCCACGCCTTTGATATCGTCGCCAACCCCGCGCCCGATCGCAGTCTCGCTGCCGACGCACGCGGGCACATCGGCACCGAGCCGGGCCGACACCGCCAGGAGCCTGTCCCGCGACGCGCCGCCCGGCCATTCGCGCAGGATCAGGCGCAGCATCGCGCCGGCGTCCGCCGACCCACCGCCCAGACCCGCCGCCACGGGAAGATTCTTCTCGAGCGCGATCGTCAGTGGCGGGACGTCGGCACCTTCGGCGCGGGCGAGCGCGAGCGCGCGCATCACCAGATTGTCGGAACCGTCCGACAGACCTTCCGCGAATTCGCCGCGGACCGTCAGCCGGTCTTCGGGTGCGGGCGCCACCTCCAGCCGATCGCCGTCGTCGACGAAGGCGAACAGCGTCTCGATCTCATGATAGCCGTCCTCGCGCCGCCGCTGCACGTGCAACGCGAGGTTGATCTTGGCATAGGCCGTCTCGATGCGCGCCATCACATGTTCGGGTAGTTCGGCCCGCCCCCGCCCTGCGGCGCGACCCAGTTGATGTTCTGGTTCGGGTCCTTGATGTCGCAGGTCTTGCAATGCACGCAATTCTGCGCGTTGATGACATATCTGGGCGCGCCCGTGTCCTCGCCCACCCATTCGTAGACGCCCGCGGGGCAATAGCGCTGCGATGGTCCGTCATAGTCGCCGAGCTCGCTGGTCAGTTGCAGCGCCGGATCCTTGACCTGAAGGTGGACCGGCTGGTCCTCCTCATGGTTGGTGCCCGACAGGAAGACCGACGACAGGCGGTCGAAACTCAGCCGGTTGTCGGGCTTGGGGTAATGGATGCGCGGCGCGATATCCTTGCGCCACATGCCCACATGGTCGGGCTCATGATGCAGGGTGAAGGGCATCTTCATGCCCAGATGCTCGGCCCACATGGTAACGCCCGACGCCATGGTGCCGACGGTATCGCCCAGTTTCTTCACCAGCGGCACGGTGTTGCGGACGATTGACAGCTCGGTCTTGACCCAGCTCGCATCGAAGGCCGCGGGATAGGCGGCCAGTTCGTCGCCGCGCCGACCCTCGCCGATCGCCTCGAACGCGGCTTCTGCCGCCATCATGCCCGTCTTCATCGCGGTGTGCGTGCCCTTGATCCGCGGCACGTTGAGGAAGCCCGCGGTGCAGCCGATCAGCGCACCGCCCGGAAAAACGAGCCGCGGGATCGACTGCAACCCGCCATCGGTGATGGCGCGCGCGCCGTAGCTCACCCGCTTGCCCCCGGCGAGGATCGCCGCGATCGCCGGGTGCGTTTTCCAGCGCTGCATTTCCTGAAACGGCGAGAGGTGCGGATTCTTGTACGACAGCCAGGTCACGAAACCGAGTGCGACCTGCCCCTTGGCCTGATGGTAGAGAAAGCCGCCGCCATTGGCGTAGCTGTCGGCCGTCAACGGCCAGCCTTGCGTGTGGATCACCCGGCCAGGTTGATGCTGGTCGGCGGGAATGTCCCACAACTCCTTGATACCGATACCATAGACCTGCGGATCGCAATCGCGGCGCAGGTCGAACCGTTGCGTCAGTTCCTTGGTAAGATGGCCCCGCGCGCCTTCCGCGAACAGCGTGTAGTCGGCATGGAGTTCGAGCCCCGGCGCATAGTCCGGCCCGTGTTCGCCGTCGCGGGTGATGCCCATGTCGCCGGTGGCCACGCCCTTCACCGCGCCCGCCTCGTCGTACAGGACCTCGGCCGCGGCGAAACCGGGAAAGATCTCGACGCCCAGGCCCTCGGCCTGCTCGCCCAGCCAGCGGCACAGGTTGGCGAGGCTGCCGGTATAGCAGCCCGCATTGTTCATGAAGGGCGGCAGCAGCCCGTGCGGAAACTCGCGCTTCTTCCCTGCGGTCAGGATCCAGTGGTGGTTTTCGGTCACCGGCGTCTCGGCGAGCGGGCAACCCTGTTCGCGCCAGTCCGGCAGCAATTCGTCGAGGCTGCGCGGGTCGATCACCGCGCCCGACAATATGTGTGCGCCGACCTCCGACCCCTTTTCGATCACGCAGACGCTGAGTTCGCGCGCCTCGGCATTGGCGCGTTGCTTCAGCCGGATCGCGGCGGCCAGGCCCGCGGGGCCGGCGCCGACGATCACGACATTGTAGGGCATGGACTCGCGCTCGCTCATCGCCTTTTCCTCTTGTCCGCCATCGCGGTGGCCGCTCCATGGCGCCGCAGCGCATCCTATCGGCGCATGTGGCCCTCACTTTGTCCCGATTGCAGTGCCCGTTGATTGACGCCCTCGTCAACCGGCTGTTTGTGTGGCGGCCATGTTGGGGGACGGCACGGCAACTATCGCGAGCTATCTCGGCTGGTGGGCGGACGCCGGGGTGGTCGACGCCTGTACCGATGCGCCGTTCGACTGGCTGGCGGCCGAGGCGAAGCGGGCAGCGGCGCCGGCGCCGGCCGTGCTGCTGGCCGCGCCGAGGCATCCCGCGTCGGCGCACGTAGCGCCGCCTGCGCCGCCCGCCACCGAGCATGACGACCTGGCCGCGCTCGACGCCTGGCTGGCGGGCTCGCCGGACGTGCCCGGCCGGGACTGGGCCCATCGCCTGGTCCTGCCCGAAGGTCCGGCCGACGCCCCGCTGATGCTCCTGGCGGATGTGCCGGACATCGCGGACGTCGACGGCGGACGGTTGTTCGCGGGCGCGCAGGGCAAGCTTCTGGGCGCGATGCTGGGCAGCATCGGTCTGTCGCGCGAGGCGTGCCGTATCGGATCGATCGCCTTCACCCGGCCGATCGCGGGCAAGATCACGCCGGCGGCGGCGCCCCCGCTCCTGGCCCTGGCGCAGCGCCATATCGCGCTTGCGCGACCCCGCGCGCTGCTCCTGCTCGGCCCCCAGGCCGCGCAGCTGATGACCGGCGAGGCACTGACGCCCGAGCCGCGTCAACGCGTCCTTAACCAAGATGGCGCCAAGGTGGCGACATTCGCGATCCACCACCCACGCCTGTTGCTCGAGCGGCCTTTGCTCAAGCGCACGGCCTGGGAGGGTCTCAAACTCGTGCGGGAGCATGTGCGGAAATGAAGCGCGGACCAGCATCCCTTCTGACTTGCGGCGGCCTGATCGCGGCGGCGTTGTCCGCGCAGCCCGCGATCGCGCAGACCGATGCGAATTTCCGCGTGACCGTCGCAGCCGCGGGCGATCCGCCGGCGAGCGCCGGGTCCGGCTTCGCCACCGCGATGGCGCTGATCCGCGGGCAGCAATGGGATGCCGCGCGCGCCGCCATCGACGCGATGCAGGATGCGGACCTCGCCGCCTTTGCGCGCGCCGAACTGTTTCTGGCGGCGGGCAGCCCGCGCGCCGACGGCGAGGCACTGCGGCAGCTGATCAACGCAGCCCCCGCCCTGCCCCAGGCGGCGCAGCTGACGCGGCTGGCGCAGGGGCGCGGCATCACCGGTCTCGCCGCGTTGCCGGTCGGCGAGCTGCGCTGGGCCGGTGCCTCGCCGCGCCGCGGCAACCCGCGCTCGGTCAGCGATGCAAGCGCCGGGCTGGTGCGCGGGGCGATCCTCGAGCGCATCGCGGGCGACGACCCTGCGGGTGCGGAGGCGATACTGACCGGAGTCGAGGCGTCGATGACGCCCGAGGCGCAGACCGAGTGGCGGCAGCGTGTCGCCTGGTCCTATTATATCGAGAACGACGACGCCAACGCGCGCCGCCTGGCCGCGACCGCCGCTTATGGCAGCGGGGCGTGGGCGGTGCAGGCGAGCTGGACCGCAGGGCTGGCCGCCTGGCGCCAGAACGACTGCCGCGCGGCGATGAGCGCCTTCGCCGACGTCGGCGCGCGCGCGACCGAACCCGAAATGACCGCGTCGGGGCATTTCTGGCACGCCCGCGCGGCGACCGCGTGCGGCGACGCGCGCGGCGCCGCCGCAGCCTTGCAACGCGCGGCGGCGGTGCCTGAAACCTTCTACGGGCTGATCGCGGCGGAGATGCTGGGCGTGCCCGTCGTGGTGCCGCCTGCTGCCAGCGATCGCACCGCGCGGGCGAGACTTTCGACCTATCCCAATGTGCGGGCCGCCATCGATCTTGCCGCGCAAGGCGATCTCGCGCTCGCCGACGAGGCGATCCGGCATCAGGCGCGCATCGGCGCGCCCGCCGATCATGGCGCGCTGCTGGCGCTGGCGGGCGAGCTCGGCCTGCCGCAGACGCAGCTGTTCCTGGCGCACAACGCGCCGCGCGGCGTGCGGCCGGATGCCGGCGCGCGTTTCCCGGCGCCGGCCTGGCAGCCGATCGACGGGTGGCGGATCAGTCCGGCGCTGGTGTTCGCGCATACGCTGCAGGAATCGCAGTTCCGGGAACGCGTGATCAGCCCGGCGGGTGCGGTCGGCCTGATGCAGCTGCGCCCGGGCACCGCGGGCGACATGGGCCTGCGCGGGATGGGCGGCAATCTGACCGATCCCGCGACGAACCTCGCGCTCGGCCAATCCTATATCGAGTATCTGCGCGACAACGGCGTCACCGGCGGGCTGCTGCCAAAGGTGATCGCTGCCTATAACGCCGGGTCCACGCCGCTGGCGCGTTGGAACAGCGAAGTGCGCGACAATGGCGATCCCTTGCTGTGGATCGAGAGCATCCCCTATTGGGAAACGCGCGCCTATGTCGGCACCGTGCTGCGCAACCTGTGGATCTATGAAGCGCGGCTCGGCACGCGGTCGGACAGCCGGGCGATGCTGGCGCAGGGACGCTGGCCGCGCGTGCCGGGCGCGACGGCGGCGCCCGCATCGGTGCAGATCGCCGGGTGGCGCGGGGGCGGCAATGCCGATCGATGAAAGCCTCAGCTTCCTGCCGGTACGCATCGCGCTGCTGACCGTATCGGACACGCGCGACGCCGCGACCGATCGCTCGGGCGACATATTGGCCGAGCGATTGACGGCGGCCGGCCACGTCCTCGCGGATCGTGCAATCTGCCCCGACAGTGTCGATGCCATCGTCAGCCGGCTGCACGGCTGGACCAGCCGCGATGATGTCGACTGCGTCATCACCACCGGCGGCACCGGCGTGACCGGACGAGACGTGACGCCCGAGGCGCTGCGCCGGCTCGACGGCAAGGACATCCCCGGGTTCGGCGAACTGTTCCGCTGGATCAGCTACGCCAAGATCGGCACGTCCACGATCCAGAGCCGCGCCTGCGCCGTCGTCAGCCACGAGACATATATCTTCGCGCTCCCCGGATCGACCGGCGCGGTGCAGGACGGGTGGGACGAGATATTGCGCTGGCAGCTCGACAGCCGCCACCGCCCCTGCAATTTCGTCGAGCTGATGCCGAGGCTTGGCGAACGCTAGCAGCGGCGGCTTGCGCAGCGGGCGCTTGTTCCCTACCCGTTCGCGTGTGAACAGCCCCCCCGCCCTTGCTTCGCGTGGCGACGCCAACTCGTCGGGCTCGCCCTTCCTCGCGGGGCTGAACCCCGCGCAGCGCGAGGCGGTGCTGACGACCGAAGGGCCGGTGCTGGTGCTCGCCGGCGCGGGTACGGGCAAGACGTCGGCCTTGACCGCGCGGCTTGCGCATATCGTCGCGACGCGGCTCGCCTGGCCCAGCCAAATCCTCGCCGTCACTTTCACCAACAAGGCCGCGCGCGAGATGCGCGAGCGGATCGAGCGGCTGATCGGGCCGGCCAGCGAAGGCATGGGCTGGCTCGGCACCTTCCATGCGGTGGCGGCGAAGATGCTGCGCCGCCACGCCGAGCTCGTCGGGCTGCACGCCAATTTCACGATCCTCGACACCGACGATCAACTGCGCGTCATCAAGCAGTTGCTGGTGGCGGAAGGGGTCGACGACAAACGCTGGCCTGCGCGCCAGTTCCTGGGGCTGCTCGACCGGTTCAAGAACCGCGGGCTTACGCCCGACGACCTGCAACCGGGCGATGACGACGGCTATGCCCACGGCAAGGGGCAGCGCATCTATCGCCTGTACCAGGATCGGCTGAAGACGCTGAACGCCTGCGATTTCGGCGACCTGCTGCTGCACATGCTGGTGATCTTCCGCACCCACCGCGAGGTGCTGGAGGAGTATCAACAGCGCTTCCGCTACATCCTCGTCGACGAGTATCAGGACACCAACGCCGCGCAATATCTGTGGCTGCGGCTGCTCGCGCAGGAGCGCAAGAATATCGCGGTGGTCGGCGACGACGACCAGTCGATCTATTCATGGCGCGGCGCGGAAGTCGCGAACATCCTGCGGTTCGAGCGCGATTTCCCGGGCGCGAAGACCGTGCGTCTGGAACAGAATTACCGTTCGACCCCGCACATCCTGGGCGCGGCGTCGGGGCTGATCGCACAGAATGCCGAGCGGCTGGGCAAGACGCTGTGGACCGAGGCGGACGCAGGCAGCAAGGTGCGCGTCATCGGCGTGTGGGACGGGCCCGAGGAGGCACGGCGCGTCGGCGAGGAGATCGAGACGCTGGGCCATCGCGGCGTCCCCGCCGATGCCTGCGCCATCCTCGTGCGCGCGGGGTTCCAGACGCGCGAGTTCGAGGAACGCTTCATCCACATCGGCCTGCCGTACAAGGTGGTCGGCGGTTTCCGCTTCTACGAGCGCGCCGAAATCCGCGACGCCATCGCCTATCTGCGGCTGGTCAACCAGCCCGCCGACGATCTCGCCTTCGAACGCATCGTCAACCAGCCCAAGCGCGGGCTTGGCGACAAGGCGATGGCGGGGCTGCACCGGGTCGCGCGCGATGCGCGGGTGCCGCTGCTCGCTGCGGCTGCCATGATCGCCGACAGCGACGAGGGCACGGCCCAGGCGCGGCGCGCGATGGGCGGCTTCGCGGGCGCGATCGCGCGCTGGCGCGATGTCGCGACGAACCAGCGGCACACGCTGCTGATGCAGACCATCCTCGAGGAGTCGGGCTACACCGCCATGCTGCAGGCGGATCGGAGCGCGGAAGCCGCCGGCCGGCTCGACAACCTCGCCGAGCTGGTGCGCGCGATGGACGAGTATGACAGCCTGGCCGAGTTTCTCGACCATGTCAGCCTGGTGATGGACAATGAGGCCGCGAGCGATGAGCCCAAGGTGACGATCATGACCGTCCACGCGGCCAAGGGTCTGGAATTCGGGCAGGTGTTCCTCGCCGGGTGGGAGGATGGATTGTTCCCGTCGCAGCGCGCGCTCGACGAAGGCGGGGCGAAGGCGCTGGAGGAGGAGCGCCGGCTGGCCTATGTGGCGATCACCCGCGCGCGCGATGCCTGCACCATCCTCCACGCCGCCAACCGCCGCGTGTACGGCCAGTGGCAAAGCGCCATTCCGTCGCGCTTCATCGCCGAACTGCCGGGCGAGCATATCGAGGCGGAAACGACCATGGCCGGCGGCGAATCGCTGTGGCGGGCGAACTGGAGTTCCGCCGCCGATCCGTTCGCCGATGTCGCGCGCGGTACCGGGCGCGGGCCCGGTTGGCAGCGCGCCGCGGCGATCGGCTACGACACCAACCAGCCGCGTGTGGTCGAAGCGCGCGCGAGCGCGATCAGCCTGGGCAACCCGGGGCGGACGGACATCGCGCGCGGCGCGCGCGTGTTCCACGACAAATTCGGCTACGGCACGGTGGCGGATATCGAGGGCAACAAGCTGGTCATCGATTTCGAAGGCGGCGGGCAGAAACGGTTACTCGACAGTTTCGTCAAGCTGGCGTGAGCGCGCGCCCGGCAAGGCGGTTGCCACCCCTGCCGTCCGCCGTCTAACCGCTCGGCCATGGCGAGCGCACCCAACGACTGGCAAGATGCGCGCGACGCGGCGCGGCGCGGCGACCATGCGGGGGAACGCGCGGCCCTGCACCGCATCCTCGCGCGCGACCGGCGCGACCTTCCCGCGCTGCTGGCGATGGGCGAGGCGCAGGCGAAGGCGGGCGACCAGCGCAGCGCCGCAAGCTGGTTCCGCGCCGCGCTGGCGCAGGCCGCAGTGAGCGCGCCGCTGCCGGCGCTGCACCCGATGCTGGCCCGGGCGAGGGCGTTCTGCGAGCGGGCGCAGGCCGACTTCGCGGAACGATTCGACGCCGAGATCGGGAACCGCAATCTCGCCGACGCCGCGAGTCCTGCGCTGCGGCATGCGATCGACCTGCTGTACGGGCGTGCCGATATCCACCTCCAGCAGCCGACGATGTTCTACTATCCCGGCCTGCCGCAGCGCGCCTTCTACGAGCGCGCGGAATTCGCCTGGGTCGCCGGGTTCGAGGCCGGCGCGGCGGCGATGCGCGACGAGTTCCTGGCGCTGCTGGCGGGCGGCGAACCCTTCACCCCCTATATCAGGCGCAGCGAGGATCGGCCGGCATCGAGCAGCGCGCTGCTGGAAAGCGCGGATTGGGGCGCGGCCTATCTCTGGCAGAGCGGGGAGGCAACGCCGCTCGCGGGGCGCGTACCCCACACGATGGCCGCTCTCGCCGCCGCGCCGATGCCGCAAATCGCCGCGCGATCGCCGATGGCGCTCTACTCGCGGCTGAGGCCGGGCACGCACATCGCGCCGCACCATGGCCTGCTCAATACGCGGCTGATCTGCCACCTGCCGCTCGTCGCGCCGCCGGGCTGCGGCTTGCGGGTCGGGCACGAAACGCGCGAATGGCGGGCCGGCGAGCTGCTGATCTTCGACGACAGCGTCGAGCATGAGGCGTGGAACCGTGGCAACGAGGATCGGACCGTCCTGCTGTTCGAGATCTGGCGACCGGAGATCGGCGAGCGCGACCGCGCCATCCTGGCGCAGCTGTTCGAGGCGATCGACCGCGTCGATCCCGCGCGTGGAAGCGAGGACGCGTGATCGAGCCGACGCATCCGTTCCACATCCCCGCTTTCCGTGCCTATTGGGTCGCGCGGCTGGCGTTGACGCTGGGCATCACCAGCCTCGTGCTCATCCTCGGCTGGCAGGTCTACGACCATGCGCGCAGCGATCTCGGGCTGGGCGTGAAACAGGCGGCCTTCATGCTCGGCCTCGTCGGGCTGGCGCAGTTCCTGCCGCTGTTCGCGCTGACGCCGGTCACGGGCTGGGTCGCGGACCGTTACGACCGGCGCAGCATCGCGCGCTCCACCATCGCGTTGCAGTTCGGCGTCGCCGCGCTGCTTGCCTTTCTTACATGGCGCGATGCGCTGAGCCTGCCGCTGCTGTTCGGGTTCGCCGCGCTGATGGGCGTCGCGCGCGCATTCTCCGGTCCGGCCATGAGCGCGCTCGCGCCCAATCTGGTGCCAAAGGCAATGCTGCCCACCGCCATCGCGGTCAGTTCGATCGCCTGGCAGACGGGTTCCATCGTGGGGCCCGGGCTCGGCGGGATCCTCCTCTCGATCGACCAGACCGTCGCCTATGTCGGCTCCGCGCTGTTGTTCGGCGTCGCGCAGGCGGGGTTCTGGCTGATCGGCCGCGTGCCGCAGCCGGTGATGGACCGCGCCGTCCACCCGGTCCGGCAGATGATCGACGGGCTCACCTATGTCTGGCACAACCGCATGGTCTTCTCGACCATCACGCTCGATCTGTTCGCGGTGCTGCTGGCGGGATCGACCGCGCTGCTGCCCGTCTATGCGCGCGACATATTGCAGGTCGGGCCGCAGGGCCTGGGCATCCTGGCCGCGGCGCCCGCGGTCGGCGCGACGCTGATGGCCATCCTCTTCTCGTTCCGGCCGCTCAACTCCAACGTCGGCAACTGGATGCTGGGCGCGGTGATCCTGTTCGGGATCGCGACGATCGTGTTCGGCCTATCGACGATCTTCCTTGTCAGCCTGGCCGCCCTGTTCGTCGCGGGCTGTTCGGACATGGTCTCGGTCTATGTGCGCGGATCGCTGATCCAGCTCCATACGCCCGATCACCTGCGCGGGCGCGTATCCTCCGTATCGCAGCTGACCATCTCCGCCTCCAACGAGCTCGGCGAGGCTGAGAGCGGTTTCCTCGCCGCCGCCATCGGTCCGGTGGCGGCAGTGGTGGCGGGCGGCGTCGGCGCCATCGCGATCACGCTCGTCTGGGCGCGGCTGTTCCCCGAACTGCGGCTTGCCAAGACATTCGATCCGCCCGACATTGCGCCCACGAACCGTCCCCAGGAGACCAGCCCATGAAGGCCGCATCGATCCTCGATACCATCGGCAATACCGCGCACATCCGGCTCGGGCGGCTGTTCCCCGACCATGAAGTGTGGGTGAAGTCCGAGCGCGCCAACCCCGGTGGTTCGATCAAGGACCGCATCGGGCTGGCCATGATCGAGGCGGCGGAGGCATCGGGCGAGCTGAACCCCGGCGGCACGATCATCGAGCCGACCAGCGGCAATACCGGCATCGGGCTCGCCATGGTCGCGGCGGTGAAGGGCTATCGCCTGATCCTGGTGATGCCCGAATCCATGTCGCTCGAACGGCGTCGGCTGATGCTCGCCTATGGCGCGACCTTCGACCTGACCCCGCGCGAGAAGGGGATGAAGGGCGCGATCGAACGCGCGCTCGAGCTGGTTTCCACCACGCCCGGCGCTTGGATGCCGCAGCAGTTCGAGAATCCGGCCAATGTAGACGTGCACGTCCGCACGACGGGCCCCGAAATCTTCGCCGATTTCGCGCAGACGCCGATCGATGCCATCGTCACCGGTGTCGGCACCGGCGGGCACATCACCGGTTGCGCGGAGTTTCTGAAGCCGCACTGGCCGAACCTCAAGATTTTCGCGGTGGAGCCCACATTGTCGCCGGTCATTTCGGGCGGCGCGCCGGGTCCGCATGCCATCCAGGGCATCGGCGCGGGCTTCATTCCAGCGAACCTGCACACCGGCCTGCTCGACGGCGTGGTCCAGGTCGACCCCGCCGACGCCAAGGAATGGGCCAGGCGCGCCGCGCGCGAGGAAGGGATGCTGGTCGGCATCTCCTCGGGCGCCACCCTCGCCGCGATCTCGCAAAAGCTCGGCGAGCTTCCTGCCGGCAGCCGGGTGCTCGGGTTCAATTATGACACGGGTGAGCGCTATCTTTCCGTGCCGGATTTCCTTCCCGAACTCTAGCGGCTATGGGCCGCCCCGCCCATGCGCCTTGCCCAACGTCACGCCCTGATCGCCGTTTTCGCCACGTTGTTCGTGGTTTTCGCCGTGCTCGCGCTGACGCTGACCACGACGCCGGCGCGGGACATGCGCGTTGGCGCAGCGGCGGCGGGCCTGCCGCCCGGCGTCGTGCCGCCACCGGTCGAGCCGGTCGAGTATCTGGCGCTTGCGCCCGACGACGCGCGCGCGCTCAACGAAGCACAGCCGTTCGTCGACGGCCCGTTCCCGGCGGCGCGCCCGTTCATCATGGCCGGAGACGGCGTGTCGCAGGCGCGCGCGGTCGATTGCCTGGCTGCGGCCGTGCTGTACGAGGCAGGCGACGATGCGGTGGGCCAGCGTGCGGTCGCGCAGGTCGTACTCAATCGCGCACGCCATCCCGCCTATCCCAAGAGCATCTGCGGCGTCGTCTTCCAGGGCAGCGAGCGCAGCACCGGCTGCCAGTTCACCTTCACCTGCGATGGTGCGCTTGCGCGGCGCTACGCCAGCCCGGTATGGGAGCGCGCGCGCGGCGTCGCGGTCGATGCGCTGACCGGCGCGGTCTACGAACCCGTAGGCCTTGCCACCCACTATCACACCGACTGGGTGCGCCCCTATTGGAGCGGCAGCCTCGACAAGCTCGCGCGGGTAGGCACGCACCTCTTCTTCCGCTGGCAGGGTTTCTGGGGCACGCCGCGCGCGTTCGTCGGCAACCTGTCGGGCGCGGAGGCCGCGGTGCCGAAGATGGCGCTGCTGTCCCCCATTCATGCCTCGGGCGTTACCGCCGAGGAGATCGCCGAAATGGAGGCCTTGGCGGCTGCCGCTGAGGTCAGCCCGGATGAGGTCGCCGCGGCGGTCTCGTCGATCATCTCGCGCCCCGCGGTACAGCTGGGCGACACCATCATCCTGACGCTCTCCCCCGCGCAGCCGCCGGAGAGCTTTCCCGCGCTCGCCGCCGCCGCGTGCGAAGGCCGCACCTATTGCAAGGTGATGGGCTGGACCAACGGCGGCCTCGCGCCGACCAGCGAAGCGATGAGCGAAGCCGCGCGCGCGGCGATGAGCTTCAGCTACCTGCGCGACGAACAGCGCGGGCTGGAACGCGCGCTGTGGAACTGCACCGAATTCGGGCGCGATACCGCGACGCAATGCATGCGGCGGGGCGGGTAACCTATCCCAGCGATTGCAGCCGATAGCCTCTGTACTCGTCGCGCAGCTGGCGCTTGAGCAGCTTGCCCGTCGCCGTGTGCGGCAGCGAGTCCACGAACAAAATCTCGTCCGGCAGCCACCATTTGGCGACATGTTCGCCCAGATGCGCCTGTATCTCCTCGGCGGTGACCGTGCTTCCGGCCTTGCGCACGACCAGCAGCAGCGGGCGTTCGTCCCATTTGGGATGGGCGACGCCGACCGCCGCGGCCTCGGCTACCCCCGCCGCGCCGACCGCGGCGTTCTCCAGCTCGATCGAGCTGATCCATTCGCCGCCCGACTTGATGACGTCCTTCGCCCGGTCGGTGATCTGCATGATGCCGTCCGGGTGCAGGATGGCGACGTCGCCGGTGTCGAACCAGCCGTCGGCGTCGGCGGCGTCGTGCTCGGCCTCGAAATAGCGCTGGATGATCCACAGGCCGCGGATCTGCAGCCGCCCGCTCGTCACCCCGTCGCGCGGCAATTCGCAATCCTGATCGTCGACGATGCGCAGCTCGACGCCGTACGGAACGCGGCCCTGCTTGGCGACCATGTCCACCTGCGCATCGAAACTCATCTCGTCCCAATCGTAGGGCTTGGCGCCCATCGTGCCGATCGGGCTCGTCTCGGTCATGCCCCAGGCGTGGGCGACGCTGATCCCGGCGCGCATCAGCCGCTCGATCATCGCGCGCGGCGCCGCCGACCCGCCGATGACGACATGGCGAAGCTTGCCGTAATCGCCGCCGTTCGCGTCCATATCGGCAAACATGCTGAGCCACACGGTCGGGACGCCCGCGCTGTGCGTCACCTTCTCCTCACGGATCAGCCGCCACAGCACGCTCGCGTCGTTGGTGGCCGAAAATACCATCTTCGCGCCCACCGCCGCGGCACCATAGGGCAGGCCCCAGGCATTGGCGTGGAACATCGGGACGACTGGCAGCGCGACCGCGCGCGCCGACAGATCGAACACGTCGGGCTGCAACAGTGCCATCGCGTGCACGACGTTCGAACGGTGCTGGTAGAGCACGCCCTTGGGGTTGCCGGTGGTCCCGCTGGTGTAGCACAGACCGCACGGGTCGCGCTCGTCGAGCGTCACCCACTCGAAATGACCGTCTTCGGCGCCGACCCATTCGCCAAAGCCCCGATAGTCGCCCTCGCCGGCGGAATCGAACAGGATGAAATGCTCGATCGTCTCGAGCTGCGGGCGCAACCGCTCGACGATGGGCAGAAATTGCCGGTCGAACAGCAGAACGCGGTCGGCGGCATGGTTCATGATGTAGACCAGCTGGTCGTCGAACAGCCGCGGGTTCACCGTGTGCAGCACCCCGCCCATGCCGGCGCTCCCGTACCAGGCGGCGAGGTGATGCATATGGTTCATCGCCAGGGTGGCCACCCGGTCGCCCCTGGCGATACCCAGCCTTCGCAGCGCTTGTGCCATCTGCTTGGCGATGCGGTGGACCTGCGCCCAACTGCTGCGCTCCTGCCGGCCGTCCGCCCAGTAGGTGACGATCTCGCGGGCGCCATGCTCGCGCGCGGCGTGATCGATCAGGCTGGTGACGACCAGCGGCCCATCCTGCATTCCCCCGAGCGGCATTGCGATCTCTCCGGTGACCTGTGCTATCTATGCAGCCTGTGCCAGCGGACCCGCCAAGGTCAAGGCCACCTCGCGCACCCCCGCGATCCGCTCGATCCGGTGCACCAGCTCCTGATCGATGGCGTAGCCGCGCCCCAGTCGCAGCATCGCGAGCGGCGCATCGCCGCCCTCCGTCTCCAGGAACAGCATCGCCTCGCCCCGGCCGCCACCCGCGCCGCGCAGCAGACTCGCCAGTTCCGGCAGCGCCGCGGCGCCATCGACGCCGATCGTCAGCCGCAGCGGCGTGGTCGTGACGAGCTTGTCGAGCACCTGCACATTGCGCACCGCGACACGCGGGGTTTCCTCGCCCTCGCGCCAGTCGCATTCCACCTGCAGCAGCGCGCAACCGCCGCTCTCAGCGAGCGCGACCAGCGCTTCGCTTGCGCCCTCCTCGAAACAGCTCGCCGCGAACTGGCCCGACCGGTCGGACAGGGTGAGCATCAGATAGCGGTTGCCGCGCTGCGAGGTGCGCGGCTTCGCGCCCTCGACCAGCACCGCCATCGTCGCCGGGCGACGCTCCCCCGGCGGCGCGGGCGTGCCGGCACATAGTTCGCCATAGGTGCGCGCGCGCAAACCCGCAGTCAGCGCCTCGTAGCGCGACACCGGATGCGCGGAAAAATAGAAGCCGAAGGCGTCCTTCTCGCGCGCCATCGCCTCCGCCATCGTCCAGCGGGTCGCGCGCGGCAGCCGCACCGCGGGCATCGAGATGACATCGCCGCCGAACAGGCCGCCCTGCCCGCTCGCCCGCGTATCGGCGGCATTGGCCGCGGCCGCCAGCAGCGTTTCCGCGCCGGCGAAGACCGCAGCCCGCTCCGCGCTGATATCGTCGAACGCACCCGCCGCGGCCAGCGCCTCTATCTGACGGCGATTGAGCAGCCTTGGATCGACGCGATCGGCGAAGTCGTCGAGGCTGGTGAAGGGACCGCCGCGCGCCCGTTCCGCGACCAGTTCCTCCATCGCCCGCTCGCCCACCCCCTTGAGACCGCCCAGCCCGAAGCGAACGGTGGGCGCATCGCCCTGCGCTTCGACCGAGAAACAGGCTTCGCTGCGGTTGATGCACGGGCCCGCGACCGCAACGTCGAGCCGACGCGCATCGTCGACGAACACCGACAGCTTGTCCGTCTGGTGCAGGTCGAAACTCATCGACGCGGCATAGAATTCGTGGGGGTGGTGCGCCTTCAGCCACGCGGTCTGATAGGCCAGCAGCGCGTAGGCCGCGGCATGGCTCTTGTTGAAACCGTAGCCGGCGAACTTGTCGATCAGGTCGAACAGCTCGTTCGCATGCCGCTTGTCGATGCCGTTGTGGGCGCGGCAGCCTTCGACGAAGGTCGCGCGCTGCTTGTCCATCTCTGCCTTGATCTTCTTGCCCATGGCCCGGCGCAAAAGGTCGGCGCCACCCAGGCTGTAGCCGGCCAGCGTCCGCGCGGCCTGCATCACCTGTTCCTGATAGACGAAGATGCCGTAGGTCTCGGCCAGGATCGGTTCGAGCAGCGGATGCGGGTAGGCGATGGGCTCCTGCCCGTTCTTGCGCCGCCCGAACGCCGGGATATTGTCCATCGGCCCCGGCCGATAGAGCGAGACGAGCGCGATGATGTCGCCGAAGTTCGACGGCCGCACAGCGGAGAGCGTGCGCCGCATCCCCTCCGATTCCAGCTGGAACACGCCGACCGTCTCGCCGCGCTGCAGCAGCGCATAGACCGCGGGGTCGTCCCATTCGAGCGCGTCGAGATCGACGCTCAATCCCCGCAGCCGCAGCAGCCGCACCGCCTCCTGCAGCACCGACAGCGTCTTCAGCCCGAGAAAGTCGAACTTCACCAGGCCCGCGACCTCGACATATTTCATGTCGAACTGCGTCACCGGCATGTCGGAGCGCGGATCGCGGTAGAGCGGGACGAGCTGCGCCAACGGCCGATCGCCGATGACGACGCCGGCTGCGTGCGTGGAGCTGTGCCGCGGCAATCCCTCCAGCCGCCGTGCCATGTCGAACAGCCGCCGCGCGGCATGATCCTGCTTGTAGATCGCGGCCAGTTCCGCGACGCCGTTCAGCGCGCGGTCGAGGTCCCATGGGTCCGTCGGGTGGCTGGGAACCAGCTTCGCCAGCCGGTCGACCTGGTTGTAGCCCATCTGCAGCACGCGGCCCGTATCCTTGAGCACGGCGCGCGCTTTCATCGTCCCGAAGGTGATGATCTGCGCGACCGTATCGCGGCCATATTTTTCCTGGACGTAGCGGATAACCTCGCCGCGCCGCGTTTCGCAGAAATCGATGTCGAAATCGGGCATCGATACGCGTTCGGGGTTCAGGAACCGCTCGAACAGCAAGCCGAGCCTGAGCGGGTCGAGATCGGTGATCGTCAGCGCCCAGGCGACGACCGAACCCGCGCCCGACCCGCGGCCCGGCCCGACCGGAATGTCGTTCGCCTTCGCCCATTTGATGAAGTCGGCGACGATCAGGAAATAGCCCGAGAAGCCCATCGACACGATGACGTCGCATTCGAAAGTCAGGCGATCGAAATAGCCGGCGTGCGCCGCTTCCAGCGCCGTCGCATCCAGGTCCGGCGACACGCGCTGCAATCGCGCCACCAGCCCGGCGTGCGCATCACGGCGCAGCTGCTCGCCCTCCGCCGCAGGATCGCCGGCCAGGCTGGGAAGGATCGGGTCGCGCTTGGGCGGGCGGACGGCGCAGCGCTGGGCAACGACCAGCGTGTTCGCGAGCGCCTCGGGCAGATCGCTGAACAGATCCTCCATCGCCTCGGCGGGCTTGAGCCAGGCTTCAGGGCAGCTTTTGCGCCGCTCGTCGCTTTCCACATAGGCGGACTGGGCGATACACAGCAGCGCGTCGTGCGCCGGGTGGAACTCGCGGTCGACGTAACAGCAGGGGTTGCTGGCGACCAGCGGCAGGTCTCGCGCATAGGCAAGCGTGATCAGCGCCTCCTCCGCCGCCGCCTCGACCGCATCGCCCCGCCGCGCGATCTCCACATAAAGCCGACCGGAAAACAGCTTTTCGAGTGCCGCCGCATAGGCCTCGGCCGCCGCCCCCTGCCCGTCGGCGAGCAATCGTGCCAGCGCACCCTCGGCCCCTGCCGTCAGGCACAGGATGCCGTCGGTTCGGCCGGTCAACTGGTCCAGCCGGACGTGCGGATCGACGCCGGCGTCGGGCGAAAGATGCGCGTCGCTGACGATATGGCAGAGATTGGCGTAACCGGCCTCGTCCTGCGCATAGAGCGCGAGCCAGTCGATCGCGGGGGCTGCGCCTCCCGGCGCCGGCCGCGCGACGCTGACCAGCGCACCGCTAATCGGCTGCACCCCCGCCGCGAAGCAGGCATCGGCGAACGGCATCGCGGCGTACAGCCCGTTGCGGTCGCAAATCGCGACCGCGGGAAAGCCCATCGCCTTCGCCGCCTTGGCGATCGCCTTGGGCTCCATCGCCCCTTCGAGCATGGTGTAGCTGGAGAAGATGCGAAGCGGAACGAACGGGGAGAAGGCCATGGCCGGCCACCTTAGCAGGCCGCGCCGATTCGGCTACTGTGCTGCGGCCGGATTCTAGCGGGAGAGCAACGCCTCGATCTCCTTGCGCAGCAGCTCCGGACGCACCGTGGGCGCGTGGCGCGACACGACCTGGCCCGTCCGGTCCACCAGGAATTTGGTGAAATTCCATTTGATCGAGCCGATGCCGAGCAGCCCGGTCTTTGCCTGCTTCAGCCACTTCCACAGCGGGTCGGCACCGGCGCCGTTGACGTCGATCTTGCCGAATACCGGGAAGCTTACATCATAGGTCAACGAGCAGAAATTGGCGATCTCCTGTGCGTCACCGGGTTCTTGGGCGCCGAACTGGTTGCATGGAAAGGCCAGTACCTCGAACCCGCGATCCCGATAGTCGCGGTACAAGGTTTCCAGTTCGGCATATTGCGGCGTGAACCCGCATTTCGATGCCGTGTTGACGATCAGCAGCACCTTGCCGGTGTGCGCCGCCATGGCCTCGCGCGCGCCGTCGGGGGTCGCAACGTCGAAGTCCGCCAGTGCCGCCATCTCATCGCTCCTGCAACATGCCGGCATGCAGGCGTACCACCCGGTCCATCCGCTGCGCCAGCCGCTCGTTATGTGTCGCAACCAGCGCCGCCGATCCGCCGCTGCGAACCAGCGCCACGAACTGGTCGAATACGATGTCGGCGGTCTTTTCATCGAGATTGCCTGTCGGCTCGTCGGCCAGGATGAGCCGCGGACGGTTGGCCATGGCGCGCGCAACCGCGACGCGCTGCTGCTCGCCGCCCGACAGTTTGGCGGGCTTGTGGTCGATCCGCTCGGCAAGGCCGAGATCGCCAAGCAGTTCGCGCGCGCGATCCCGCGCCGGCTCGGCCTCGATCCCCAGCACAAGCTGCGGCAACAGCACATTCTCGAGCGCGGTGAAATCAGGTAGCAGATGGTGGAACTGGTAGATGAAGCCCAGCTTCTCGCGGCGCATCGCCGTGCGCGCCTCATTGTCCAGCGCCTCGGCCGCGACGCCGTCGATCCCGATATGGCCCTCGAAACCGCCCTCGAGCAGCCCTACTGCCTGCAGCAGCGTCGACTTTCCCGATCCGGACGGACCGAGCAGCGCAACGATCTCGCCCGGCATCAGCGTCAGCGCGACACCACGCAGCACGTCGATCACCACCTCGCCCTGACGAAAGCTGCGCTTGAGATCGCGCACGTCGAGGATGGCTCCGGGGGGCGGGCTCGCCTCACTCATAGCGCAGCACCTGCACCGGATCGGTATTGGCCGCCTTGAGCGCCGGATAGAGCGCGGCAAGAAAGCTGAACAGGATCGCCATGCCAGCGATCAGCACGATTTCGAACGGGTCGGGTTTGCTGGGCAGCTCGGTGAGGAACCGGATCGACGGGTCCCAGAGATTTTGCCCTGTCAGCCATTGGATACCGTTCACCAGCCCCTGGCGGAAGAACAGGAAGACGAACCCCAGCGCCAGCCCGGCGGTCGTCCCCATGACGCCGATGGTCGTGCCGATGGTCAGGAAGATGCGGAGTACCGAGGACCGGTCCGCGCCGATGGTGCGCAATATGGCGATGTCGCGGGTGCGCGTACGGACCAGCATGATCAGCGACGACACGATGTTGAACGCGGCGACCAGGATGATGATCGACAGAATGACGAACATCGCTACGCGCTCCACCGCCAGCGCCTCGAACAGACTGGCGTTCATCTGCTGCCAGCTGCGCACCACCGCGCGCCCTGCGACCTGCTGCGCCAGCGGTTGCAGGATCTCGGTGACGCGGTCGGGATCGCTGGTCTTGACCTCGATCAGGCCGACCGCGTCGCCGGACAGCAGCAGCGTCTGCGCGTCGGCCATCGGCATGACGACATAGGCCTTGTCGAACTCGAACACGCCGATCTCGAAGATCGCGCCGACGGTATAGCCGATCTCGCGCGGGACCGTGCCGAACGGCGTGGAACGGCCGGCGGGATTGATGATCGTCACGGTGGACCCCACCTGCGCGCCGAGGTTCTGGGCGAGCTGCGCGCCGAGCGCGACCTGACCGCTGCCCTCGGCGATGAGGTCGAGGTCGCCCGCCAGCACCTTGCCGCCCAGCGTTTCGTTGCTGCGGATGTCCGCGACCTCCATGCCGCGCACCAGCACTGCTTCGACTCGCCCGCCCGCATTCGCGAGCAGGGGCTGCTCGATCAGCGGGCGCGCGCTGGTGACGCCGGGCGTCGCCTGCGCCGCGCGCAGCACCTCGCGCCAGTTCGACAGCCGCCCGTCGTAACCCTGCACGACCGCATGGCCGTTCAAGCCGACGATCTTGTCGAACAGCTCGGCGCGAAAGCCGTTCATCACGCTCATCACGATGACGAGCGCGGCGACGCCCAGCATCACCGCGATGAAGCTGAATATCGCAGCGACGAAGATGAACCCCTCGCCCTTGACCGGCAGCAGATAGCGTTTGATGACGAGGCGCTCGGGCGCGGACAACAGCATGGCCGCGGGGCTTAGGGCGCGCGTCGCGCCGGCGCAACGGGATTACAAATGTTGCAAGATTGGCACAGCGCGTGCCAATTCGTGCGGTGCGCCGCGCTCGCGCATGGACAGGGCGCCGCCATCCGCTAATCAAGCTCGCACTAACCGGCCACAAGATAATCGGCCAGGTTCAGGGAGAAAGGACGAGGCGCCGCGGCATCGCAAGCTGGCAGCCGGTCCTTCGATACAGCGCTCTTCGGGGGATGAGCGCACCGTCACGCGGGACCCCCGGGTCGGGAACCGGCCCGGGGGTTTCGTGCGTCCAGGGCTCTTGAAGGTGCGAGAGCGATCCCTAAATTTTCGTCATCCGGTGCCATACGGGCCGGATCGAGCGGAACGCCCGGTTGGGGTTCCACCCGTCATATTGCTCACCCATTGGAGGATTTGACATGACCCGTTTCGACTTTTCTCCCTATCGCCGCAGCTTCGTCGGCTTCGACCGCGTGTTCGACGCGCTTGAAAACGCCACCCAGGCGACGAGCGACAATTATCCGCCGTTCAACATCGAGCGCGTGGATGCCAATAATTTCCGCATCACGGTCGCCGTCGCGGGGTTCAAGGCCGATGAGATCGACATTACCGCGCAGCAGAATGCGTTGGTGGTGAAGGGCAAGAAGGCGGATGCGGACAACGACCGCAACCGCTTCGTCCATCTCGGCATCGCCACGCGCAGCTTCGAGCGGCGCTTCGACCTTGCCGACTTCGTGCGCGTGACCGGCGCCGATCTCGCCGACGGCCTACTGACCCTCGATCTCGTTCGCGAGATTCCGGAGGCGCTGAAGCCGCAGAAGATCGCCATCGGTGGCGGTCAGCCGCAGGTGATCGATATCGCCGGCGACGATCAGCGCGAAGCCGCCTGATCCGCAAGCGATCGCTGGTTCGGGCCCCGGTCTCGCGACCGGGGCCCATATTGCAGCTGCATTGACCTCGTGCGCTTGTGCGTGCAGCACCATCGCCATGGCGCGTTCCGATCCTGCCAAACACCATAGCAAGACGACCGCGCGGGCGGGCGATGACGAGGCCGCGAGCGCGAAGTCCGATGGCCGGCGCGAACGCAGCAGGTCAAGCCGCGCGCGCATCGTCGCGGCGACGCTCGACCTCATCGAACGCGGAGACATAGCGCCGAGCGCCGCACGCGTGGCGGACGAAGCGGGCGTCGGGCTGCGCACGGTATTCCGCCATTTCGACGACATGGATTCGCTGTTCCGCGAAATGGCGGAAACGGTTGCCCGGCGCGTCATGCCGATGGTCGACCAGCCCTATGAACACAGCGACTGGCGCGCGAACATCCGCGAACTTGTGGAGCGGCGGGCGCGGGTGTTCGAAGCGATCCTTCCGTTTCGCATCTCGGCCAATATCAAACGCTATCAGTCGGGATTCCTGATGGCTGACTATGTGCGTATCATGAAAATGGAACGCGACCGCGTGACGTGCCTGCTGCCGGCCAGGGTGAAGGCGGATGAGATCGGCGTGGAGGCGCTGTGCGTCGCGCTGTCCTTCCAAAGCTGGCGCGTGATGCGCCACGACCAGGCACTGCCCGCGGACAAGGCGGCGGCGGTGCTAGCGCGGCTGGTCGAGGACGCGCTGCGCGGCCTGCCCGAATAGCGGAGACAGGGAGAGCATCGATGCCGATCACATTCTACGATTGCCCTACCGCTCCCAGCCCGCGCCGCGCACGTATCCTCCTTGCGGAAAAATGCATCCCGCACGACGTGGTCGTGATCGATCTGGCGTCCGGCGAGCAGCGCGGTGCGGCCTTCGCGGCGGTCAATCCGCGGCTGACCGTACCCGCGATCGTGCTGGAGGACGCCACGTTGCTGCCCGACAACGCCGGCATCGCCGCCTGGGCGGAGGCGGCTTACCCCGAACCGCCTCTGTTGGGCAGGACGCCGGTGGAGAAAGCCGCGGTCGCCAGCTGGAACGCGCGTGTGGAGATGGAGGGCATGATGGCCATCGCCGAGGGGTTTCGGAACGTCAGCCCGGCGATGGTGAACCGCGCGCTGCCGGGGCCGGTCGACTATCCGCAGATCCCTGAACTGGGGGAGCGCGGCCGTGCCCGTTTCGCGGCCTTTACCGATATGCTCGATGCCCGTCTCGGCGAAAGCCGCCACGTCGCCGGCGACGGTTTCAGCATCGCCGATATCACCGCGGTCGTCGCGATCGACTTTGCGCGCGTCATCCGCGCCCGGCCCACCGAGACCCACGCCAATATCGCCCGCTGGCGCGCCGGCATGGCGGCGCGGCCGAGCATGGCCCATTGATCTCCTAGTCGAAGGCAGCATGATGGACATACTACGTACCCCCGACGCGGCCTTCACGGCAATCCCCGACTATCCGTTCGCGCCCCATTATACCGAGATAGCGGACG
The DNA here is from genome assembly GCA_965365395.1 of uncultured Sphingomonas sp. GTDB lineage: Bacteria > Pseudomonadota > Alphaproteobacteria > Sphingomonadales > Sphingomonadaceae > Sphingopyxis. The sequence continues at coordinate 24,673 of CBDUBN010000008.1, forward strand.
CCGACGGTACGCGCTTGCGCATCCACCATATCGACGAAGGGCCGCGCGACGCCGCGCCCATCCTCCTGATGCATGGGGAGCCCAGCTGGTCGTTCCTGTATCGCAAATTCGTGCCCCCGCTTGCCGCCGCGGGCCACCGTGTGCTTGCGCCCGATCTCGTCGGATTCGGCAAATCGGACAAGCCGACGCACCGCGAGGATTGCACCTACGAACGCCATGTCGCGTGGATGTCCGCCTGGCTCACCGCCAACGACCTCACCGACATCACGCTCTTCTGCCAGGACTGGGGCGGGTTGATCGGGCTGCGCCTGGTGGCGGCCTTTCCCGACCGTTTCGCGCGGCTGGTCATCGGCAATACCGGGCTGCCGATCGGCACCGGCTGGTCGGAGGGGTTCGACAAATGGCGCGAGTTCAGCCAGCGCGTCGAAATCTTCCCCACCGGCTTCATCCTGAACGGCGGTGCGGTGCGCGACCTCACGCCGGCCGAGGTCGCCGCCTATGACGCGCCCTTCCCAAACGAGAGCTACAAGGCGGCCGCGCGGCAGTTCCCGACGCTGGTACCGGTCAGGCCGGACATGCCATCGGTTGCCGAGAACAAGGCCGCCTGGGAGGTCCTGTCACGCTTCGACAAACCCGTGGTCACCTGCTTTTCGGACAAGGATGCGGTCACCGCCGGCGGCGAGCGCATTTTTCAGGAACGTATCCCCGGCGCCGCTGGCCAGCCGCACGTGATCATCGAGAATGCCGGCCATTTCCTGCAGGAGGACGCGCCGGAGCAGCTGGTCGCGCTGATCCTCGATTTCATCCGGGCGACGACGCCGCGGACGTAGCCCAAGCCTCAAACCAAACCGGGAGAATGAGATGTTTTCACACGTCATGGTCGGCACGAACGACACCGCCAGATCCAAACAATTCTACGACGCGACCTTTACCGCGATGGGCGGCCGCGCCGGCATGCAGGACGACAAGGGCCGCCTCATCTACATGCACAACGGCGGACTGTTCCTCGTGACGCCGCCGATCAACGGCGAGCCTGCCTGCCACGCCAACGGCGGCACCATCGGATTTGCGATGACGCCCGAACAGGCCGATGCCTGGCACGCCGCCGGCATCGCCAACGGCGGCACGGCTTGCGAGGATCCGCCCGGCGTCCGCGAAGCATCGTTCGGCAAGCTTTACCTCGCCTATCTGCGCGATCCCGATGGAAACAAGCTGTGCGCGATGCACCGCATGCCCGCCTGACGCAAAAAGGGCCCCGTCGCCGGGGCCCTTATTCGTTCGCGCGCGGCAGCGCCTATTTCTTCAGGCTGAGCCCGCCGAAACGCTTGTTGAACTTCGCGACCTGACCGCCGGTGTCCAGCATGGTGCCCTTGCCGCCCGTCCAGGCGGGATGCGCGCTGGGATCGATGTCGAGCTGCAGCGTGTCGCCCTCCTTGCCCCAGGTCGAGCGCGTCTCGAACACGTCGCCGTTGGTCATCTGGACCTTGATCATGTGATAGTCGGGGTGGAGGTTCTGCTTCACGGGTCTTGCTCCTTTCGCGCGGCTGGTTCCGACCAGCCTCAGGCCAGCGCGCGCGGTAGCCGCTTGCCCCCCGTTAGGCAACTTATCTCGTCGCTGCCGGTAGCGCTCGCTATTGCGGCGCGTCGGCGATCATCGCGGTAAAGGCGCATTCGGCAGCCAGTCCGCCATCGTCGAACACCGCGCGCCCGGTGAACTTGCACACCGCGCGCTTGGCCTGGACGATCTCGACATGCAGGTGGAGAAGGCAGCCGGGCTCCACCGGCCTGCGGAACTTCGCGCCCTCGATGGCCATGAAATAGACGAGCTTGCCCGACCCGGCGAGGCCCATGCTCTCGACCGCCAGCACGCCGGCGGCTTGCGCCAGCGCCTCGACGATCAGCACGCCCGGCATGATCGGCCGGCCCGGAAAATGACCGGCGAAGAAGGGCTCGTTGATGCTGACCGCCTTGACCGCGTGGATGCGCTCGTTCGGAACCAGGTTCAGGACCCGATCCACCAGCAGCATTGGATAGCGGTGCGGCAACAGGTCCATGACTCGCCGGATGTCGAACCCGGCGCGCGTTTCACCCGTTGCCGCGTCGCTCATGTCAGCGCGTTTCGGGCTGCGGCGCCGGCGGCGGCGTGGTCGCGGCAGCCGCGGGGTTCGCGGCCGCTGCGGCCGCCTGCTGCTGCGCGTTGATCAGCTGGCCGGGCTCATAGCCCTGCGGCGGCACGATCTGCACGGCCGGCACCAGCCGGTTGAGCTCGGCGACGATCGCGGGCGTGATGTTCGCCGCCTCGTTGGCGAAAATAACCGCATCGCGGCGCAGCACCATGTTGGCACCGCGTGCGTTGCGCGCCGTCGTGACCGCGGCGTTCATCTGCAGCGTAATCTGCTCGATGACATAGGAGCGCGCGGTGTCGACCGGTGCGCGCAGACGGGCGATTTCCTGCTCGGCCGCCTGCTGGCGCGACTGGAAGTTGCGTGCCGCCGTCTCAAGCGCCGTGCGGTTCTGCGGCTGCCGGTTATTCTCGGTCTCCAGCGCGGTGTAGAGCGTCTGCAGCTCCGCCTGCAGAGCGGCGCTGCGCGTCTGCACCTCGGCGAGCTGCGCCGCATAGGTCGCCTGCATCTGCTGCATCGCGACCTGGTAGGCGTTGGAGGCCTGGATCGCGCCATCGGTATCGGCGACGACGACGATCGGCGCGGTGGCGGCGGCTTCGCGGTTGCGCTGCGCGCTGGCCGGGGTGGCGATCAGCGCGACGGTGGCGGTGGCGGCAAGCGCCGCCAGCTTGAGATTGGTCATCATCAGAATTGCGTTCCTACGTTGAAGGTGATGAGTTTGGTGTCGTCGCCCTCTTCGCGCAGCAGCGCATAGGCGACGTCGATGCGGAAGGGTCCGAACGGCGAGTTCCAGTTGACGCCGGCGCCGACCGACAGGCGCGGGCTGATGGTGTCGCCCAGGAACCGCTCGTCGAACGGACGGATGCCCGAAAAACCGCTCGGGCACTCGCTGAATTCGCCGGTCGGCACGTTATTCACGATCGCCCGCGTGCCGAACTGCGTCGCGCCCGTCGTCTGGTTGCGGCACAGCGTCTTGAAATTGCCGTCGGTGTCGCGGAAGCTGTTGAGCGTGGTCAGCGACGGCGCGCGCACGTCGAACACCGATCCGATGTCCGCGAAAATCGATGGACGCAGGCCCAGTTCGCTCGCGCCGGCGCCGAGCGGAATGTCCACCTCCAGCCGCCCCTGATAATAGGCGCGCCCACCCAGCGCATCGTCGACGGTCGACCGGCGATCGGTCGCCACCACCGGGTTCGCGGTGTCGGTCAGATCGACGTTGGTATAGCGGATGACGCGCGGGCCGATGCCGCGGATATCGAAACCGCGCATCTGCGGCTCGCCGAGCTGGAACCGGTCGATCAGGCGGACGCGCTCGGCGCCCGGGGACACGCCGTTGTTTCCGAACGGCAGGATATAGCCGCCCTCGGCATAGGCGTTGAGGATGAAGTCGCCGAACAGCCGCCAGTGCTTGGACGCCTGCGCGCGGGTACGCAGATAACGGACGTTGCCGCCGAGGCCGGCGAAATCCTGGCTAAGGATCGCGCTTTGCCCGCGCGTGGGACGCAGACGGTTGTCCCGCGTATCGTAGATCAGCGAATAGCCGAGCAGGCTGGTCGTGCGATTACCGATCGCGTCGCAAAGATAGCGCCCCGCGAGCAGCGGATCGCACTGGCCGTTAAAGAAATAAATGTTCCGATCGAGCGTCACGTCGTCGAAGTTGAGCGTGTAACGCGTCAGCAAAGAGAGATATTCGGTCAGCGGCACGCCCGCCTGCAGCGACAGGCCGGTCGTCACCTGCTGGAACGTCGTTTCACGGCTGTTGTTGATGAAGTTGAACGAATTGAGGTCGCGGCGGTACAGCGATCCCGAGAAACTGATGTTGCGATCGAACACATAGGGTTCGCTGAACGACAGTTCGACCGACTTCGAGTAGCTCGAATAGTTGACGGACGCGCCCAGCGTCTGCCCCAACCCCCGGAAATTGCGCTGGCGGATCGAGCCCTGCAGGATGAAATTCTCGATCGACGAGAAACCGGCGGACAGCGACAGTTCGCCGGTCGGCTTCTCTTCGACGTTGGTCTGCAGGATCACGCGGTCGGGCGCGGAGCCCGGGTTCTGCTGCACCTCCAGATTTTCCTGGAAATAGCCCAGGCTGTTGATGCGGTCCTGCGACCGGCGGACGAGAAAACTGTTGAACGCATCGCCTTCGTTCAGGCGGAACTCGCGCCGGATCACCTTGTCCTGCGTCAGCGTATTGCCGTTGATCTCCAGATTCTCGACGTAGACGCGCGGCGTTTCGTTGACGACGAACACGATGCTCATCGTCCGGTTTTCACGGTCGCGGCTGATGCGCGGGCGGATGTCGGCAAAGGCATAGCCGAGCAGGCCGGCGGTCTGACCCAGCGATTCGATCGTATCCTCGACCAGCTTCGCGTCATAGCGCTGGCCTTCGCGCATGGGCAGGATGGCCTGCAGCGCCTCGGGCGTGAAATCGCGCAACTGGCTCTCGACCGTCACGGGGCCGAAATTATACTGCTGCCCTTCCTCCACCACATAGGTGATGATGAAGTCCTGCCGGTCGCTGGTCAGCTCGGCCACCGCCGACACGACGCGGAAATCGGCATAGCCGTTCGTCAGGTAGAATTGCCGCAGCTTCTGCTGGTCCGCCGCCAGCCGGTCGGGGTCATAGGTGGTATTGGAGGAGAGGAGCGTCGTCAGCCCACGCTCGCGCGTGTACATCTCGCCCTTCAGCTCGCCGTCGGAGAACACCTCGTTGCCGATGATGTTGATCGCGCGCACGCGGCTGCGGTCGCCTTCGTTGATCTCGTAGACGATATCGACGCGGTTCTGGTCCAGCCGGACGAGCTGCGGCTCAACCGTCGCGGCATAGCGGCCCTGGCGGCGATAGAGTTCGATGATCCGCGCGACGTCGGCGCGCACGCGGCTGCGGGTATAGATCTGGCGCGGCGCGAGGCGCAGCTCAGGCTCGATCTTGTCGTTCTTGAGCCGGTCGTTGCCTTCCAGGATGATGCGGTTGATGACCGGGTTTTCCGTCACCTGGATGACCAGCGCGCCGGCGTTGTCGGTGATCTGGAAATCGGAGAACAGCTCGGTCTGCGAGAGCGCGCGCAAGGCCGCGTCGAGCGTCGCGCGGGTGTAGGTTTGACCCACCTGCAATTGCGCATAGCTGCGCACCGTATCGGGCTCCAGCCGCTGGTTGCCGACCACCGCGATCGAGCGGATCTGCTGCGCGACGGGCGCCACCGCCGGGTTCTCCGCCGCGGGCGCCGCTGCCGGAGCGGGCACCGCTGTGGGCGCGGCCTGCTGCAGCAGCGTGGATGGCAGGACCTGCGCCACCGCGCCGAGGGACTGGCTGGCCAGGATCGATCCGCTCAGCAGCATGGCGGCACAGCGCCGGCGGCCGCTCGAAGACAGGATGGAACTCGCCGAAACTTGGGCTTTGGGGCGCTTGGCCTTCACGGGCGGCATTCCTCTAATCTAATCTGTCCGGCGGCCCGGCAACCGGCCCCCCGCCCGTTGCCCCGCCCTGCCCCAAAATGGATGCGCCCCTCTGCCCCAGACGCGCTAGCCAATCAACCCGGCCAGCCGCGCCCATAGGCCGAGCGAGCCCAGATCGTTGAAGGTGACAACGATCATCAGCCCCATCAGCGCGAAAAAGCCCGCGCGGAACGCCATCTGCTGCGTCGCGATGCTGACCGGTCGCCGCCGCACCGCCTCGATCGCGTTGAACAACAGATGCCCGCCATCGAGCATCGGCAACGGCAGCAGGTTGACGAAGCCGAGATTGATCGAGATCAGCGCGATGAAGAAAACGAAACTTTGCGGGCCCAGCGATGCCTGCTCGCCCGAAGCCTTGGCAATCATCAGCGGGCCACCCAGGTCCTTGATCGATCGATCACCGAACAAGAGCTGCCCGATCACTTCAGCCATCTGCCGCGTGATACCCCACGCCTGGCGCGCGGCCAGCACCGGGGCCTCGAACAGGCCGACCGGCTCCACCACGGGCGGTCCGCTGCGGATGCCAAGCACGCCGCGTGTCACGACATTGCCGAAACGGTCGCGCTCGGCCAGCCGCTGCGGCGTCACGCTCAGCGTCCGCGCCTCGCCATTGCGCTCGACGACCAGCGTCAACGGCTCGCCGGCGCGGTGCACCACGCTCATCGGGATATCGACGAAACTGTCCATCGCGCGGCCATCGATCGACAGGATGCGGTCGCCGACGCGGATGCCTGCGCCTTCCGCCGCCGATCCCGCCTGCACCACCCCCGCGACCGGAGGGGTGCTGGGCCGGCCATAGGCGAGCGCGAATCCGGCGAGGATCAGGATCGCCAGCAGGAAATTGGCCGCCGGCCCTGCCGCGACGGTCAGCGAGCGTTTCCATAGCGGCGCCGCGCCGAAACTGCCGGCGGGTGCATCGGCGCTGAGCGGCTGCGGCGTCGACACCGCATCCGCATCTCCTGCGAACTGGACATATCCGCCCAGCGGCAGCCAGCCTAACTTCCAGCGTGTGCCGCGCCGGTCGGTCCAGCCCAGCACTTCGCGCCCGAAACCGATCGAGAACGCATCGGCGCGGATGCCGCACCAGCGTCCGACCAGATAATGGCCCAGCTCATGGATGAATACGAGCGGACCAAGCACCGCGATGAAGGCAAGAAGGGTCAGCGCAGGCGACGGGGTGTCGAGCATCAATCGGGACCGCTCATTCAGGTGCGCTCCAGCAGCTGGACCATCTCTTCGGCATGGGCGCGGCTTTCCCGATCGGTCGTGAACACCTCATGAAGCGACTGTGGCGCAATCGGGGCACTTGCGTCCATCGCCCGCGCCGCCAGCCCCGCTATGTCGAGAAAACCGATCCGTCCGCCGAGGAAGGCCGCCACCGCGACCTCGTTGACTGCGTTCAATTGCGCGGGCCGCCCGCCGCCTTCCGCGATTGCCGCGCGCGCCAGCTGCAGCGCCGGGAATCGTTCATGATCGGGCGCCTCGAAATCCAGCCTGCCGAGCTTCGCAAGGTCGAGCGGGGCGCACGGGGTCGCCATACGTTCCGGCCACGCCAGCGCCGAGGCGATCGGCACGCGCATGTCGGGCGGCCCCAGCTGCGCGATGGTCGATCCATCGACATAGCCGACCATCGAATGGATGGTCGATTGCGGGTGCACCAGCACGTTCAGCCGGTCGAGCCCCACCGGAAACAGATGATAGGCCTCGATCAGCTCGAGTCCCTTGTTCATCAGCGTCGCCGAATCGACGCTGATCTTCGCGCCCATCGACCAGTTGGGATGCGCCACGGCCTGCTCGGGCGTCACGTCGCGCATCGCTTCGGTCGTCCAGGTGCGAAACGGCCCGCCGCTTGCGGTAAGGGTGATATTCGCGACTTGATCCAGATCGCCCGACAGGCATTGGAAGATCGCATTATGCTCGCTGTCCACCGGCAGGATCGTCGCGCCGCTCGCCCGCGCCGCCGCCATCATCAGCGCGCCCGCCGCGACCAGGCTCTCCTTGTTGGCCAGCGCGACCGTCCTGCCGCCCTCGATCGCCGCCATCGTGGGCGCCAGGCCCGCACAGCCGACGATCGCCGCCATCGTCACATCCGCGCCCATCCGCGCCGCGGCGACCAGCGCACCCTCGCCCGCGGCGATATCGATGCCGGTGTCCTCCAGAGCCGAGGCCAGCGCGCCCTCGCATCCCGCATCCGCGCACACCACGACGCGCGGTCGAAACTCCCGCGCCAGCGCCGCCAGCCCCTCGACATCGCCATTCGCCGTTAGCGCGACGACGTCCCAACCCTCGCGATTGCGCCTGACAAGGTCGAGCGTCGACGCCCCGACCGATCCGGTCGCGCCGAAGACGGATAGGGTGCGGGTCACGACCAGATTGTCCATCGCAGGATTGCATAGACGAGCAGCACCGCCAGCAACCCGTCCACCCGATCGAACAGACCGCCATGCCCGGGGATGATATTGCTCGAATCCTTCACGCCCGCGCGCCGCTTCATCCAGCTTTGAAAAAAGCCGCCCGCCTGTGCGACAACGGCGGTGAGGGTACCGCTCGCCAGCGCATTGATCGCCAGCGTCGGCCATGTCGCCGAGACGGACCACGCACTTCCCGTAGCGCTGACCACCCCCGTAAGTTCTGCGGCCTTGCCAGCGTTCGCCGCCAGCAACCACAGCGTCGCTGCGACGATACCGCCGCCAAGCCCGGCCCAAGTCTTGGATGGGCTGACCGATGGCGCGATCTTCGGGCCGCCGAACGTGCGGCCGGCCGCGTATGCGCCGATGTCGGTCGCGACGACCGCGCCGATCACGGTGATCGCCAGCCAAGCTCCCGCTGTCCGCACGTCGATCAACGTCGCCATCGCGACGGCGACGTAGCTGACGCCGGCAATCAACCACAGCGACGCGCCGAATGGCGTCCGCGTGAAGTGCCGCGTCAGGCCCCACCATTCCCACAGCACACCCAGCCCCACCGCGACGACGAAGGCGGTGAAAACCCAACCGCCCGCCCACAGCGCGGCGCCCGCGACCGCGACCATGACGATCGCCGACAGCGTGCGTGTGCCGAGGTCGGCGTTTTTGCGAGAGAAGTCGCTCATCGATGGTCCCACCCGTTGCGCAGCAATGGGGGGGTGGCAGCGCACAGCAATGACGGGGGGGTGCGTGCGATGCGAGCGCACGTGCTGTCACAAACGAAGAGCCCCCCCGCCCGCTGCGCGGCCGCCCCCCCATCTGACATGGGTGGGATCGTTTGCACCACCATCACAGCCCCCCGAACCGTCGCTCGCGCCGCGCGAAATCCTCGCACGCGTGGCGGAGATGCTCAGGCGTGAAATCCGGCCACAGCGTGTCGACGAACAGCAGTTCGGCATAGGCGGCCTGCCACAGCAGGAAGTTCGACAATCGCACTTCACCGGATGTGCGGATCAAGAGATCGAGCGGCGGCAGATCTGCGGTGTCGAGACCGGCCTCGATCGCCTCCGCCGTCACCGCGCCCGCCGCCGCGGCTTTCGCTGCCGCGCGCACGATCTCGTCTTGCGCGCCATAACCCAGCGCCACCGCCAGCGTCGTGCCGGCACCCCCGGCCGTGCGCGCCACGGCGTCCTCGATCAGCGCCCGCGCCTCGGCATCGAAGCGCGACAGATCGCCGATGATCTTGAGCCGCACGCCCGCCTCGGCGAATTCGTCGATGTCGGAGACGATGAAGCGCTTCATCAGCCCCATCAGGTCGGACACTTCCTCGTCCGGCCGCCGCCAATTCTCACTGGAGAAGGCATAAAGCGTCAGGCATTCGAGCCCGATATCGCCCGCGCTCCGCACCACGCGCCGCACCGCCTCCACGCCCGCGCGGTGTCCCGCCACGCGCGGCAGGAAGCGTTTTTTTGCCCAGCGCCCGTTGCCGTCCATGATGATGGCGACGTGGCGAGGAAGTGTTGGAACGGCAGTAGTGATCACGGAAAGGCCCGTAGCCCTGAGCTGAAGCCTACCTTAATGCCGACCAGCCTCACTGCCCCAATATCTCTTTCTCCTTGGCGCTCGCCGCCGCATCGATGTCCGCAATCGCCTTGTCGGTCATCTTCTGGACCTCGGCTTCCATGCGCTTCTGCTCGTCCTCGGAGATGTCGCCCTTCTTCTCGTCGGTCTTCAGGCTCTCGTTGGCGTCGCGGCGCACGTTGCGTACCGCGATTCGGCCCTTCTCGGCATATTGCCCCGCGAGCTTGGACAGTTCCTTGCGCCGCTCCTGCGTCATGTCGGGGATCGGCAGCCGCAATACCTGGCCGTCCATGATCGGGTTGAGACCCAGCCCCGCCGAGCGGATCGCCTTGTCCACCGGGCCGACGTTTGCCTTGTCCCACACCTGCACCGACAGCATGCGCGGCTCGGGCGCGGAGATCGACGCGAGCTGGTTGATCGGCATCGCGCTGCCATAGACCTCGACCGTCACGGGATCGAGCATGCCGACATTGGCGCGCCCGGTGCGCAAACCGGCGAGATCGCTCTTCAGCGCCTCGACCGCGCCGGTCATGCGCCGCTCGACGTCGGCCTTCTCATATTTCGGCATAGCTCACTCCTGTCGATTAGGCGGCGATGGCCTGCGGCGATGTCACCGTCGTCGATACGCCCTCGCCCGCCAAGACGCGCGCCAGATTGCCCGGTTCGCGCACGTTGAAAACGATGATCGGGATGTTGCTGTCGCGACATAGCGCGACCGCACTTGCATCCATCACCCTCAGGTTCTCTGCCAACACGGTGTCGTAACTGACCGTGCCGTAACGCTTCGCCGCCGGATTGGTCTTTGGGTCGCTGTCGTACACGCCGTCGACCGACGTGCCCTTCAGCAACGCGTCGCAGCGCATCTCCGCCGCGCGCAGCGCCGCGCCGCTATCGGTGGTGAAATATGGCGAACCGACGCCCGCGGCGAATATCACCACACGGCCTTTCTCCAGATGCCGCTCGGCGCGGCGGCGGATCACCGGTTCGCACACCGCGTCCATCTGCACCGCGGACTGGACGCGCGTGTGCACGCCGATCTGCTCCAGCGCATTCTGCATGGCGAGCGCGTTCATCACCGTCGCCAGCATGCCCATGTAATCGGCCTGGGCGCGGTCCATTCCCTTCGCCGCGCCCGCCATCCCGCGAAAGATATTGCCCCCGCCGATCACCAGGCAAATCTCGAGCCCCGTCTCCTTCGCCGCCTTGATCTCCTGCGCCATCGTCGCGACGGTCGCGGTATCGATGCCGAACGGCGTATCGCCCATCAGCACCTCGCCCGACAGTTTCAGCAGAATGCGGCGGAGCGGGGGACGGGACATGCGATTCTCGCGAGGCAGGGACGAGGCAGCCCTAGCGAGCGGGGGGTGCTATGGGAAGGGATTGGACCTTGTCATCGCGAGCAGCGCGAAGCGATCCAGCGCGGCTTTGGTAACGCCTGGAAAGCTTCGCTGAATTCGCGATGACGCTCGGCCAGGGCTTAGACGCC
>CBDUBN010000009.1:0-34799 GCA_965365395.1 uncultured Sphingomonas sp.
TATACGTTGCTGGGGTCGCTGCTGATGCTGGTGGCGATGATCTGGATGGTGGCGACAACCGGCACTGCGGATATACCGACCCTGATGCAGACGAGTTTCGCGCCGCAGGCGCAAACCCTGCTGTGGCTGGCCTTTTTCGCGAGCTTCGCGGTCAAGATGCCGATGTGGCCGGTTCATACCTGGCTGCCGGACGCGCATGTGCAGGCGCCGACCGCCGGCTCGGTCATACTGGCCGGCGTGCTCCTGAAGATGGGCGGATACGGTTTCCTGCGCTTCAGCCTGCCCATGTTCCCGGACGCATCGGCGCAACTGATGTGGCTGGTCTTCGCGCTCTCGATGATCGCGGTGGTCTTTACCAGCCTGGTCGCGCTGGTGCAGAGCGACATGAAGAAGCTGATCGCCTATTCGTCGGTCGCGCACATGGCGATCGTCACCGCCGGACTGTTTGCATTCAACCAGCAGGGGATCGAGGGCGCGCTGATCGTCATGCTGAGCCATGGGTTGGTGTCGGGCGCGCTCTTCCTGTGCGTCGGGATCATATACGACCGGCTGCATACGCGTGAGATCGCCCGCTACGGCGGATTGTCGAACAATATGCCGGCCTATGCCCTGCTGTTCCTGCTTTTCACCATGGCTTCCATCGGGCTCCCCGGGACCAGCGGCTTCGTCGGCGAGTTCCTGAGCCTGCTGGGCGTCTACGAAGCGTCCAGCTGGGTCGCACTGGTGTGCACCACCGGGATCATCCTCGGCGCGGCCTATATGCTGTGGCTGTATCGCCGCGTCGCTTTCGGGGCGCCGGCCGGCGAGGACACCGCCGCGCTGAAGGATCTGGACAGGCGCGAATGGCTGCTGTTGGCGCCTATCGCTGCCGTCGTGCTGTGGATGGGCATCTATCCCGAACCGTTCCTTGCGCCCATGCGGGGTGACGTCGCCACACTCGTTGCGCGTCTGAGCGAGGCACGCCCGGAGGGCGACGCCCAGCCGACCGCCGGTACGCGCATTGCGGCCGCCGCTTCGCAATCGGCGAGCGGAGCGCACTGATGCCGATCAACCCTTTCATTCTCATCGCTCCCGAACTGGTTCTCATCCTGGGCGGCCTCGTTCTTCTGATGGTCGCGGCTTTCGCCGGCGATCGTCTGGCGGTGCTCGTGAACGCGCTTGCGGCAGTTGTGCTGGCGGCAGGCATCATCGCGGTCGCGAGCTTGACCGGCGTGGACACCCTCGCCTTCGGAAGCGTGCGCATCGACGCATTCGGATCTTTCGCCAAATATCTGGTCTTCGCCGCCGGCATCGTGGCCTTGATCATGGCACCCCGCTTTTTCGAGCGGCAGGGGTATCGCGCCGAATATCCCGTACTGATCGTTTTCGCGTCGCTCGGCATGAGCATCATGGTCAGCGCCTTCGATCTGATTGCGCTCTACATCGGTCTCGAACTGTTGAGCCTGTCGTCGTACGTGCTGGCGAGCTTCATGCGCAGCGACACGCGGTCGAGCGAGGCGGGCCTCAAATATTTCGTTCTTGGGGCACTGGCGTCGGGCATGCTGCTCTACGGCCTGTCGCTGCTGTACGGCTTTACCGGCTCCCTGTCCTTTAGCGCGATCGCTGCGGCGTTCACCGACGTCGGCAACCCCGGCCTGTTGTTCGGCCTGGTCTTCACCGTTTCCGGTCTGGCGTTCAAGATCAGCGCCGTGCCGTTCCACATGTGGACCCCGGACGTCTATGAAGGCGCGCCGACACCGGTCACCGCCTTCTTTGCCAGTGCACCCAAGGTCGCGGCGCTTGCGCTACTGATGCGCGTCTGTTTCGAGGCGATGCCGCAGGCGGCGGAGGCATGGCGCCAGATCGTCGCCTTCATGGCCATCGCGTCGATGCTGCTGGGCTCGGTCGGCGCGGTCGGGCAGCGCAGCATCAAGCGACTGCTCGCCTACTCCTCGATCGCCAATGTCGGCTTCATCCTGATCGGCCTTGCCGCGGGAAGCTCCGCCGGTGTCGCTGCCATGCTTTTCTACCTGGTGGTTTACGTCGTCATGACGCTCGGCGCGTTCATGGCCGTGCTGCAGCTGCGCACGGTCGATGGCGGGATGATCGACGATCTGGCCGGCCTTTCGGGCTTGTGGCGAGCTCGCCCCTGGCTCGCGGCGGGCATCGCGATCTTCATGTTCAGCCTAGCCGGCATCCCGCCGCTATTCGGGTTCTGGCCGAAGTTGCTGGTGTTCCAGGCGGCGATCAATGCTGGACAGTTGCCGTTGGCAATCGTGGGTGCCATCGCATCGACAATCAGCGCTTTCTACTATCTTCGGGTCATCAAGCTGATGCTGTTCGACGCACCGGCGGGTCCGGCGGTGACAGCCGGCGGACCCGCGGCGGAACGTGCGCTTATCGCGATCGGCGCGGCCTATGTCAGCCTGATCGGCTTCCTCCTGATCGCTCCGCTCGATCGAGCAACCGCGATCGCCGCGGGGTCGTTATTCTGAACAGCATCGCGATCGAGCATGTGCTGGAAACCGGTTCGACCAATGCCGATCTTCTCGCGCGCGTAGCGGGCGGCGATGCGACCGACGGACAGTGGCTGGTCGCGGCGCGGCAGCGGGCCGGGCGTGGGCGGGCAGGGCGCGACTGGGCGAGCAGCGACGGCAATTTCCATGGCTCGACCGCCATCGCCCTTCGCGATACCGATCCACCGGCGCCGACGCTGGCACTGGTCGCGGGGCTGGCTGTGCATCGCGCAATCGAGACGGTCGGCCATGGACGCGTAAATGCCGTACTGAAATGGCCGAACGACGTTTTGGTAGCTGGCGCGAAGCTCGCGGGCATATTGCTGGAACGCGTCGGTGATCATGTGGTCGCCGGGTTCGGGGTCAATATCGCGGTAGCGCCGCCGCTACCGGACCGGTCCACGGTCGCCTTGCAGGCACTGGGGGTCTGGGTAGAAGTAAAGGATTTCGCGCCGGTGTTGGCGGAGACCCTGGCCGACGCGATCGACCAGTGGCGCGGGCAGGGCCTGGGTTCCATCCTCCGCCGGTGGGAGGATCGTGCCCACCCGAAAGGCACGCGGGTAGCATCGAGCGACGGCACGGTCGCCGGATTGACCGGCGTGTACGATGGCCTAGACGATAGCGGCGCCTTGCGTTTGCGGCTCGACGACGGTTCTGTACGCATCGTCACCGCGGGCGACATTCAAGTCGTCGATCCGACCTAGACCGGGACCCCCATGCTGCTCGCCATCGATGCCGGTAATACCAATATAAAGTTCGCGCTCGTCGATGACGATGGGGCGCCGCGCACGCGTTGGCGGATCGCGACCGATGCGCGCCGCACGGCCGATGAATATGCCGTATGGCTGATCCGCCTGATGGAACTGGAGGGCTATGCGCGCGAGACGGTCAGTGACGTGGCTGTGTCGACCGTGGTGCCGCGGGCGCTGTACAACATCCAGTCGCTGGCCTCGAAATATTTCGGGGTAGAGGCGCTGGTGGCGGGGCGGGCGCCGCTCGATTATGGCATCGCGCTCGACGTCGACGAACCGCATGCGGTGGGGTCGGACCGGGCATGCAACGCCATCGCTGCGCACGCCGCACATGCAGGCGACCTTATCGTCATTTCATTCGGCACCGCGACGACCATCGACCATGTCGACTTCCGCGGTGCGTATAAGGGCGGCATCATCGCACCGGGCGTGAACCTGTCCCTCGACGCGCTGGTCGCGGCCGCCGCAAAGCTGCCCCGTATAGCCATCGAGACACCGGGTTCCGGCAGCGTCGTCGGGCGCACGACCGAAACCCAGATGCTGATCGGCATTTATTGGGGCTATGTGGCGATGATCGAAGGTCTGATCGCCCGTATGCGCGCGCAGATCGGGCGACCGGTGAAGGTCGTCGCGACCGGGGGCCTCGCTGCCCTTTTTCAGAAGGAAGAGGGGCTGTTCGACGCGGTGGACCCCGACCTTGCGCTCAAGGGCCTGTCGCTGCTGTGGCAACGTCGCACGGCGAACGCGTGAACCCATTTCTGGAAAGATTTCGATGAACAGACCCGGCAAGGAATTGCTCTTCGTTTCGCTCGGCGGATCCGGCGAAATCGGCATGAACCTCAACCTGTACGGATGCGACGGCAAGTGGCTGATCGTCGATATGGGCGTTACTTTCGGCAACGCCGACTATCCCGGCATCGACATCATAATGCCCGACACCGCGTTCATCGAGGAACGCAGCCGCGACCTGTCCGGCATATTGCTGACCCATGCGCATGAGGATCATATCGGCGCGGTGGCTTATCTTGCCGCGGACCTGCACGTTCCCGTTTATGCCAACCGCTTCACTGCGGGGCTGGTGGCGCGCAAGCTCGCCGAGGAAAAGCTGGAGCGCAAGGTCAAGCTGATTATCGTCGACAACCAGGCCAGCTTCTCCATCGGGCCTTTTGGCATCCGCCTCGTCCCGCTGGCGCATTCGATACCGGACATGTGCGCCGCAGTAATCGATACACCCTATGGCCGTATCTTCCACACCGGCGATTGGAAGCTCGATGACGATCCCCTGCTCGGCTACCCCGACGCCGAGGCGGCGGTCCGGTCGATCGGCGACGAAGGCGTGCTTGCGCTGGTTTGCGATTCGACGAATGTCTTCAACGCCGAGGCATCGGGCAGCGAGGGCGGCGTGGCCGAGGGCCTGCGGACCGTGGTGGGGGAGGCGACTGGCCGCGTCGTCGTCACGACCTTTGCGAGCAATGCCGGACGGCTGCATACGTTGGGCGAGGTCGCCAAGGCGACGGGGCGCGAGCTTGCCGTGGCGGGGCGTTCGCTGGACCGAATTATCGAGGTCGCGCAAAGTTGCGGCTATCTGAAGGACATGCCCAGGCTCGTCGACTGGGATACGGCGATGCGGCTGCCGCGCAACCGCGTGATGATCATCGCGACCGGTGGACAGGGGGAGCCGCGCGCGGCGCTGGCACGCATCGCCGAGGGCGGGCATCCGATCAAGCTGGAGCGTGGCGACCGCGTCATCTACAGTTCGAAACAGATTCCGGGCAACGAGATCGGCATCGGCCGGATCATGAACCTGCTGGCGGAACGCGGCATCGAGACCGTTACCGAAAAGCAGGCGCATATCCACGTTTCGGGACACCCCGGCCGCCCCGAGCTGCAGGCGATGTACGAATGGGTTCGGCCGCAACTGCTGGTCCCGGTCCACGGCGAGATGCGCCACATGCTGGAACAAGCACGTTTCGGACGAGAATG
Organism: uncultured Sphingomonas sp.; assembly: GCA_965365395.1. Classification (GTDB taxonomy): domain Bacteria; phylum Pseudomonadota; class Alphaproteobacteria; order Sphingomonadales; family Sphingomonadaceae; genus Sphingopyxis. Next base: position 5,231 of record CBDUBN010000009.1, read on the forward strand.
CGGCATCCCCAACGCCCTGGTGCAGAAAAACGGGCAGTTGGTGCGTCTGGCACCCGGCGAACCCGAGATCGTCGAAACGGTGCGCGCGGGCAGACTGATCCTTGATGGGGACATGATCGTTCCGGCCGACGGCGGCGCCATCAACGAGCGGCGGCGGCTGAGCCAAACCGGGCATGTCGTGGTCGCTGTGCGCGATGGTGAGGCGGATGTCGTGGCGCGCGGTCTGCCGATCGAGGTCGCCGACATGGCGCAATTCGTCGAGGAGGCGTCGGACGCCGCTGCCAGGGCGGCGCGCGAGCGCAGCGCAACGACGGACAAGCGGCGCGAGGCGGTGCGACTCGCGGTCCGGCGCTGTGCCACCGACTGGACGGGCAAGAAGCCGCTGGTCGACGTGCTGATGTTCGGCGACTGATCGCCCCATGCAATGGACCTCGGCGCTCGCGATCTACTTCATCCTATGGTTTTTCTGCCTGTTCCTGGTGCTGCCATTCCATGCGCGGCCCAGGAACGGCGAAACAGACGTGCCGGGCACGGATGGCGGCGCGCCCGCCAATTTCGCGATGGGACGCGCGGCCTTGCAGGTGACGCTGCTCGCAGGCGCGCTGTTCGCGCTCTATTATGCCAATTATGTCGCGGGTTGGCTGACGCCCGATGACATCAGCTTCCTGCCGCAGCCGCCCGACCGCTAACCCAGCATCACGGGAACCGGCCAGCCTGCTTCGGCGGTCACCCATGCATCGACCCCGAACAGCGCGCGGATGTTCGCAGGGGTGACGACCGTTTCCGGCGACCCGTCGACCAGCAACTTTCCTGCTTTTAGACCGACAAGGCGGTCGGCGAAGCGCGCGGCGAGCCCAAGGTCGTGCAGCACCACGGCCACCCCATGACCATCGGTCGCAAGGGCACGCAAAAGCCGCATGACCGCCAGACCATGGCGCGGGTCGAGCGCGGCGACGGGTTCGTCCATGAGCAGGAACCGGGCACCGCCGACGAGCGTCCGCGCGAGGTGCACACGCGCCAGTTCCCCTCCGGACAACCGCTCTATGCTGGCGCCGGCAAGATCGGCGAGGCCGCACCGCTGCAGGACATCGTGCACCGCATGCCGGTCGCGCTCGCCCAGGCGCCCCGGCAAACCGCCATGCGCATAGCGGCCAGTCGCCACCGCGTCATGCACGCTGACCGGCCAGGCGACCGGCAGGTTCTGCGGCATCCAGCCGATCGCGGTGCTGCGATGCATGGCCGGCATGCCGTGGATGCAACGCGCGTCGAGGGTGACGGTGCCGCCATGCGGCCGGGTATAGCCCGCCATCGTGCGCATCATCGTCGATTTGCCCGAGCCGTTTTCGCCGATGATCGCCAACAACTCGCCGCCGCGCAACGAAAGCGAAATGTCGTCGAGAAGCCGTGTGTCACCCGCGCACACCGTGACACGGCTCATCCGCAATTCAGACATGACGCACCGTCCCGCTGCGCCAGGCGATACGGATGAAGACGGGCACGCCGATCAGCGCGGCGAGCGTGCCCAGATGCAGTTCGTTCCCCCAAGGGAACAGGCGGATGACGATATCCGCGGCGACCAGCAGGCAGGCCCCGGCCATGGCCGCCGGCAAGATGGCGCGTCCCGCATCATGACCCACGGCGCGGCGCACCAGATAGGGCGCGACCAATCCCACGAAGCCGATCATCCCAGCGAGTGCCACCGCGCCGCCGGTTGCAAGCCCGGTTCCGATCACCACGAGCAGTCGGCTGCGGACCACATCGACGCCGAGCCCGTGCGCGACCTCCTCGCCGAAGCCAAGCGCGGTTACGGCGCCTCGGCTGGCCTGCAGCAGCGCGATGCCGGCGGCGATGAACGGGGCGGACAAGGCGATGTCCCACCAGTCGCGATTTGCGACGGACCCGGCCGTCCAGTTGATCAGGTCGGACAGCGAGAACGGGTTTGGCGCAAGATTGACGAACAGCGCCATCAGTGCCCCGGCAAGCGAAGACAAGGCAACGCCGACCAGGATCAGGGTGGCGACACCCCGCAACCGGACGCCGGCGCCTGCGATGAGTGCCGTAGCGGCGAGGGCACCGGCCAGCGAAGCGATCGGCACCATCCACGGTGCGCCCGCGGCTAAACCAAAGTAGACGGTGGCGGTCGCCATGGTCGCAGCCAACGCGCTGACGCCCATCACCCCGGGCTCGGCCAGGGGGTTGCGCAGCAGGCCCTGCAGAGCCGCGCCGCTCGCGCCCAGCGCCGCGCCCGCACAGGCCGCAGCGACCGATCGCGGCAACCGGATATCGAAGATGATTGCAGCCGCGGTCGGATCCACGCCGCCGATTGCGCGGGTCCAGTCGCCGGGATCGAGCAGGACAGGGCCGAACGCGGCGCTGCCGGCGAGCAGCACGACCAGCGCAAGCGTCAGCTTCGCCGTTAGAGATAGTCGCGCGTTCACCGCGGGGCGCTCGACAACCGGTCCAGCGCCGATCCGACGAGCCAATTGCCGCAGGCAAGCTCGCTGCCGGGAATGTCCACGACCGGCACCCCCTTGAGCGACTGCGTCAGCAGACCATGGCCGGAGGCGGCCCACCGATCCTGCTGGTAGGCGCGGCTCTCATGGAAACCTCGAACGACGATCGCCGGACGCCGACCGGCGAGCCGTTCGAGCGGCAGTCGATGCCAGCCTGCGCGGTCGAGATAGGGACGGTAGCCGGCGGTCCGCAGGATATCGGCGACGAGCGAGTCGGTACCGGCGGTGACGTCTCCGGGCGTCACGTAGAGCGCGCGATCGCCCGTGCGCGACGCATTGCGCGCGCGCGAGACGGCCGCAGCCAGATTTGCGCGCAAGGTGCTTGCTGCGACCGCAGCATTGAGACGCGCGCCCGTAGCGGAAAGTCCGGGACCGATGTCGGCGAGGCTGCCGGCATAGGGCAGGGTGTATGTCGCGACGCCCGCGCGGCGCATGACCGTCTCGAAGCGGGGACCGCCGCCATAGCTTCTGACGACGAGCGTCGGACGCAGGGCGAGAACCTCCTCCGCGCTCGGCCGGACCCGGGGGATACCCCGCGCGCGTGGCAGCGAAAACAGCGGATCGCTCGCCACATCGACCGAGACGGCGGCGATCCGCGAACGATGCACCATCCCGAGCAAAACCTGGTCGGCGCAATAGTCGATACTGACGATGCGCGCGCCGGGCGCGTTTCCGCCCAGATCGGCACAGCCCGCCATAGCCGCCGTTGCGCCAAAACCAAGGGCAAGCCGCGCCGCCACCGTCACAGGCGCGCCCGCAGCCCCACCGATAGGGTGCGGCCATAGGTCGCATAACCCGCAACGTTCCTGTAGCTGGCGTCGAACAGGTTTTCGACGCGTCCGAACAGATCGACCGCGCGGCTCAGCGGCAGCGATGCGCGCACCGCCGCCAGGGCATACCCATCGAGGCTGACCTGATTGGCGGCATCATCGAAGCTGTCGCCGATCAGTTGCATACTGGCGCCGACCGACGGGCCCCATGGCGTTTGCCAATCACCGGACAGATACGCCGAATGCCGCGGGCGCAAGACCAGGCGATTGCCGAAGGCCGCGCCCGTCGAGCGGTTGATGGCGTCGGTCAGCGTATAGGCGAATTGCACGTCAACGCCGTCTGCCGGACGCAGTCGAAACGCGATTTCCACGCCATCGCTGTGCACCCGCTCGATATTCTCCGAACGGAAGGTCGCGAACGAGAAGGCGATGAGATCGTCGCTGCGGCGACGGAACAGCGTCACGCTGGCGTCGATGCCGTCATTCAACCGCTGCTCGATGCCGAGATCCATGTTCGTCGCGGTCTCGGGACGCAGATCGGGATTGCCGAACGGCGGCTGTCCCTCGGAAAGCGACGGCGCCCTAAACCCTTGCGCATAGGTCGCGCGTAATAACGTATGTCCATCGTTCGGTGCGTAGGCGATGTCGGCGCCGAAACTGGTCTGGCCGCCATACTCCTCGAACCGGTCATGGCGCGCGCCAGCGGTCAAGGCCAAACCGGGGAACGGCCGGACGGTCACCTGCGCATACCCGCTCACGACCGAATTACGGGCGACGTCGGGCGCCGCGCCCTCGAAAGAGGTGCTGGCGAAGGTCCGCTCATATTCCGCGCCGTACACTAGGCTCAGCAGCCGTGAGATGCCGGCATTGCCGCGAAATTCGACGCGGTCGACGGCGGCCCTCGCGATGAAATTGTTGAAGCTGAACGCGACCGGGTCGGTGCCGATGCGACCGACCGTCGTGCGGGTATAGGCGAGCCGGTTGTGCCAGCGATCATCCGCAAGCTGCGCATTGAGTCCGGCATAGAGGACGGTCTGCCGGTTGTCGGTGACCGGCAGGGCATTCGCGCCCGCCCCGAATGGCGAATCATATTCGATCCGGCTGTCCGACAGATAGGTGCGCATATCGAGATCGAGGTGGCTCGTAAGAGCGACCACAGCCCGGCCGTTGCCGGCCCAGTTGCGAAAGCCGTCCCGCTCGGTTCCGCCGACAAGCGAGGATATGCCGTCGCTGCGTGTGAAAGCGCCGCCGATGCTCGCAGCGATCCGCCCGCGCGAGCCCGACAGGTTGACGGCCGAGCGCAACGTGTCGTGGCTGCCATATTCTGAGACGGCGCGAAGCGAACCCTGCGACGTGGGTGCCAGCGTTTCGATGCTGACGACCCCGCCAATCGCCTGGCTTCCCCAGATGACCGCGTTCGGACCGCGCAGCAATTCCACCCTGCCGATGTTGCCGGCCGACAGTGATCCGAAATCGAAAGCGGCATTCGGGCTGGAAGGATCGTTGACGCGGACGCCATCGATCAGAACCAGGGTTTGCGAACTGTTGGCGCCGCGGATGAAGACGCTGGTTTGACCGCCCAGGGGGCCGCGACGCGCGACCGCGACCCCGGGCAGGGTCTGCAGCGCATCGGCCACGGTGGGCAGCTGCAACTGGTCGAGCTCGTCCGCGGACACCACGCTGATTGCTAGTCCGCGTTCCTCGCGCGGCTGTGCGATGCCCGACGCGGTGACGACGATGTCCCGTTCGTCAACTTCGCTGGATCGTGCCCATGTCGGCACAGACAGGAAGGCCGCAGCAGTCCCGATCAATCGTAGAATATGCACGGTATTTCCCCTTCATGGCAGCACAGACATGCCGCCATGCGGGGACGAACCCGCTCGCATCGGTACACCCCGCCCGCGCGAATAACGGCGACACGAGGCAGGTCTCCTGGCTCGCCGGGTCACCATCGCCGTGCTGGCCTTCCCACCATCCGACGATCGCCGGGCGGCAGTGGCACGCGTTGCACGGCAATTCGCCGGTCACAGTTGCGGGGGCAGCGCCGGCATCGCACCGGCTTCCCTTTTCATCCTCGCTTGCGAGGAACCTTGCGTCACGTCGCTCGCTCTAGCGTGGGATCCTCCGTCGCTCAACAACACTTTCGATGGCAGGCATCGCGCGGTCGTCACCATCCGCCTGCGACGGACACCTATGGTGCCATGCACAAGGAGCGAAGCATGCATATCGTCGAGATCGTCGGCGGGGTCGGCGTGACGGCGCTCGGTGTCGCATTGTTGTGGTACGCCGCCCGTCGGACCAAGCGCGACGTCCGATCCGAATCGATCCACATCAAGCCGGGACCTGACCGGCAGGATCGTTGAGGTGGCGGACAGGGTGGGATTCGAACCCACGGTGAGCGTCAACCCACGGCGGTTTTCAAGACCGCTGCCTTAAACCACTCGGCCACCTGTCCCCGGCGCATGCGCTTAGCGGGGGATGCGCCCCTGTGCCAAGCCTCGCGGTTGCGAAGCTGCTTTCGTCGCGCCTGCAAAGCTGGCAGGAGAGCGGGATGAACTGGCGAACGATATCGAAACATCTGGTCGCGCTGTGCCTGGCGGTGCTCGCCGGAACGGGGATGGCCGCGGCGCAGGGGTCTCCCGACCCGGGCGGCTTCCAGGCCTATCTCGCGCAGCTCTGGCCCAAGGCGCAGGCGATGGGGATCAGCCGCGCGACGTTCGATCGCGTGGTGCCGACGCTGAGTTACAATCCGCGGGTCGTCCAGCTCGATCGCAATCAGGCGGACGAGGTGCGGATCGATCCCAATGCGCCCATCTCGCCCTTCGCCCCATATCGCGCTCGGCACGTCGACGCGGCAAGGATCGCCGGCGGCCGCGCCGTCTATGCCCGGGAGGCAGGGGCGCTTGCGCGGATTGAACGGGACAGCGGCGTGCCGGCGGGGGTGATCCTGGGCATATATGGACATGAAACCAATTATGGACGCGTGACCGGCGATTTCGATCTGCTGCGCTCGCTGTCTACCCTCGCCTATGACGGGCGGCGGCGCGACCTGTTCGAAGGCGAATTTCTGGCGGCGTTGAAGATGGTGGACCAAGGCGCACCGCGAGAGGCGCTGGTCGGCAGCTGGGCCGGCGCCTTCGGCTTGCCGCAGTTCCTGCCATCGGTCTATCTGCGGATCGCGCGCGACGGGAACGGCGACGGCGTCGCGGCGATCTGGAACGACGAGGACGATGCCCTCGCATCGATCGCCCACTACCTCCAGATTTCGGGGTATCGGCGCGGCGAGCACTGGGGGTACGCGGCGAATGTGCCTGCGGGCTTCGATCGGGCAGGCGTTGCGGCTCGCACCGCTTCGCCGCGTTGCGTCCGCGTTTTCCAGCGCCACAGCCGGATGCTGAGCGCCGCCGAATGGCGCCGGCTGGGCGTGACCTTTCAGGGACGGCAACCGGCCGACGATACCCAGCTCAGCCTGATCGAACCTGACGGGCCGGCGCGCACCGCCTATTTACTGTCGGGAAGCTATCGCGCCATCCTCGATTACAATTGCTCGAATTTCTACGCATTGTCGGTGGGGTTGTTGGCCGATGAAATCACTGGATAGGGCGCTGGCTGCCATGCTGGCCGTTGCGGTCGGTGGCTGTGCCGGCGGTCGGGAGACAGTCGAGCCTGCCGTCGCCGCCGAGGCCGGCGCGAACATGGTGTCCGATACGCCGGTTCGCATTGGCGAGCCCTATGCGATCGGCGGCGCACGCTACACCCCGGTCGACCAGATCGATTATGACGAGGTCGGATATGCAAGCTGGTACGGCAGCGAGTTGGCCGGTCGACCGACCGCCAATGGTGAGGCGTTCACTCCGGCCGGCATAAGCGCGGCACACCGCACGCTGCCGCTGCCCAGTTATGTCGAGGTCACGCGTCTGGACACGGGGCGGACGATATTGGTCCGGATCAACGACCGCGGGCCGGCCGACCCGGGCCGGCTGATCGATCTTTCGGCCGGTGCGGCGCAGCAGCTGGGACTGGACAGTCCCGGGATCGTCCCGGTGCGCGTCCGACGCGTCAATCCGGTCGAGAGCGAACGGGCCGCGTTGCGGCGCGCCCTGCCGGTGCCCGCGCGGGTGGACACGCCGGACGGCCTGCTCGAAATCCTTCGCGACCGGGCCGCGCGGTTGCCTCGACCGGAAGGCTCTGCGCCGACCGCAGCGGCCAGCCCGGAGCCACGCTCTGGCGCATCGGTGGCGGCGCCCGCACGCCCATCGAGCCTGTCTCGCACTGGAACCCTGATCGTGCAGGTCGGCGCCTATGCATCACGGGCGCGGGCCGAAGAGGTGGCACGCCGCACGGGCGCGACCGTCGTGCAGGCGGGATCGCTTTATCGCGTGCGCTATCTGGGCTTGGCGACGCAGGCGGATGCACAGGCGGCGATCGCGCGCGCGCGCGCGGCGGGGCAGCCGGGCGCGGTGATCGTACGCGGTCAGTAGTTTGGTCTCGGCAACCGTGGCGCGCGGCCGTTTCATAACACTCGAAGGTGGCGAGGGCGTCGGCAAATCGACACAGGCCGCCGCGCTCGCGACGGCGATCCGTGCGCACGGAATGGACGCTGTCGAGACACGCGAGCCAGGCGGCAGCCAGGGCGCGGAGCGCATCCGCTCGCTCCTTTTGCACGCGGAGGCCGATGCATGGAACCCGCGCGTCGAGGCGCTCCTGTTCGCGGCGGCGCGATCGGATCATGTGACCCGCACGATCGAGCCGGCGCTGTCGCGTGGCGCATGGGTAATCTGCGACCGCTTTTTGGACTCGAGCCGCGCCTATCAAGGCGGGACTGACGGCGTCGCCGATGCCGATCTGATACGGTTGCACGCTATCGGATCGAGGGGCATCATGCCCGATCGCACGCTGCTCTTGCGGCTAGAGGAAGAAGCGTCCCTGGAACGTCGGCGCAGGCGAGGGGAGGGCAACGACCGCTTCGAGGAGCGCGGTGCCCGCTTTCATGCGCGGGTCGCGGAACGTTTCGATGCCATTGCGGCCGCCGAGCCCGAGCGTGTGCGGGTGGTCCCGGCGGCCGGCACTCCGGCCGAGGTGACCACTCGTCTGCTGGCCGCGTTGAGCGATCTCCTATGACCGCACGTTTGCTCGGCCACGACACGCAGGAGACCGCTTTTCTCGACGCGATGGCGGGACGGCGGGGTGCGCATGCATGGTTGCTGGCAGGGCAGCGCGGAATCGGCAAAGCGGGTTTCGCCCGCCGCGCGGCCACATGGCTGGTAGCGACAGGTCAAGCTCGCTCGACAACGCTCGACGTTGCGCAAGACCATCCGGCGCGTCAGGTGATAGACGCTGGCGCGCATCCGGAATTCCTGTGGATCACGCGGGAGGTTGCCGCGTCCAAAGCCAAGAAGGGTGTGAACGAGATCGGCGAGCTCGACCTTGCGCGCAACGTAACGGTCGAACAGGTGCGGGCCCTGAATGCCCGCTTGCGGAACCGGCCCGCGGTTGCCGAGCGGCGTGCCGTGGTCATCGACAGCATCGACGATTTCGAACGCGGCGCGGCCAACGCCCTGCTCAAAACGCTCGAGGAGCCGCCCGACCAAACGGTGTTCCTTCTCGTCACCCATAGCCCCGGAGGGCTGTTGCCGACGATTCGCTCGCGTTGCCGCATGCTGCGTTTCGCGCCGCTCGATGCCGCGACCTGTGCGCAGGCGGTAGCGGCCGCGCGCCCTGACCTCGATCCCGAGGCCGTGGAAGCGCTGGTTACGGCGGGCGATGGCAGCCCCGGACGCGCTCTCGGTTTCGCCGAGGCGCAAGGAGCGGCGGCGATCGAACAACGGTTACGTAAGATTGCGGCGCGGGGCGATGCGGACAACCGCGAACGGTCGGCGTTGGCGCGGCAGTTCGCTCAAGCGAGCGGCCGGTCGAGCTTCGACATGATGGTGGCACAGGCAATCGCCATCGCGGGCGAGCATGCACGCGCCGGGCAGGTGGCGATCGCGATCGCGGCGCGGGAGCGGATCCTTCGCGCCGGCGCACAAGCGGTGCGCAATTCCGAGGATCTGGGGAGCGCTGCTTTCGCGATCGGGACGGGGCTTGCCTCGCTCGCCCGCTAGGCGCGCCGGATCAGCACCGTCCGCGCGCTAGGCAATATGGGCCGCCGCCGCTAAAGGCCGCGGCATGGCCGAACCCTATTATATCACCACCGCCATCAGCTATCCCAATGGCCGACCGCACATCGGCCATGCCTATGAGGCGATCGCAGCCGATGCCATCGCACGATTCCAGCGGCTGAGCGGACGTGATGTGCGTTTTCAAACCGGGACCGACGAGCATGGCCTGAAAATGGCGCAAAAGGCGCGCGAGGCGAATGTGGAGCCACGGGCACTCGCTGACGAGATGTCGGGCTATTTTCGCGCGATGTGCGATCGGCTGTCGATCAGTTACGACCGCTTTATCCGCACCACCGAGCAGGAGCATCACGTCGCCAGTCAGGCGATCTGGAAAGCGATGGACGAGCGCGGCGACCTCTACCTCGACCGCTACGAGGGCTGGTATTCGATCCGTGACGAGGCCTTTTACGACGAGAAGGAACTTGTCGCGGGCGAGGGGGGCGAGAAATTGTCTCCGCAAGGCACGCCGGTCGAATGGACCGCGGAGGAGAGCTGGTTCTTCCGTCTGTCACGCTATCAGCAGCCGCTGCTGGATCACATCGCCGACAACCCTGATTTCATCCGGCCCGAAAGCCGCCGCAACGAAACGCTCCGTTTCATCGAAGGCGGACTGAACGACCTGTCGGTGTCGCGCACCAGTTTTGACTGGGGGGTGCGGGTGCCCGGCAGCGATACGCACGTCATGTACGTGTGGCTGGATGCTCTGACCTGCTATATTTCGGGGCTAGGCTATCCGGCGCGCGGCGGCGATTTCGCGCGCTACTGGCCGGCGGACGTCCAGCTGATCGGAAAGGACATCGTCCGTTTTCATGCGGTCTATTGGCCCGCGTTCCTGATGAGCGCCGGGCTGCCCCTGCCACGGCAGGTGTTCGGCCACGGCTTCCTGCTGCACAAGGGCGAAAAGATGTCCAAATCGGTCGGCAATGTGGTCGACCCGATGGAGCTGGCGGCGGCGTTCGGGGTGGACCAGCTGCGCTACTTTCTCCTGCGCGAGGTGAGTTTCGGCCAGGATGGCAGCTATAGCGAGGAAGCGATCGTCACGCGGTGCAACGCGGATCTGGCCAATAATTTCGGCAATCTGGCGCAACGCTGCTTGTCGATGATCGCAAAGAACTGCGATGGCCGGGCACCGGCGGCGGGTGCGGGCGATGCGGCCGGCGCCGCGCTGCTCGATACGATCGATGCGGCGCAGGCGATGGCGGTGCAGGCCATGGAACAGCTCAACATCGGCACGGCGCTCGAGGCGATCTGGGGTGCGATGAGCGCCGCCAATCTCTATTTCTCCGACGCGGCGCCCTGGGCGTTGCGCAAGGCGGACCCCGCGCGGGCAGACGCCGTCCTGTATGTTACGGCGGAGGCGATCAGGCGGCTTGCCATCATGGCGAGCTGGTCGATACCCGACGGGGCGGGCCAGGTGCTAGACCTGCTCGGCCAAGGCGCGACCGAGCGCAGCTTCGCGAGCCTCGATACGGCGCTGGCGGCGGGCACGGTGTTGCCGCCGCCGAGCGGCGTGTTCCCTCGGCTGGAGCTATAGACGGTGTTCGCCGACAGCCACTGTCATCTGAACTATGCCGGGTTGGCCGAACAGCAGGACGCGGTGCTCGCCCGAGCGCGCGAGGCGGGCGTTCATGCCATGCTGAATATCTCGACCAAGGCGGCGGAATGGGGGGCGGTGATCGCGACCGCGGAGGCGAATGCAGATGTCTGGGCGAGCGTCGGTATCCATCCGCATGACGCCGACAGCCATGTCGAAATGAGCGCCGCCCGCCTGGTGGAGGCGGCGCGGCACGGCCGTGTGGTCGCCATCGGCGAGACCGGGCTAGATTTCCATTACGACCGGTCGGACCGGGAGCGGCAGCGGAGCAGCTTTCGCGAGCATATCGCCGCTGCCCGCGAGACGGGACTGCCGGTAATCGTCCACACGCGCGATGCGGAGGCAGATACTGCGACCATCCTGCGCGAGGAGATGGCGAAGGGCGCGTTCGGCGGGGTCATCCACTGCTTCACCGCCAGCCAGACGTTCGCGGACATTGCGCTGGAAATGGGCTTGTACATCTCCATATCCGGCATCGTGACGTTCAAGAATGCGCGCGATCTCCAGGCTACCGCGGTTTCGGTGCCGGCAGATCGCCTGTTGATCGAGACCGATTCGCCGTTTCTGGCGCCGGTGCCGCATCGCGGCAAAGTGTGCGAACCGGCCTTCGTTGCCGATACGGCGAGCTTCCTCGCGGCCTTGCGCGGCACGGACGTCGACACGCTGGCAAACACCACCGCCGCCAACTTTGCTCGGCTGTTCGCGAAAACGGGTCTGGCGTGAAAGCCCGGCTGTTGGGATCGGGCACATCGTCCGGCGTGCCGCGGCTGGGGCCGAACGGTGTCGACTGGGGATCGTGCGACCCGGCGGAGCCGAGAAATCGACGCACGCGCGCGTCGATCCTGGTGGAAAGCGGCACGACCCGCATATTGGTCGATACCTCGCCGGACATGCGTCAACAGCTGATCGACGCCGGGGCGCCGCGCATCGACGCGGTATTATGGACGCACGAACATGCCGACCATGTGCATGGCATCGACGATCTGCGCCAGATATTCCAGGCGCAGGGCAGGCCGGTGCCATGCCATGCGCGCCCCGACGCGTGGCGGCGGCTGGTCAATCGCTTCTCCTATGCGTGGCAGGGTAATGGCGGCTATCCTGCATTGCTGGGGGGAGGGCCGATCACCGGACCGATGCAGATTGGCGACATCCGGGTCGAGTTCGTCGACATGCCGCACGGCGGGATCAGCAGCGCCGGTTTCGTCTTCGCCGCAGACGCGCAGCGCATCGGCTATGCAACCGATTTTCAGGCGTTCACGCCGCAGATGGCGATCATGTTCCGGCGATGCGACCTGCTGATCATCGATGCGCTGCGGCGAAAACCGCATCCGACACACCCGCATCTTTCGTTGACGCTCGAGGCGATCGCCACGCTGCGGCCCGGCCGGGCTGTGCTGATGCATATGGACAGCAGCATGGATTACCGGACGCTGTCGGCCGAGCTGCCGGATGGCGTGGAGGCGGGCTATGACGGGATGGAAATGCGGCTCGATGGGTGAGGGCGGCTGATGGACGCAGAGCAGGGCACGACGCTGATCTGGGGCGTCGTGATGATCGTGGTGCTGGTCGCATCGCTCGCAGCCCGGCGGCTCCCGATCGGCCAGACGGTCAGGATGGCGCTGGCGTGGGTAGCGGTATTCGCCGGCCTGTACGCCATCCTGCTGTTTCGAGACGATTTCGGCGGGCTGTGGCAGCGGGCCAAGGCCGATCTGGTGGGCGCCGAAGCAACGATCAGCGGTAGCACGACCATAATCCGCCGTAGCGGCGACGGGCATTTCTGGGTCACAGCCGATGTGGGGGGAACGCCGGTGCGGTTCCTGATCGACAGCGGAGCGACGACGACCGCAATCTCACCCGAAACCGCGGCCGCGCTACGGCTTGACTATAGCACGGACGATCGGCCCGTGGTGGTGATGACTGCCAATGGAATGATGAACAGCTGGCCGGCGGAACTGCCGGCGATGCGCGTGGGCAATGTGATAACGCCGTCGCTCGACGTTCTGGTTTCCGGCGTGGCCGGCTCGGAGAATTTGCTGGGGATGAATTGGCTGAGCTCGCTCAGTAGCTGGCGCGTCGAAGGTCGCGACATGGTACTGGAGCCGTAACCAGCGCCCTCCCACCGGCTAAGAAACTTAACATAATATATATTATCGGATAATCGTGAGGACGGTCCTGCACTCGGGGGTTCGCAGCTGCGCCATTTGCCCGCCCTCACTGCCCATGAAGGTGAAATACCCGTTCGTTGCCGGCGTAGACATCCTATCACATAGAACTGGCCGGAAGGTCACATTCGGATCACACCTACGCACCGTTGCTTGCTCGTCGATCTCGGCCATGCAGCGCTGATTCGACGTTCGGCCCGATTGCTTCAGAGAACCCTAATGACCGTTGCTCCATCGCCTCCATATACCATCGATACGCTTCGCCAGATCCTCGCCGACCTGCGCGACCCGGTCGGTGGCTGTCCGTGGGACCAGGAACAAAGCTTTGCGTCTATCGTCCCGTACACGATCGAAGAGGCCTATGAGGTTGCCGATGCCATCGCGCGCGGCGACATGGACGACCTGCGTAGCGAGCTCGGCGACCTGTTGCTGCAAACGGTTTACCACAGTCAGATAGCAGCTGAAAGCAACCTATTTGGTTTTGACGACGTTGTCAAGGCCGTGTGCGCGAAGATGATTGCGCGGCATCCGCACGTCTATGGCCCGCATGCGCACAAGCATGCCGGCAAGCGCGACGCGAGCGAGCAGCGTGGCGCGTGGGAGGAGGCCAAGGCCAGCGAACGCGCCGCCGTGGGCGCGCGAGGTGCTCTCACCGGCGTGGCGCTGGGTCTGCCTGCCCTCACCCGCGCGGAAAAGCTTCAGAAGCGCGCCGCGCGCTCCGGCTTCGATTGGCCCGACGCCGCTGGACCCCGCGCGAAGATCGACGAGGAGTTGGAGGAATGCGCCGCGGCAACGTCCACTCCCGCCCTCCATGACGAGATCGGCGACCTGCTCTTTTCGGTCGTCAATTGGGCGCGCCATCTCGATATCGATCCGGAAGGCGCGCTGCGCGACGCCAATCGCCGGTTTGAAAACCGATTTGCGGCGATGGAAGCAGCCAGCGACCGGCCGTTGTCGTCGCTGTCGCTCGAGGAACTGGAGCGTTTGTGGGAGGGCGCGAAGCGCGCGATCAGCGCCCAGGCCGGTCCAGCAGCCGGCTAAGCCGCGCATTGTTCATCCCGGAAAGCCGCACGCGAAAGACCGTGCCCGCGCCGTCGGCACCGACCGACGAGCCCAGCACGCGGCTGTTTTCGTGCAACCACGCGCCAAGCCGTCCGTCGTCGGCTGGCACGATGACCTCCCGCTCGATCTCCTGACCGCCAAGCTCGGCGGAGATACGTTGCAAAAGCCGGTCGATTCCCTCGCCCGTCGTCGCCGACAGCGCGATAGCGCCGGCGGCTGCGGCGGCCTGCGACGCCTCTTCTCTCGCTTCAGCGGGAAGCAGGTCCAGCTTATTGTGTATCTCGATGACCGGCGGGTCAGGCTGCTCAGGCGCGCGCTGCGCGTCGGCGCCGGGCCCGATCCCCAGGCCGCCGAGCACATCGAGAACGTCGGCGCGCTGCGCGTCGCTGTCGGGGTGACTGATGTCGCGGACATGAAGCAGCAGGTCGGCCGCCTGCACCTCCTCCAGCGTCGCGCGGAAGGCCGCGACGAGTTGCGTCGGCAGGTCTGAAACAAACCCGACGGTATCGGACAGGATCACCTTGCCGAGGCCATCGACCGCAATCCGGCGCATGGTGGGATCGAGGGTGGCGAACAACATGTCCTGCGCCAGCACCTCGGCAGTCGACAAACGGTTGAACAGGGTGGATTTACCGGCATTGGTATAGCCGACGAGGGCGACAACAGGCCATGGCGCGCGCTGGCGCCGTTCGCGGTGGAGACCGCGGGTGCGGCGCACGTCGTCCAGGCTCCTGCGCAGGCGGGCCATACGGTCCCGGATCAGGCGGCGGTCCGCTTCGATCTGCGTCTCGCCGGGCCCGCCGAGAAAGCCGAAGCCGCCGCGCTGCCGTTCGAGGTGGGTCCAGCTGCGCACCAGCCTGCCCTGCTGATAGTCGAGATGGGCGAGCTCGACCTGCAAGCGGCCCTCGGCGGTTGTCGCGCGCTCGCCGAAGATTTCGAGGATCAGCGCGGTCCGATCGATTACCTTCGCCTTGATGCCTGTTTCCAGATTACGTTGCTGGATGGGGGTCAGCGCGCCGTCGACGACCACAAGATCGATACGCTCATCCTCGACCAGCGCGGCGGTCGCCTCGACCTGCCCCTTGCCGAACAGCGTCGCCGGGTTGACCTTGCGCACGGCGATGGTGCGGGCGGAAATGATTTCGAGCCCGATTGCGACGGCCAGCCCTTCCAGCTCTGCCACGCGCGCGTCGCCACCGCGCCGCAGACCTGCCGTGCCACGATCGTGCGGCAGATCGGGTACGAGCAGCGCCGTGCGCGCGCCGCGCGCAACCTCCTCTCGGTCTGCGGTGAAGCTCAATCTTCGATCGCCGCGCCGTCTTCATCCTGCGCGTTGAGGTTGACCGGACCCGCCGGCTGCACTGTCGAGATGGCGTGTTTGTAGACGAGCTGCACCGCGCGGTCGCGCTCCAGCATCACGCAGAACAGGTCGTAGGCGCCGATCTCGCCCTGCAGCATGACGCCGTTGACCAAAAACATCGTGACCGGCTGACCCGACTTATGGACCGCCGACAGGAACACTTCCTGGAGAAGTTTCGAGCGCGCGCCGTCGGCCGCGCCGAACGCTTCCTGGATGGCGGCGACATCGAAGCCCTGCCCCGGCATGATCGTGGAAATCGCGTGCTTGTACACCAGCTGCGATTGCCCGTCGCGGCGTAGCAGCACGGAGAAATTGTCGAACCACGTGATGATGCCCTGAAGCTTCACGCCTTTGACAAGGAACATCGTCACCGACGTTTTAGACCGGCGCAATTGGTTGAGGAAGATATCCTGAAGATTTGCCTTCGCGCTCATGCGGCGATCCTTCTTATTGGCGGGCAGGCTGGCGCCATTCCGCGGGCGTTGGCCGGTGACGAGGCCGGCGCATGCTGACTATCATGCTCTACAGGTTGCGCCAACGTCCCCTGCCCTACTCCCCGCGCTCATCGGTCAGGCCCAGAAGCTTGAGCTTTCGGTGCAGCGCCGAACGCTCCATGCCGATAAAGGATGCCGTGCGCGAAACGTTGCCCGAGAAGCGCCGTATCTGCACGCGCAGATAGTCTTTCTCGAACGCCTCGCGCGCCTCGCGCAGCGGCGAGCCCATCAGCATGGCCGCGGTCGACGCATTGTCGTTCCCCGTGCCCAGCACCTCGGGCGGGAGCATGTCGACATCGATGACAGTCAGACGCGACTGCGGCGCGAGGATCATCACGCGCTCCATCACGTTGCGCAACTGGCGCACGTTGCCCGGCCAGCTGTAAGCCTGGAGCGCGGCGAGCGTGTCCTCGGTCAGCTCGGGCACGGGAATGCGTCGCTCGGCCGCCAGCCGCTCGACGAAATGGAGCGCGAGCACGGCGATATCGGCGCGCCGGTCGGCGAGCGGCGAAATGGTCACCGGCACCACGTTCAGCCGGTAGAAAAGATCTTCGCGAAAGCGCTTTTCGGCCATCTCCTCCTCGAGATCGCGCGACGTCGCCGAGATGATGCGCACGTCGACGCGCACCTGGCGCGAACCACCGACACGCGCGAAGCTCTGGTCGGTCAGGACGCGCAGGATCTTGCCCTGCGTAGGCAGCGGCATATCGGCCACCTCGTCGAGAAACAGCGTGCCGCCGTGCGCGCGTTCGAGAAGCCCCGGTGCCACGCTGCCATCCTCGCGTTCGATGCCGAACAGTTCGGTCTCCACCGTATCCGGCTCCATCGTCGCGGAGGCGACGACGACGAACGGCCCGGCGGTCCGCGCGCTCCAGTTGTGCAGGAGCCGCGCGGCAACCTCCTTTCCGACGCCCGGCGGGCCGCTGATGAGCACGCGGCTGCCGGTCGCGGCCACGCGTTTCAGTGTCGCGCGCACATTGTTGATGACCGGCGTAATTCCGTGCAATTCGTCGCTCTGCCCCAGCTGCGTCTTGAGCTGGCTGTTCTCACGGCGCAGCCGATCGGTCTCGGTGGCGCGCTCCACGAGGTAGAGCAGCCGCTCGGACT
Organism: uncultured Sphingomonas sp.; assembly: GCA_965365395.1. Classification (GTDB taxonomy): domain Bacteria; phylum Pseudomonadota; class Alphaproteobacteria; order Sphingomonadales; family Sphingomonadaceae; genus Sphingopyxis. The sequence goes on from CBDUBN010000009.1 coordinate 22,454, forward strand.
CGAACGGTTTCTCGATGAAATCGACCGCCCCGCGGCGGATGGCGGCGACGGCGGTATCGATATTGCCGTGGCCGGAAATCACCAGCACCGGGATGGTCGGATCGCGGTTCTTGATCTCTTCGAGAAGATCGAGCCCGTCGAGCGCGCTGTTGTCGAGCCAGACGTCGAGCAGCACGAGCGACGGACGCCGATCCGCGAGCGCCGACAGCGCCTCGTCGCTGTTCGCGGCCGTTCGGGTGGCATAGCCTTCATCGTCGAGCACGCCCGACACGAGTTCGCGGATGTCGAGCTCATCATCGACGATCAGTATATCGAGCGCCATGTCAGATCCTTGCAGCGCTTTTCGGCGCGGCGGCGGACAGCCGTTCGGGCCAGAAGCAGATGGTGAAGATGGAGCCCCCGCCCGGGCGATCCGCGAAACTCAACGTGCCCTGATGTTCCTGGATGATCTTCTCGACGATCGCGAGACCAAGCCCGGTGCCGCCTTCGCGGTTGGTGACGTAGGGCTGGGTCAATGCGTCGCGATCGGCCGGCAGGCCGATCCCGTCGTCGGCAACGTGGACCACGATCCGGTCCTCTTCGCGCACTATCGCAACCGCGACATGGCCGCCGTCCCCGTTCCGCTGCGCGATCGCCTCGACCGCATTCTTGAGGATGTTGGTGAACGCTTGCGACAGCAGGCGACGGTCGCAGACGATCGGCGGAATGCCTGCGTCGCTTTCGAAGGAAAAGTGTACGCTCGGCGCGCCAATCTCCTGCAGGAACACGCATTGCTTGATCGTCTCGACCAGGCTGTCCTCACGGAAGACGGGCTTGGGCATCTTCGCAAAATCGGAGAATTCATCGACGATCCGGCGCAGATCGCCGACCTGGCGCACGATCGTCGAAGTGAGTTTGCCGAACAGCGGTTCGCCGTCGTTCTGCGCGCCGAAGCGGCGCTGCAGGCGCTCGGCGGCAAGCTGGATCGGGGTGAGCGGGTTCTTGATCTCGTGCGCGATCCGGCGCGCCACGTCGGACCATGCGGCCCGCCGCTGGTCGAGCAGCTGCTGCGTGATGTCGTCCGCGGTGATGACGAGGCCGAGATCGTCGGAAGCGATTTTCACCGCCCAGGTGCGTTGCTCGCCGCGGGCATCAAAGGACAGGATGGGGTCGCTGTCGTGATCAGCGAGCCAGCGGTCGAGCTCGGGCGCTACATCGCGCAGCCTTTTCCCCGTCAGATCTTCGTCCGCACGGCCAACCATGTGCGCGGCCGCCGCGTTGACGAAGCGGATGGCGCGGTTGGTATCCAGCGAGAACACACCCGACGCGACCGAGGAAAGAACGGCCTCGATGAAGGATCGCCGGTCGTCCAGCTGGATGTTGGCATCGACGAGCGCGCGCGTCTGATCGCTCAACTGTTCGGACATGCGGTTAAAGGCGAGCGCCAGTGTCGCGATCTCGTCGGGACGGCCGGGCGGCACACGCACCCTTGCCTCCAGATTGCCGCCTGCGATCTCCTGCGCGGCGCCGGCGAGGCTGCCGATGGGTTTGACGATACGGTCGGCAACGAGGATCGCGACGAAGATGACGAGCCCGACGATGATGAGGGCACCGATGTAGAGCGCCAGGACGAAGCGGAATTGCAGGTCGCGCGAGCGGGCGAGCAGCGCGTTGTAATCGGCGAAGATGGCGCGCGCGCCGAGGATCGATTGCGGGCCCAGCAGCAGCGAGCTGCGCGAGGCGTAAAGATACAGCCGACGGTCTGGGATCAGCGCGACCACGGCATCGACACGGTCGCCGGTTTCCGTCGTCACACTGTCCTGCCCGGCGTCAAGCTGGCGCAGGGTTTCAGCCGGCAGGCGGCGCTCGACCGCACGGCTGTCCGGGTTGATCAGCGCGATGCTGCGCGCGACGCCATCCCGGCCAACCTCGATGATCGAGCTTTCGGACAACTCGCGCACGACAACCTGCTGGATGTAAAAGTCGTAGAAGGGCTGCGTGCCGATGGCGGTGCGGCCGAGCTCGTTGCGCAGATCGGTGGCCATGGCGAGCGTGTTGGCGCTGACATCGGCCCGTTCCTTGTCGTAGAAATCCTGTGCGACGCCGACGGCATTTTCGAACATGCCGCGCGAACGGTCGGAAAACCAGAATTCCATGCCGGATTGAAAAAGGTAGGACGAAAAGGCGACGACGATAATCGTCGGCACGGCCGCGGTTGCGGAAAAGGACAGAACGAGCCGTTTGTGCAGCCGCGCCTCGCTTCCGTCGCCGGCCGTCGCCCTGCGGCCCGCGATGCGTCGACCGAGCAGCACGAGCAGCGCGATCGCCGGCATCAGATTCAGAACCAGCGCCCCGGCGACAACCGCCGGGGACAGCAAGGCCTGCCGGTCCAGGTCGGGCAGGATGAGTGCCGTGGCGACGGCGGCGAAGACCAGCAGCAGAAGAACCGCCGGCTCCAGCGCCCGTCGCAGCTGCTCGCCCGGGCGGACGTTAGAATAGAGCGCCGCGATGCGCTCGCTCAGCCGTACATCGGCGGGAGGATCCTCGGCGGGCATCTGTTGCCCGTTTACATCAAGGTTGTTACCAGGCAAGCACAGTCCTGCACCCGCGCGGTTCAGTTCGTCGCGGTCAGGACGTCGTCATCGGACGGATCGTTTCAACCGCAATGTGTTGCGGTTGATGCCCAGTTGCGCGGCGGCGCGAAGCTGATTTCCTGCCGTGCGTTCGAGCATGACGTCGATTGCGGTGCATTCCACTATGCCGACAAGCGTTGCGTGCAGCGTGCCGCCTTCCGCCGCCGACGCGGCATCCGGCGTGTCCAGCCAGGCGCGGACCGCGGCCGCCAGCACATCGGCAGACGCGGCGGAATGGGCGGGTTGCGTGACGCCGAGTGCGAGCGCGACGTCGTCGACGCCGATCGTCGCGCCGCGACCGAGCAATGCCAGCCGCTGGACAACATTGGCCAGCTGCCGGACATTGCCCGGCCAGTCGTACCTCGCCAGCGTGGCCAGGGCCGGAGCCGTCAGCCGTTTCGCGCCCAAACCCTCGCTGGCTGCACGACCGAGGAAATGATCGACGAGCAACGCGATATCGCTGCGGCGTTCGCGCAGCGGCGGCAGTTCGATCGGAATGACGTTGAGACGATAGTAGAGGTCTTCGCGGAACCGCCCCGATGCCACGAGCGCAGCGAGATCGCCATTGGTCGCGGCTATGATGCGCACGTCGGCGCGGATGACCCGCGCCGAACCCACGGGCGAATAATCGCCGGTCTGCAGCACGCGCAGCAGTCGGGTCTGCGCCTCGATCGGCATGTCGCCGATCTCGTCGAGGAACAGCGTGCCGCCGTCCGCCTGTTCGAACCGGCCGCGACTGCGCGCGACGGCACCGGTAAAGGCGCCCCGTTCGTGCCCGAACAATTCGGACTCGATCAGGTCACGCGGGATCGCGGCCATGTTGACGGCGACGAAGTCCGCGCCGCGTCGCCTGCTACTGGCATGGATCGCCTGGGCCACCAGTTCCTTGCCCGTGCCGGATTCGCCGAGGACCAGCGCAGTCAGATCGGTGGGCGCCACCCGTGCGAGGGTTCGGTAAACCAGCTGCATCGCCGGGGCGCGACCGATGATCGGAAAATCGGTCGCCGGCTGATCGTCTTCTGCGACACCTTCTTCCGCGTTGGTGGCGGCGCGCACGACGCGCAGCAGTTCCTCGAGGTCGAAGGGTTTCGGAAGATAATCGAACGCCCCCTGCTGAGCGGCGCGCACTGCGGTATCGAGCGTGTTCTGGGCCGACAGCACGATGGTCGGCGGAGCCGCGCCGGACGCATCGAGGAGACCCGGCATGTCGGCGAGCCCGTTGCCGTCGGGCAGCATGACGTCGGTGACGATCGCGGCATAGCGGCCCCCGGCGAGAGCGCTATCCCGCGCGGCGATACTGGCGACCGCGTCGAGGGCGAACCCCTCGCCCTCCAGAGCGACCCGTACGACGGTGGCGATGGCGGTGTCATCCTCGACGAGCAGGATGCGCGGGCGCACGCTCATGCAGCGTCATTCCCATCGTCGGCCGCCGCGACGGGCAGATGCAGGCGAAAGCGTGTCCACCCCTCGTGCCGGTCGTGTTGGACGACGCCGCCCATGTCGCGCACCAGCTTGTCAACCAGCGCCAGCCCCAGCCCCTGCCCGTCCCGCTTGCCGGTGACGAACGGGTCGAACAGCGCATCGAGGATCGTGTCGGGAACGCCCGGCCCATTGTCGAGCACCGCGAGTTCGATGGGCAGCGCGCGGTGTCCGCGGCCGTCGTCCGCGTTCCATGAAAGTCCGTGGCGATAGGCGGTGGCGATGCGGATGCGCGGCTGATGCGCGCCGGGTGCGTGGTCCAGCAGCGCTTCGCTGGCGTTCTTGATGAGGTTGAGCAGTATCTGCACCAGCGCATCATGGTTGCCGAGCACGCGTGGCAGCGAGGGATCGAAGCTTTCGGAGAAAGCGATCCGGGCCGCGAAACCCTGTGCCGCGATACCGCGCGCCTGGCCGATTGCAGGGTAGATGTTGAGCGAGACGAGCGGCATCGGCCCGCTTTGCGTGAACCCTTGCATGGAATCGATAAGGCCGGCGATGCGATCGACTTCCCCGCAGATCAGGCGCGACAGATTGGCGGCGCCGGGGGCCGCGCCCTTTCCCAGCAGCTGCGCCGCGCCCCGGATGCCCGACAGCGGGTTCTTCACCTCGTGCGCGAGCATCGCGGCGGCGGCACCGGCGGAACGTGCGGCCGCGCCGGGCCTGCGGAACGGCGTGCGTCCGCCGCGGGGCACGGGGTGGATGGCGACGACGCGCCGGCCGTCCGCGCCGGCCGGCCCGAAGGCGATATCGGCAAGCAAGGGCGCACCGGACGCCATGGCGAGCTCGGTCGAATAGGCCCATACCGTTTTTGACGGCTGCGCGACGATGCGCGGCAGGCCATCGGGGTCGCCGTCCGATACCAGCAGGCGATCGAGCGCCTGGCCGAGCAGCGCGGAGCGGGCGCGATTGAACAGGCTCTCCGCCGCCTGATTGACCTCGATCACCGCGCCGTCGGGATCGGCGACGAGCGTCGGCACGGGGTGGGATTGCAGGAGATCGAGCGCCGAAGCCGCGCCGTCTGGCCGGGACGGCGCCGACGCCGGCGTCACGCCGCCGCCCGGGTCAGGAACGGATCGTAGAAACGCGCCAGCGCATCCAGCACCGCCCGCGGGCAGGACAGCGTGTTCACCATGTTGCGGAATTCGGCCGAGCCGTGGAGACCGCGCGTGTACCAGCCGATATGTTTGCGCGCGATCGGCACGGCGGCGGCATCGCCATAATGGTCCAGCATCGCACGATAATGGTCGACGATCAGCGCATATTGTTCGTCGATGCCGGGATCGGGTACGGTGCGATCATGCTGTAGTGCGGCGATCACCTGTCCGAGCAGCCACGGTCGGCCGTAGGCGCCGCGCCCGATCATCACGCCGTCCGCGTTGCTCTGGTCGAGCGCGGTGTGCGCATCCGCGACCGAGCAGATGTCGCCATTGACGATGACCGGGATGCTTACCGCGGCCTTCACCCGCGCCACGAACCCCCAATCCGCTTCGCCGCGGTACATCTGGTTGCGGGTGCGGCCATGCACGGTGATCATCCGCGCGCCGAGGTCTTCGGCGATACGCGCCAGTTCCGGGGCGTTGAGGCTGGCATGGTCCCAGCCCATCCGCATCTTGACCGTCACAGGCACGTCGACCGACTTGACCGTTGCGTCGATCAGCCGCGCGGCGAGCGGCAGATCGCGCATCAGCGCGGAACCGGCGTCGCCATTGACAACCTTTTTTACGGGGCAGCCCATATTGATGTCGATGATCGCCGCGCCGCGATCCGCGTTCAGCTTCGCCGCCTCGGCCATCTCCGTCGGCGAGCAGCCGGCCAGCTGCATCGACACCGGCTCCTCCAGCGGATGCCACGCAGCCTTCTGGAGAGACTGGCGGGTCTCACGGACCATCGCCGCGCTCGCAATCATCTCGGTGACGTTCAGGCCCGAGCCGTAGCGGCGCACCAGCGTGCGGAACGGCATGTCGGTGACGCCGGTCATCGGAGCCAGAATGACCGGCGTGTCGATGGTGATCGATCCGACGGTGATGGGCGAAAGGCGGGCCATGGCGATGCGATGCCAGAAAAAGTGGCAGTGCGCCAGTTTTCTGTCGCACTGCAGCATACGCCGCTTCCGCTCCGCCCCTTGGCGCGATACGGGAGGAAGTATGACGGCCTTATTTCACGCGCTGATCGTCGCCGCCGGGCAAGGAGCCCGGGCCGGGCTGGATCAGCCCAAGCAGTTCGCTCCTCTGGTCGGCCGGCCGGTGTTGCGCTGGAGTGTCGAGGCGTTTCACACGCACGCCCGCTGCGCCGGCGTGACCGTCGTTGTCGCTTCCGGCACGGGACCGCGCGCCGCGGCGGATGCCGCGCTACGTGGCCTACCCGTGCAGCTGATCGACGGTGGGGCGGAGCGGCAGGATTCGGTGCGTGCGGGGCTCGACGCACTCGATGCGTCGGTCGAACTCGTGCTCGTCCACGACGCCGCGAGGCCGGGGGTGGACGAGATCACGATAGACCGGCTGCTGGACGCATTGGACGGCGGCGCGAGCGCGGGCGCGGTGCCGGTATTACCGGCGGCCGATACACTCGCGCGCGGTGGAGAACGGTTGGGCGAGACCGTGGATCGGGCGGGACTTGTGCGCGTGCAGACGCCGCAGGCGTTTCAGGTCGAGGCGCTGCGCGCAGCGCATGCCGCGTGGAAAGGCGGCGCGGCGACGGACGATGCGCAGATGGTGCGCGCAGCGGGTGGGCGGGTGGCCATGGTTTCGGGCAGCCCCCTCCTCGACAAGATCACGGGACCGGGAGATCTTGCGCATATGGAACGCGTCCTGGCCGACCGCGCCCTGCCCGCCTGGCGCCATGCCGTCGGCAGCGGCTTCGACGTGCACCGGCTGGTGCCGGGCGATGGGGTATGGCTCGGCGGTGTGCTCGTGCCGCATGATCATCGTCTGGACGGCCATAGCGATGCGGATGTCGCGCTGCATGCCATCACGGATGCCCTGCTGGGTGCGATCGGCGCGGGCGACATCGGGACGCACTTCCCGCCGAGCGATCCACAGTGGCGCGGGGCATCGTCCGCCCTGTTCCTGACGCAGGCGCGCGACCTGGCGACGACGCGCGGCGGCTTTATCGACCACGTCGATTGCACCATCATTTGCGAAGCGCCCAAGGTCGGGCCGTATCGCGAAACGATCCGCATCAATATCGCAAGACTGCTCGAGCTCGACGTCGACGCAGTGTCGGTAAAGGCAACCACCACCGAGCGGCTGGGTTTCACCGGTCGCGGCGAGGGCATCGCCGCGCAAGCGGTGGTGAGCGTCGCCCTGCTCCGAAAATAGCGAGGACGATGCGATGCCGGACAGCGTTTTCGACGATGAGGGCAACGGGCTGTTCCTCGCCGCGTGCCAGGTGGTCAAGGAGAACCAGGCGGCGGGTCGGATGGTGGCAACGGCGGAAAGCTGCACCGGCGGCATGGTCGCGACCGCATTGACCGACGCGCCGGGCAGCAGCGCCGTATTCGAATGCGGGTTCGTCACATACTCCAACACCGCGAAAACGGCGATGCTCGGTGTACCTGAAACGCTGCTCGCCGACCATGGCGCTGTCTCCACCCAGTGCACCGAGGCCATGGCTCGCGGCGTTCTGGAGCGAACCGGGGCGGACGTCGCCGTGTCGATCTCGGGCGTAGCGGGGCCGGGGGGCGGCAGCGAGGAAAAGCCGGTCGGCCATGTGGTGTTCGGTCGCGCACGCCGCAGGGACGGCGGCATCGAGGCGCGCTCGACCATCCGGCGCTTCGTCGGAAAGGACGGCGCTCCGCTCGACCGCGCGGGCGTGCGGCGTCAGGCGGCGCTGTTCGCGCTCGAACTGCTGTTGCCGTCGAGCGATGGATTCGACGGCGAACCCGCGTAAAGTTCCGCCGCGCGCGCTTCGAACGCGCCGATCATACGCCGCAACGCCTTGTCGAACACCTGGCCCGCCATGCGTTCGAACAGGCTGTTGCGGAAGGCGAACTCGACGGTAAAATCGACGCTGCAACCGCCGCCGGCCGTGTCAGCGAAACGCCAGTCGTTGCTCAGCTGTCTCAGCGGTCCTTCCAGATAGTCGACGTGGATGGCGGTCGGGCGCTGCTTGGTCACGCGCGACGTGAAGCGTTCGCGCAGGCCCTTGAATCCGACGATCATGTCCGCGACCATCGCTTCGCCGCTGTCCGAACGGATGCGCACGCCCGCCACCCACGGCAGGAACTCGGGGTAGCGACCGACGTCGGCCACCAGATCGAACATCTGCTGGGCGCTGTACGGCAGCTGGCGCAGTTCACGGTGGTGCGGCACCGGTTATGCCGCGGCGCCCAGCCTGGCCTCGCGCGCTGCGCGCATCGCCGCGAAATCGGCGCCGGCATGGTAGCTGGATCGGGTAAGCGGCGATGAGGCGACCTGCAGGAAGCCTTTCGCCCTTGCGATCTGTGCATAGGCGTCGAACCCGGCGGGCGGCACGAAATCGACGACCCTGGCATGACGCGGGGTGGGCTGGAGATACTGGCCCATCGTCAGGAAATCGACATCGGCGCAGCGCATGTCGTCCATCACCTGATGCACCTCCATCCGCTCTTCACCCAGGCCGAGCATGATGCCCGATTTGGTGAAGATCGACGGGTCGAGCCGCTTTACCGTTTCGAGCAGGCGCAGCGAGGCATAATAGCGAGCGCCGGGACGTATGGTCGGGTAGAGCCGCGGCACGGTTTCGAGATTGTGATTGTAGACATCGGGCCGCGCCGCGACGATCGCCTGGATCGCGGCCATCGGCTTGTTGCGGAAATCCGGTGTCAGTATCTCGATCGTGGTCGAGGGCGCGGTGCGGCGCAGTGCCTCGATTACGCGCACGAACTGACCCGCGCCGCCGTCGGGCAGATCGTCGCGGTCGACCGACGTGATGACGATATGTTCGAGCGCAAGCGCCGCGGCCGCGGTGGCCAAGTTTTCCGGCTCGGCGGGGTCGACGGCGCCCGGCATGCCGGTCTTGACGTTGCAAAAGGCGCAGGCCCTAGTGCAGGTGTCGCCCAGGATCATCACCGTAGCGTGCTTTTTCGTCCAGCATTCGCCGATGTTCGGACAGGCCGCTTCCTCGCACACCGTATTGAGGTTGAGGTCGCGCATCAGGCGGCGCGTTTCCGCGAAACCGGTGCTGGTCGGCGCCTTGACGCGAATCCAGTCGGGCTTTCGCGCACGTTGAGAGGTGGGCGCTGCGGGGCGCGGGGCAACGGTGATGGCCATGGCGCGCGTCATAGAGGCCGCGCGCCGGATTGTCATCAGCGGCACGCTCGATTAGCGGCGGTGGCATGCCTGAATTCGCTTCGCTCGTCGATGGATACCGCCGTTTCCGCGCAAGCGGATATGTCGCGCAAAAAGCGCGCTTCGATGCGCTCGCCAGTGAGGGCCAGGCGCCGCCGGTGATGATCATTTCCTGCTGCGACAGCCGTGTCGATCCGGCCACGGTGTTCGATACGGTTCCTGGTCAGGTGTTCGCGCTCCGCAACGTCGCCAATCTCGTGCCCCCGTTCGAGGAGGGCGGCGGCCAGCATGGTGCCTCGGCCGCGATCGAGTTCGGCGTGCTGGGGTTGCATGTGCGACATATCGTCGTGCTGGGGCATGGCCAGTGCGGCGGCATCAAGGCTGCGCTCGACGGCATAAACGACGCCGCGCCAGCGAGCTTCGTCGGCAAATGGATGGGCATCATCGATGACGCGCGCGACAGGATCGCGGCCGCGGAACCGAATGATCCGCAGCTCGCGCTGGAGCATGAGGCGATCAAGGTCAGCCTGGCCAACCTGCGCAGCTTTCCCTTCATCGCGGAGCGCGAGCGCGCCGGCGCCTTGAAGCTGCACGGCGCGTGGTTTGCCATCCGGACGGGCGAGTTGCACGTCCTCGACGAGGCGAACGGCGCTTTCTCGGCCGTTTAGGCGCTCTGGCTTGTTCGGGTCATCCGGCTGCGCCCCGGCCCAACCAACCTACGTTCGCATCAACCGCGCGCAATAGGCGGGAGCAAGGCGGCAAGCAGCGGCATGAGGTCGGCATGCGCCGCCTGCGCCGCATCGCGAATAGCGGCCTGCTGACGCGCGACGACCCCGGCTTTGTCCAACAGGATGGCGTCGATCGCGCCGCGGGTGCGTTCCAGCCAATGGTCGTCGCCAGCCAGGTTTTGGGATATCGCATCGATGCCCAACTGTCCGAAATAACCGCTGATCTTGGTCGTTCCGATCTCCACCGGCACGATCCCGGCGCCCGCGAGCAGCGCAAGCACGCCCGTGTGCAGGCGCGCGCTGACGACGACGTCCAAACCGGCGAGCAGATCGCCAAAGGGTCCGACCTCCAGGCCCAGGCCGTGCGTCTCGAACCCGTGCTCGCGCGCCCATGCTGCAAATATCGGCGCGTCGCTGAACCATTCGTTGGTGACGAACACCGGTTCCAGGCCGTCGCGGCGCAGCGAGAGCGCGAGGTGGAGCCAGGCCGTGCGTGCCGACTCGCTCGTCGCCAGCGGGCCCGCCAGGGTCAACCCGATACGGCCCGTCGGCGCCCGGGGTACGGCGGGATCGCGCGTCATCATCGCGGCGTCGGGCGACAGGATCAGCGGGCGCGTGCCGCCTGCCTCGCGGTAGCGCGCCTCACTGACGCGATCACGGAAAAGCACCAGATCGGCGGCCTCGAGCGTGTGCACGGCGAGGCGCGTGGTCAGCGCATCGGCGAGCTGGAAGCTCGTGTTGACGAAGGCCGTCTTGAGACCGAGCAGCTGCGCGATCCGCAGATCGAGCATATACTGGATCGGGGTGTCGGTGGACCCGGGCATGAACTCGCCCGCGGCGTTGAGCACTGCCAGCTCGCCGCCGGCGAGGGTGCCCTGCCGGTCGATGAAGGCCCGGTCGTAGGACCCGAGACGGGCGATCCATGTCCGCAGCTTGAACCGCCGCAGCCGGGGCGAGCGGGTGCGCCGCGTGAGATCGGGATCGAGCATGATCGCGTCGTCGCGTGCGGTGCGCGGCGCCCGTGCTGACCGGCGTGCGAGGCGCCGGGCCAGCGCATCGAAGGCCGCAACCGGGTCGGCATGCGCCGCGAACCAGGCATGGTCGTAGCGTTTGAGCGCCATCGGAATGCGTTCGAGCGTAGCGATCCGTTCGCCGGGGAACGCGTCCGTCAACAACCGGTGCCACACGCGCGACAGTGCGACATTGCCCTGATTACGCGAAACCGCGCGGGTAATGAGGATGACGCGTGCCGCCCGGCCCGCGCTTTGCGCCGCGGGCGTCGAAGCGGCGCTCACCGCGTCAGGCGCTTGTATGTTCCGCGGCTGGGCTTGAGCGCGTCGTCGCCCAGGCGGCGCAGCTTGTCCTCCTCATAGGCATCGAAATTGCCCTCGAACCATTCGACATGCCCGTTGCCCTCGAACGCCAGGATGTGCGTGCACAGCCGGTCGAGGAAAAAGCGGTCGTGGCTGATGACGACGGCGCAACCCGCGAAACTCTCCAGCGCTTCCTCGAGCGCAGCCAGCGTTTCGGTATCGAGGTCGTTGGTCGGTTCGTCGAGCAGCAAGACATTTCCGCCCTCCTTCAGCATCTTGGCCATATGGACCCGGTTGCGCTCGCCGCCGGACAGCTGGCCGACCTTCTTCTGCTGGTCGCCGCCCTTGAAATTGAACGCGCCGACGTAGGCGCGGGTCTGCATCTCCTGCTTGCCGATAGTCATGATATCGTGCCCGCCGGAAATTTCTTCCCAGACATTATGGTTGGCGTCGAGGTCGTCGCGGCTCTGATCGACAAAGCCGAGCTTGACCGTTGGGCCGATGTCGACCGATCCGCTGTCGGGCTGCTCCTTGCCGGTAAGCAGCTTGAAAAGGGTGGTCTTGCCCGCGCCGTTCGCACCGATGACACCCACGATGCCGCCGGGCGGCAGGGTGAAGGACAGGTCCTCGAACAGGATCTTGTCGCCATAGGCTTTCGACAGGTTCTCGACCTCGATCACCTTGCCGCCGAGCCGTTCGGGTATCTGGATCAGGATTTGCGCCTTGCCGGGAGCGCGGCTCTCCTGCGCGGCAACGAGCTGATCGAAGCTCTTGATCCGCGCCTTCGACTTCGCCTGCCGCGCCTTGGGCGATTGGCGGATCCATTCGAGCTCGTCGCGGATCGCTTTCTGCCGGCCCTGATCCTCGCGCGCCTCCTGCTCCAGTCGCTTGGCCTTCTTCTCGAGATAGGTCGAATAATTACCCTCGTACGGATAGTATCGACCGCG
>CBDUBN010000010.1:0-34490 GCA_965365395.1 uncultured Sphingomonas sp.
TCTTGCGCCCCGTCAGGCCTGCGTCGCCGTCCGGCCCGCCGATCTCGAACCGGCCGGTGGGGTTGATGTGGTAGACGGTGTTCGCGGTCAGCAGGTCCGCCGGCAGGACGCGCGCGATCACGCCCTTCACATAGGTTTCGAGCTCGGCATATTTCTCGTCGCTGCCGCCGCTCTCGCCCTTCTCGTCGTCGCGCCAGGGCTTGCAATAATCCTTGGCATGCTGCGTGGACACGACGATCGCGGTCGCCTCGGCCGGGCGCTCGTTCTCGTAGCGCAGCGTCACCTGGCTCTTGGCGTCAGGCTCCAGGAAGGGCGCCGCGCCCGATTTCCGGTCCGCGGCCATCGCTTCGAGGATCTTGTGGCTGTAATCCAGCGTCGCGGGCATCAGGTCCGGCGTCTCGTCGCTGGCGTAACCGAACATGATGCCCTGGTCGCCCGCGCCCTCGTCCTTGTTGCCGCTGGCGTCCACGCCCTGCGCGATGTGCGCCGACTGGCCGTGCAGATTATTCTCGAACCGGAACTGCTCCCAGTGAAAGCCGCCCTGCTCGTAGCCGATGTCGCGCACGGTCTGGCGAACCGCCGCCTCGATCTCGGCCTCGACGCCGGGCGCCCATTGGCCGGCGGCATCCATGATGTCCTTGCCGCGGATTTCGCCCGCCAGCACGACGAGCTGCGTCGTGGTCAGCGTCTCGCAGGCGATCCGCGCCTCCGGGTCCTTCGACAGGAACAGGTCGACGATGGTGTCGCTGATCTGATCGGCAACCTTGTCGGGATGGCCCTCGGACACGGATTCGGAGGTGAAGAGGAAGCTGGCGCGCATGAGGGTTCCGGCTGTTGATATAAAGAAAGCTTTATGCGGCCCTAGCGACGGCGACGGGTCAAGGCAACGGCGGCCAGCCCAAGAAAAACTGCGAAGGCCAGTGGCAGGATGTTGCCCCAGCGCGCGAACGGCGTCGGCGCATGCGCGGCCGGCACTATGCCGTCGATCCGCCCCGCGCGGTGCATCGGTATCGAATCGACCACCCGCCCATCGGCATCGATCACCGCGCTGATGCCCGTCGGTGTGGAGCGCAGCACCGGCAGCCCCTCCTCGATCGCGCGCAGCCGCGCCTGCGCCAGATGCTGCGGCGGACCCCAGCTGCCGAACCAGGCGTCGTTCGATGGATTAAAGATGAAGGCGGGCCGGTTTGCGCGATCGACCACCTGGCCCGAAAAGATGATCTCGTAGCACAACTGGACTCCGACCTTGCCGAAACGCCCGAGGTCGAGGCTGCGCGGGCCCGGCCCATGGCGGAAATCGATCGCGCCGGGGGCGAGCCGCTCGATGCCGAACAGCGACAGGATCGATCGCGCGGGCAGATATTCGCCGTACGGCACCAGATGCGCCTTGTCGTAGCGCGGCCCGAGCTGCCCCCGCGCATCGATGCTGAACACGCTGTTGCGCGCGCCCGATATGTCGCTGCGATCGGGCAGCGGATCGAGCTTGACCGCGCCGGTCAGCATCACGTCGTCCGGCCCGAGCAGCCCGGCGAGCTTCGCCCGCGCGAAGCTCGGTGCCTCGATATACCAGTCGAGCGGATAGCCGCCCTCCAGATAATCCGGCACCGCCGCCTCGGGCCAGAGGAGGAGACGGGGCGGCTGGTCGGCCCGTCGGGGGGACAGGGCGGCGAGCTTGCGGAAATTCTCCGCGCGCCGCTCCATGTCCCATTTGTCGCCCTGCTCGATGTTCGGCTGGACGAGAGTGAAGGGGGCGCCGCCCGACTGTGCAGCGCGCGCCTCGACCAATAAGGGCGCGAGCAGCAGCAATGTGGCTTCTGGCAGTATGAAAAAGGCGACGATGAAGGTGATCCGCGCTGGAGTCAGCGGCTTGGCCCGAATCTCGTGAGTCACGTGCCGCAGAAACATGACCGCTATGCCAGTGCCGGCAACGATCAACCCCGACATTCCATAGGTACCGAGCCACCGGCTCGGCAAGGCAACCGGCACAGCGATCGCCGCCAGCGGATTCCACGCGAACCCCGTGAACACCCAGCTGCGCAGCCATTCGGTGACGATCCACGTCGCCGCGAACAGGAGGACTAGCGGTAAGCGGTCGTTCGGGTCACGCCGCACCCGCTGCCACGCCGCCCACGCCGCCCAAGTCGCCAGCCCGATGAACACCGCCAGATACACCGACAGCAAAGGCACCGCGAGCCAGCCGATCCAGGCCGGCATCTTGGCCTGGAAGGTGAAGGCGGTCGCGATCCAGTTGTTGCCGACCGTGAAATGCCCCAGCCCGAACAGCCAGCCGAGCGCGAACGCGGCACGATGACCCCGCGCAAGCTCGAGCAGCCATAGCAAAATCGCCAGCGCCACCAGGGTGACCGGCCACAGCCCCAGCGGCGCGAAACCGGTCGCGCTGCCCGCGCCGATGACCAGCGCGGTCAGGCCGGGACGGCCGGCGGCGAAGGTGGCGACGCGCTTCAGCATGGCTGCGCGCTGTAGCGGAGGCGCGGCGCGCGCGCTATCGCATCCGCATGCCCGAGCTGCGCCCCTTCCACCTCGCCATTCCGGTCGACGATCTCGATGCCGCGCGCGCATTCTACGGCGATGCCATGGGCTGCGCGCTAGGGCGCTCGTCGGCGCAGTGGATGGACTTCAGCTTCTTCGGCCACCAGCTCGTGGTGCACCGGGTCGAGGGCCGGCGCGGCGATGCGGGCAGCAATGCCGTCGACGGGCACGGCGTGCCGGTGCCGCATTTCGGCATCGTGCTCACCCCGGCGCAGTTCGAACTGCTGGCCGAGCGCCTGGCCCGCGCCGGCACCCCCTTCGTCCACCCGCCGATGACCCGCTTCGCCGGCCAGCCGGGCGAGCAGCGCACCCTGTTCATCCGCGACCCCGCCGGCAACGCGCTCGAGTTCAAGGCATTCGCCGACGATGCAATGCTGTTCGCGCGCTAGAACGACGCTGCGCGCGCGCAACCTAGAACAGATATTTGAGCGCCACGAACCCGCCGATCGCCGCGGCGCCGATCAGCGTCGTCGCCAGTGCAAAGTTACGGTCGATCCACGCCTTCATCGGCTGACCAAATTTCCACAACAGCGCCGCGACCAGGAAGAAACGCCCCGCCCGGGCGATGACCGCCGCCATCACCAATATGTACAGCGGCATCGCTGTCGCGCCGGCGGCGATGGTGATCACCTTGAACGGCAGCGGGGTGAAGCCCGCCAGCAGGACGATGATCCAGCCCTGCTCGTTGAAGGTCGAACGGAAGGCGTCAAAATCCGCGCCGACGCCGTAGAAATCGATGATCGCCCGGCCGATGGTTTCGAACAGGAAATAGCCGATGGCATAACCCAGCAGCGCGCCGAGCACCGAGGCGACGGTGCAGATCGCCGCGTAGCGCCAGGCCCGCTCCGGCCGGGCAAGACACATCGGCGCGAGGAGGACGTCGGGCGGAATCGGGAAGAAACTCGACTCGATGAAACTGATCGCCGCCAGCCACCGCTCCGACTGCGGGTGCGCGGCCTTGGCCAGGGTCCATTCGTACAGGCGTCTCAACATGGGCGGGGCGGTAGCGGGCCGCCCCGCCAGCGGCAACGCTCCTATACGCCGCAGGTCAGCGAGGTCGCGCCATAGGCGCGTGCCGCCGGCCAGTCATCGGTCGAGGTGATCGCACAAGTCACCGCCTCCTCCTCCGATTGCGGGATGATGCCGTCCGCATCGACGGTCACGCCGGCGGCCGCCAGGGCGCGGCGCACGGCGCCCACATCCTCGCGAAAGGTGAGACCGTGCGATTCATAATGTTGCGCGACCGAGGTGACCGTCAGCCCGCGCCAGCGCCGGTTGGGCACGCGGACATAGACCGACGCCTCCTCGATATTGCCGAGCTGATCGAGCCGCTCCTTCTCTGGCAGCGCTTCGATCCGGGCGTAGCGCGCCCGCGCCTGCGCGCGTGCCTGGTCAAGATAGGCCTCCAGGTCGGGACCAAGATCGGCGCGGCGATTGTTGATCGTCAGCTCGATCGGCGAGCCCGCGCCGCCGGGCTGCGCCAAATTGCCTTCCCACACATAGCCGCCGCCGGCGAGCTTCAGCCATTTGGTGGTCGCATCGCGTCCCCGCACCCAGCGTCCGGCGACACTCGTGCCCGCGGGCAGCGTGCGCTGCACTACTGTGCCCTCGGTCGTGGGATAATCGCGCTGGCGAGCCTCGCCGCTCGTTACCAGCGTGACCTCGCCTTCGCCCACATACACGTCGCGATAGGCCGCCTGCCAGGGATCCGCATGCGCGGGCGCGGGATCGTCGCCCTCCTCCGCCACGACGGTGGAACCGCCGCGGCCTTGCGACCATTGCATCGCCCAGCCGACGATCGCCACCGCGCCGACGATGCCGACCAGCAGCACGAGCAGCCAGGTAAGCTTGCGGCGATTGCCATCGTCCCGCGCGGCCGGCTCCGTCGCCGCAGGGTCCACCGCTTGCGCGTCCGGCAGCGGCCGGGGCGCGGGCGCGAATGCGGGCGGCTCGGCGGGATGCGACGCGAACGCAGGCGCGGCGGCGCTCGGCTGCGCCGGCTCGTCGACCAGGTCGACCCAGCTTTCCCCCGTGGCCACCGCGGCGGGAACGGCGGCGCCGCAGCGGCGGCAGAAACGGTCCTCCGCGCCCAGTTCCGCCCCGCATGCCGCGCACTGCCCTGTCATGCTATCCTCCGTTGCGAACGTCGCGGGTCGCGCCGCCACCGTCGAGCGCGGCCGGATCCCCTCGTCCCAACGCAACGAGGGGCCGAACGGTTCGCACCGTCGGCCCCTCGTCGATCGCGTCGGTGCCTTATGCGGCTTCGCTATACTCGTCGTCGGTCATGACGGGGCCCGAATCCTGGCCCTTGGCGTCGACGTCGCGGTCGACGAACTCGATCACCGCCATCGCCGCCGCGTCCGAGGCGCGGAAACCCGCCTTCATCACGCGCGTGTACCCGCCGGCGCGATCGGCATAGCGCTCGGCAAGCACATCGAACAGCTTCTTCAACTGCGCCTCGTCGCCCAGCCGCGCCATCGCCAGGCGGCGGTTCGACAGGCCGCCGCGCTTGGCCAGCGTGACGAGCTTCTCGACATAGGGGCGAAGCTCCTTCGCCTTGGCGAGGGTCGTCGTGATCTGCTCATGCTTGATGAGCGCCGCCGACATGTTGCGGAACAGTGCGATCCGGTGCGCGGACGTGCGCTGCAGTTTCCGGCCACCGACTTTATGACGCATGATGTCTTCCTTCGTTCGTTAAGAGCCCGTGTGAGGTAGCTCGTAGCTGGCCGCGATATGGGGCGGCCGACCCGCCCTCTCCCCACGGGGGAGAGGTAGTGAAGGTTGCCAGCTTGCCGGCTACCGTAAGTCGGAGAGGGGAGCGCCCTCTCGTTTATCGCCCGGTCACGGGAGTAAATCCCGTGACGTCAGTCGGCGCTGCGCGCCGCTGGCCGGGTTGGCGCTGGTCCCTCGCGCAGCTGCGCTACGCTCGGGCGCTCAACCAAGCATTTCCTGTTCGAGCTTCTTGGCCATTTCCTCGATATTTTCCGGCGGCCAGCCGGGGATGTCCATGCCCAGGCGCAGACCCATCGACGACAGCACTTCCTTGATCTCGTTCAGGCTCTTGCGCCCGAAGTTCGGCGTGCGCAGCATCTCGGCCTCGGTCTTCTGGACGAGATCGCCGATGTAGATGATGTTGTCGTTCTTGAGGCAGTTCGCCGAGCGCACCGACAGCTCCAGCTCGTCGACCTTCTTGAGCAGGAAGCGGTTGAGCTGGTTGGTGTCGGCTTCCTCGGCGCTGTAGCTGCCCATCGGCTGCACCGGCACGCCGATGCGCGGGCTCGGCTCGCTGGCGCCGCCCTCGGAGAAGTGGACGAACACCGAAAGCTGATCCTGCAGGATGCGCGCGGCATAGGCGACCGCGTCATCGGGCGAGATGGTACCGTCCGTCTCGACCGTCAGGTTGAGCTTGTCGTAGTCGAGCTCCTGCCCGATGCGCGCATTGTCGATCTTGTAGGCGACCTGGCGGACCGGCGAATAGAGCGAGTCGACCGGGATCAGGCCGATCGGCGCGTCGGCCGGACGGTTGTTCGCGGCCGGGACATAGCCCTTCCCGCTATCCGCGGTCAGTTCCATGTTGAGCGTCGCGCCCTCGTCGAGGTGGCAGATGACATGGCCCGGGTTCATCACCTGGATGTCGCCCGACACGGTGATATCGCCGGCGGTCACGGTCGCGGGGCCGGTCGCCGAAAGTTGCAGGCGCTTCGGGCCCTCGCCTTCCATGCGCAGCGCGATCTGCTTCACGTTGAGAACGATGTCGGTGACGTCCTCGCGGACACCCGACAGCGAAGAGAATTCATGCAGCACATTCTCGATCTTGATCGAGGTGATCGCCGCGCCCTGGAGCGAGGACAGGAGCACGCGGCGCAGCGCGTTGCCGAGCGTCAGGCCGAAGCCACGCTCCAGAGGCTCGGCGACGAAAGTGGCCTTGCGCCGCGAATCGGAACCGGCCTTCACCTCGAGGCCGGTCGGCTTCTTGAGTTCCTGCCAGTTCTTGCTGTTGACAGACATGCTGTTCCCCTATGGGTCAAAGGGCGGAACCATGGTGCGCGGAACGCGGCTGGCGGAGCCGGCGTCCCATGCCCCGGACCCCGTAACGCACGGCCCGCCAGCCGCGCGAGGGGTCATGATGAGGTCAGACGCGGCGACGCTTGGCCGGACGCACGCCATTGTGCGGGATCGAGGTCACGTCGCGGATCGTCGTGATTTGGAAACCCGCGGCCTGCAGCGCGCGCAGTGCGGATTCGCGGCCGGCGCCCGGGCCCTTGACCTCGACCTCGAGCGTGCGGACGCCATGTTCGGCGGCCTTGCGGCCCGCGTCCTCGGCGGCGACCTGGGCTGCATAGGGGGTCGACTTGCGCGACCCCTTGAAGCCCATCATGCCGGCCGACGACCAGCTGATGGCATTGCCCTGCGCATCGGTGATGGTGACCATCGTGTTGTTGAAGGTCGCGTTGACGTGGGCGACGCCGGACGAGATGTTCTTACGCTCGCGCCGTTTGATGCGCTGTGGTTCGCGGGCCATTGCGGTGATCCCTGTAAGCTGAATTTTTTTCGAGATGAGCCAGCGTCGCGTTTGCGGTCAGCTGGCTTGCGGCGGAGAAGAATGAAACGCCCGTCCCCGGACGGTCGTCTACTTCTTCTTGCCGGCGATGGCCTTCGCCTTGCCCTTGCGGGTGCGGGCGTTGGTGTGGGTGCGCTGGCCGCGCACCGGCAGGCCCTTGCGGTGGCGCAGGCCGCGATAGCAGCCCAGATCCATCAGCCGCTTGATGTTCATCGCGGTTTCGCGGCGCAGATCGCCCTCGACCGTGAAGCCGGCGTCGATCGTCTCGCGAATCTGCAGGACCTCGGCGTCGGACAGGTCCTGGACCCGGCGCGTCTCGTCGATGCCGACCTTGCCGACGATGTCCTTGGCGTTGCGCGCGCCGATGCCGTGGATATATTGCAGCGCGATCACAACGCGCTTGTTGGTGGGCAGATTGACGCCCGCGATACGTGCCATGTGGTGACTGTCTCCTTGCTCCACAGCCCGGCTGGCGACCGGCCTATCTCAAAGCGAGTGATTCGCCGGCGACATGCCGGCCGCCCGTTACGCAAAAACAGGCCGAAAGCCGTGCCTCGCAGCGCGCTTGTCGACCGGTCGATGGTTCCGAGAAGCGCCGCCGTTAGGCGAACCGCACGCAGGCGTCAAGCGGCGCGGCCATCAATCCGGCGCTCGCGACGATCCGATCACCGCCGCGGCGCGTGGGCCCAACCGCTCGACCGCGGCGCTGAATATGCCCGGAGCGCAGGCGAGCACGCCGAATGCCTGCCCCGTGCGCGAATTGAAGCGCAGCGGCCCGCCCAGCGCGTCGGTCACGCGCGCTCCCGCCTCGCGCGCGATCAGCGTCGCGGCGGCGATGTCCCACTCGAACCCCCAGCGCAGCGTCGCGACGAGATCCGCGTCCCCGCGCGCCACCATCGCCATGCGCAGCGCGATGCTGTTGGGCTGGAACACCTTGACGAGGTCGCGGTCGGCGCGCGGCAGGTCGTTCGCGGGTACGCGCGCGCCCGGCAATGCGTCGCGCGTCGCCGCGGCGATGCTCGCGCCATTGCACGTCGCGCCCCCGCCCGCCTGTGCGACCCACAGTTCGTCCCGCGCCGGCGCGTAGAGCACGCCGAACACCGGCTGCCCGTTCTCGACCAGCGCGATGGATACCGCCCAGCCGGCGCGGCCGCGCAGGAAATCGCGCGTGCCGTCGATCGGATCGACGCACCAGATGCGCGCGGCCGCGAGCCGCGCCGGATCGTCCGCCGTTTCCTCGCTCAGCCAGCCCGCCGCCGGATCGACCGCGCCCAGGATCGCGCGCAGCCGGCGGTCGGTTTCCATGTCGACCTCGCACACCAGGCTCGCGTCCGCCTTGCGCCACTGCTCCAGGTCGCCGCCACCCTTGAGGTGGCGCCACTGGCGCAGCGCGGCGTCGCCCACCTCTCTCGCCGCGGAGATGATCGCCTCCGCCGGGATCGCGCGCTCAATCACCAGCGACCGTCATGGCGTCGGTGCGCAGCGTCGGAACATGCGTCGCGTGGTTCGTGTCGAGATCGTCCGCGGCGCGCAGATCGGCGAACATCGCCAGCAGATTGCCGGCGATGGTGAAGCCCGCGACCGGTTCGGCCGGCCGGCCATCGACGATGCGCCAGCCCGACGCGCCGCGGCTGTAGTCGCCGGTCAGCATGTCGACGCCCTGGCCGATCAGTTCGGTCACCAGCACGCCGTCGCGCACGTCGGCCATCAGCTCGTCCTGGCCGATGGGGCCGGGGAGCAGCGTCAGATTGCCGGTCGACACGCCGCCGCCGCCCGATCCATGCCCCGTCGGCGGTACGCCCAGCTGCCGCGCCGACGCCATGTCGCACAGCCACGGCCCGATCGTGCCCGCCTCGACGATCGCTCGCGCCCGCGTCGGCAGTCCCTCGCCGTCGAACAGGCGGCTGCGCAGGCCGCGCGGCCGGTGCGGATCCTCGACGATGCCGATTCCGGCGTCGAACAGCCTGGCACCGGCGTGTTCGCTCAGAAAGCTTTTGCCGCGTGCGATGGCAGGGCCGGACATTGCGGAAACCAGGTGCCCGACGATGCTGCCCGCCACGCGTGGCGCGAACAGCACCGGCATCGCCCCGCTGCGCAGGGGGCGCGGGTGCAACCGGGCGACCGCCCGCTCGCCCGCCCGCCGGCCGATGCTGGCGGCGCCGCGCAGGTCGGACAGATGCCGCGCGCTGTGCCAGTCATAGTCGCGCTGCATGCCCTCGCCCGCGCCCGCCAGCACCGATGCCGAGACGCTGAAGCCGGTCGTCACGCTCGCGCCCGCGAATCCTTCGCTGGTGACCAGCGCATGCTCCGAGCGATCGGCGCTCGCACTGCCGCCCTCGCTGTTCGTCACCCCCGCGACGCTGCGCGCGGCGTCCTCCGCCTCGAGTGCCAGGCTGCGCAGCACAGCGGCGCTCGGCTCGCCTGCCGGGTCGGCGAGGTCCAGATCGGCGAAGGGGCCGCGCGCCAGCAGGTCCGCCGGCGCGGGCCCGCTCCACGGGTTTTCCGGCGCCAGCCGCGCCATGGCGACGGCGCGCTCGATCAGCGCGTCCAGTGCCGCCGGACGCATGTCGCCGGTCGAGACGCTGGCCGACCGTTGGCCGACGAACACCTCGAGCGAGAGATCGAGCTCCTCCGATCGGCCGACGTCTTCCAGGCTGCCGAGGCGCACCCCGACCTGCGCCGACGCCGCGCGCCGCGTGCTGGCAACGACCGCGTCGGCGCCCGCGCGCCGCGCCCGACGCATGGCATCGTCGGCACGGTCGAGCAGATCGGCGGGCAGGTCGGCGGGTTCGGCGGTCGCGTCGGTCATCGTCGGCGCGATAGGGGCGGCCTGCGCCCCGGTCAAAAGGATCGCGCTATTCTACGCCGCGGCCTGCGCGATCCCGGCGAACAGGCCCAGCCACAGCGCGGGCGCCAGCAGCGCCAGTCGCCACAGCGCGGCCCGGTCGCGGCGAAAGCGGGCGATCAGCGCCTGTGAAGGCAGCGCGGTGTCGGACAATCGCGACCAGCGCCGCTCCATCCGGCGCGCGTGGGGAATGGCGGCAACGACCAGGAGCAGCAAGGCCAGGAACGGCAGCAGCGCGCCGCCGGGCAACCCGGCGAACGCCACGACGCCCGCGACCTGCAGCATGGCGAAGACGATCAGGGCGCCCGAGGCATGCAGCGACATGGAGCGGGCGAGACGCGGCGCCGCATGGGGCGAGCGGAATTCGACGTGGCTGCGCGAACCAGGAAACGTGCTTGCCATGCGACCCCCGCCGGCGTTTCGACCGCGTCCCTCATCGAGGCCGCGTGCCGTAGCGTCAACATGCGCTCGGCCGCACGGCCCGCGACTCGTCGCCCGTGGCGGGCATACCGTCGATTAACCACGAGTCGCGTGCTTTATCCCAGCAGCCAGTTGCCCATCAGCCGCCCGAACGGAAAGGTGAAGAAGCCGGCGATGAGCAGCGCGCCGATGACCATGCCGCGCACCGCGGCGCGGTGTCGGCGATGGTTGTGGATGCGCGCCGTGTACACGATCAACGGCACCTGGATCAGCGTCCAGGTCGACAATAGGTGGATCGGGCTGAACCCGCCGCGGTTGATCAGGCGGATGTCGAAGCTGATCGCCGCGGTCAGCGCCATCGCCGCCACCCAAAGGTAGCCGAGCCGGCGGTGCAGGCGGTCGCCGCGCCGCCGCAGCAGCATCACCGGGGTCAGCATCAGCGCGGCCGCGATCGTCGCGATATGCAGCCAGACGTTGGCGGGGATGGCCGCCCAGCTGCCGTAGCCGCGCCCGATCGCCGTTGCGGTAACCGCCAGCAGGGCCAGCGCGGCAAGGGCCAGGACGCGATCGAACAGCGTCACGTCGGTGAGCCTTGCTGCCATCGCCACAGGCGCTACGCTTGCCATCGATCATCCCCCGCGGTGCCGCGAGCGGCGGCGCCGCCCCACGATGGAGCTTATCATGCGCATGCCATCCCGCAACCGGCTGCTCGCAGGCTTCGCGGCCGCGATTCTCTGGGCCGCTGCGCCCGCGAAGGCCGGCCCTTCTGAGGACTTCGCCGGCGTGCAGCGCGATTTCGAGGCGATGCTGCTGCGCGAAAACCCGGAATATGCGACGATGCTCGGCGTGCGCGACCATGACGACCGGGTTTCCGACGTCAGCCTTGCGGCGGCCGACCGGCGGGCGGCCGCCGCGCAGGCGCTGCTCGGCCGGCTCGATGCCATTCCCGTCGCGGGTCTGTCCGCCGCGGACCGCACCAATGCCGCGATCATGCGCCGGATGCTGGGCGAAAGCATCGAGGGCAACCGTTTCGGGCAGCGGATGATGCTGTTCACCACCTATGCCGGCTGGCACCAGAATTTCGCCGGCCTGGCCGACAGCCTGCCGTTCAACCGGCTCGCGGATTTCGAAAGCTATGTCGCCCGGCTCGCGCAATATCCCGCGGTCAACGACGAGGCACTGCGCGTCTCGCAACAGGCGGTGGACGGCGGCTACGTCCTGCCCTGCGCCGTACTGGGCAACAGCGAACGCGCCATCGCCGGGCTGATCGCCGAGGATGTGACGCAGTCGCGCTACTATGCGCCCTTCACGCGCGCCAAACCGGCGGACGCGAGCGATGCCGACTGGGCGGCGCTGCAGGCGCGCGCGCGCGACACCATTGCGCAGGGCGTGAACCCCGCGCTCGGCCGGCATCGCGACTGGTTCGTGCGCGACTATCTGCCGCGTTGCACGCAGGCGGTGGGCGTCTCGGCGCAGCCGGGCGGCGCGAGCTATTACGCCTACCGCATCCGTGCCGAGACGACGACGGGCATGAGCGCGGAGGAGATCCATCAGCTCGGCCTCGCCGAGGTCGCGCGCATCCGCGCCGAGATGGAAAGTGTCGCCACGCGCGCGGGCTTCGCCAGCCGCGAGGCGTTCATCGCCGACCTGCGCACGAACCCGCGCCATTATGCGACGACGCCGGAGGAGTTGATGATGCGCACCGCGCGCATCACGCGGCGGATCGACGGCCATCTGCCCCGCCTGTTCGGCACGCTGCCGCGCCTGCCCTATACCCTGCGCGAGATCCCGGCGGAGACGGCCGAGGGCACCACCACCGCCTATTATTCGCAAGGATCGCCGACGAGCGGCATCGCCGGCACCTATTATGTCAACACGTCGAAACTCGACCAGCGTCCGCTGTGGGAGATACCCGCGCTGAGCCTGCACGAGGCGGTGCCCGGCCATCACCTGCAGATCGCGCTGCAGCAGGAACTCGCCATCCCGATGTGGCGGCGCAATTTCGCAGGGTTCACCGCCTTCACCGAAGGCTGGGGGCTGTACGCCGAGCGGCTGGGCATCGAAATGGGCCTCTACGACACGCCCGAAACCGACATGGGGCGACTATCCTACGAAATGTGGCGCGCCTGCCGCCTGGTCGTGGACACGGGGCTGCACGCGAAGGGGTGGAGCAAGGAACAGGCCGTCGCCTTCATGCGCGAGAACACGGCGATGTCGGACGCCAATATCGACGCCGAGGTCAACCGCTACATCAGCTGGCCCGGCCAGGCGCTGGGTTACAAGATCGGCGAACTGCGCATCCGCGCGTTGCGCGAACGGGCGAGCGCGGCGCTGGGCGCACGCTTCGACCTGCGCGCCTTCCACGACGCGGTGCTGGCGCAAGGGGCGGTGCCGCTCGACGTGCTGGAGGCCGGGATCGGCGAGTGGATCGAGGGCCAGCGCGCGGCAACCTAGCGCTCAGCGCGGCGGCGGCACCGGCAGCGGCTCGGCGTCGACATTCTGCGCCGCGGCTTCCGCCTCGGTTTCGCGCGCGACGCGGGCGCGCTCGTCGGCCAGCACCTGTTCCTCGACCGCGCGCGCCTCGGCGTCGAACCCTTCGACGCGCAGCCGGCGCTGTTCCTCGACCGCGTTGGTCCAGTCGGTGCCGCGCGCCTGCTCCCGTTCCGCCTGCGCGTTGCGCACCAGTTCCTGCGTGCAACCGGTAAAGCCGCCCAGCCCGACGGGGGTGCAGCTATCCGTACCGAAGCGGCCGACCCGTTCGAAACTGCGCACCCGCGCCGTCCAGCTTTCGCGCGCCGGATCGTTCGGATCGGACCGCAGCGCCTCGGGGATGCGATAACGCTCGCTCTCGTCGAGCCGGCCGCACACCACGATGTCGTCGCCCTGCGCCGCGGGGCAGGGGTCGTCGCCATAGACATAGACCTGGTTGATACGCTCGGGCGTCGCCGACGGCCCCGTCTGCGCCAGCGCCGGGGCGGCACCCGCGATCGCGGCGAACGCAATGGCGGTAGCAAGGGTCGATGCGATGCGGGTCATGGTCTATCCTTCTGCTCGTCTCGATTGCCCGTAGCTGAACGGCGGCGTCAGATCCGCTGCGTCAGCGCGATCGCCGCGCGGCATCCTGCGCGGATGATCGCGGACATCAGCGGATAACCCACCGCCCGCTCCGCTCCCGCGCTCAGCGCATGGTCGCGATGCTCCAGTTCCTCGGCCTGAAAATCGAGGATGGCGTCGGAAAGTTCCGGATCATGGGCGCCCAGCGCGTCGAGCTGCGCCGCATAATGGCGGTCGATCTCGGTCTCGACCGCGACCGTGCAGGCCATCGCCGCCTCGGGCGAGATCGCGGCGGTGACCGCGCCCAGCGTGTAGCCGGCGACGCTCCACACCGGATGCAGCAGCGTCGGCCGCACGCCGCGCTCGGCCATGACGCGATCGAAGAAGGCGAGGTGGCGCTCCTCCTGCGCGGCCATGTGCGCGATCGCCTTGGCGTGCGGAGCGGCGGTGCCCAGGATCGCCAGCTGTCCGGCATAGATGCGCTTGGCGCCGAACTCGCCCGCCTGGTCGACACGGATCATCGCGGCTCTGGCGCGCTCGCTAGGTGGTCGGGAAGCATTCATGGCTGGCCTCGCTTGCGCAGCAGCAGCGCGATCGACGCGGCACCGCCCAACGAGAAGATGGCGTTGAATCCCGCCAGTGAAACCCCCGCGAACGTCCACGGCGCCGTGTCGCAGCGGATCAGCGGCGCGTTGAGCAGGTCTTCCAGGCTCCCGCCCCCGCTGGTCGCGCAGCGCGTCAGCCCCTCCCACCAGCCATATTCGACGCCGGCATGGAAAACGCCGATCGCCCCGCTGATCGCGATCAGGGCCGCGGCGAGGGCGACCAGATGCCGCTGCCAGGCCGGGGGCGCGGCGAACGCCGCCAGCGCCGGGAGGAGCGCGGCATAGTGCGGCCAGCGCTGCCAGTGGCACATCTCGCACGGCGGCAGGCCGAAACCCAGCTGCGCGATCCACGCGCCGCCGAGCAGCACGCCGGGAACGAGGAGGGCGAGCGTGCGCGCGAGCTTCAGTGAATTAGACACCGCCATCCCCATAGTCGCAGCCCTGAGCCTGTTGGGCCGTCAGTGTCCAACGGACAAGGGCGCTCACCGACAGGCTCAGGGCTGCGGTTGATATCCGCTCGCTTCTACCGATTGGCGCGCACCGGCCGTGCCGCCGCCGGGCGGCGCCCCAGCTCCGCCACCAGCCGCGGGTTGCGGGCGAGGCGGGCGATGGTCTGCGTCGCATAGTGGAGCTGGAAATCCTCGATGCCCGCCTCGCGCAGCTGTTCGGGCGTCTGGCTGAAGCGCGGGTCGTTGACCCCATCGTCCTCCAGCCCCGCGTCGCTGACGCGCGCGTCGTTGACGAGGTGGCGGCGCAGATCGGCCTCGCGGAAGACGGGGCGGGTGCGGTAATCGGGATCGGAGATCTGCGGCACGCGGATGTCGGGCACGATGCCGCCCTCCTGCACCGACCGGCCCGACGGCGTGAAATAGCGCGCCGTGGTCAGCCGGAGCGCGGTCGTATCCGACAGCGGCAGCACCGTCTGCACCGATCCCTTGCCGAAGCTCGTCTCGCCCATCACCAGCCCGCGATGATGGTCCTGGATCGCGCCCGCGACGATCTCGCTGGCGGATGCCGAGCCCGCGTCGATCAGCACGACGACGGGCAGGCCGCCCGCCGCGTCGCCGGGACGCGCGTTGAACCGCTCGATATCGCCCGCGCGCCGCCCGCGCTGCGAGACGATCTCGCCGCGCTCGAGGAACAGGTCGCTCACCGCCACCGCCTGGTCGAGCAGGCCGCCGGGGTTCGAGCGCAGGTCGAGCACCCAGCCGGTGGGCTTGCGCCCCATCGACCGTTCGACCGCGATCATCGCGGCACGCAGCTCGCTCGCGGCATTCTCGCTGAAGCCGTTGAGTTCGAGCACGCCGACCGTCCCGTCGACCTTCCAGGTCACGGGCTTGAGCACGATCACCTCGCGCGTGATCGTCGCCTGGATGGGCTCGTCGCGGCCCGGGCGCACCACCGTCAGGCGGATGCTGGTGCCAGGCTGCCCGCGCATCTTCTCCACCGCCTCGTCGAGGTTGAAGCCCAGGATCAGCTCGCCGTCGATGTGCGTGATATAGTCGCCGGCCTTGATGCCGGCGCGGTCGGCGGGCGTATCGGCCTGCGGCGCGATCACCTTGACCGCGCCGTCCTCCATGGTCACCGACAGGCCCAGACCGCCATATTCGCCGTCGGTCTGCGTGCGCAGCGTCGCGAAATCGCGCGCGTCGAGATAGCCCGAATGCGGGTCGAGCGCGGCCAGCATGCCCTCGATGGCGCCCTCGACCAGCTTGTCGTCGCCGACCGGCTCGACATAATTGGCCTTCACTTCCTGAAAGACGTCCATGAACCGCGCGAGCTCGGCCCGTGTCGAGGATTCGACCGCCGCCATCGCGCTGGCGGTCAACGGCACCGCGAGGATCATCGACATCGCGGCCATCGGGCGGGCGTAGCGGAACAGGGATGGGCGGGAGACGGAACGGCTGGCCATGCTGGACAGGTCTTTCATGCGGGGTCGGCCGGGGTTGGCCGGAAACGGGGCGAAGATATGCGCATGTCGCGCTAAAGCAAAGAGCGCTTAACCATGCTTGTGGTCGCCGGTCGGGGCCGCGCCGTCACAGGGTGAGCGCGCCGGCATCGATCGGACGACCGCCGCGCCTGAGCTCGACGCCGATGCGCGGCCGCGCGCCGCCGGCCCGGCCGATCGGGCTGCCCTGTTCGACCCGCTCGCCCACGCGCGGCGACACCGTGAGCAGGCCGGTGACCAGGCTGGTCCACCCGCCGCCATGATCGACGATGACGATGCGCCCGAAGCTGCGGAACGGCCCGGCGTAGACCACCCGCCCCGCCGCCGGCGCGACCACCTGCGCGCCGGGTGCCGCCGCCACCGTGATGCCGCGCGACCGCGTGCCGCCGTCCGATACCTCGCCGAAGCCTGCGACGACGCGGCCGACGACGGGCAGCTGGAACGCCGGCCTGGCCGGTGCCGCCGCGAACCATCCGGCGCGCGGCGGCTCGACCACGGTGCCGGGACGCGGCGCCGGCCCCGGCAGGCGCGCCAACCGGTCGCGCCGCGCGCCGGCCTCCTCCAGGCTGTCGATCAGCCCGCCCAGATCCCCCGCCTCCTGCGCCAGCGCGCGCACCCGGTCGCCCTCCAGTCCCGCTCCGCTCGCCAGCGCCGCCGCGCGCACCCGCGCCGCGGCTTCGCTGCGCGTCAGATCGCTGCGCCGCGCCGCCAGCCGGCGTGCGCTGGCCTGCGCGTCGCGCGCCAGCCCGCGCTGCGCCGCGGCGAGCCGCCGCCCCCGATCGATCTCGGCGCGCAGTGCGGCGGTGCGCTGCCGCACGACCGGCAGCACCGCCTCGATCATCGCCCGCGCATGCACGATGTCGCGCGCTTCTCCCGGTTGCAGCAGCAAGGACAGCGGCGGCCGACGTGACAGGAGCTGCAGCGCGGCGAGCAGTTCCGCCACCGGTCGCTGCTGCTCGGCCAGCCGCGCGCGCTGCCGGCGCCGGGCCGCATCGAGCAGCCCCACCCGCGCGCGGATCGCGGCGAGATCGGCCTCCGCCGCCTGGATGCGCAGGCCGAGCGCCGCGCGCGCCGCGCGGTCCCGGTCGGCGGCGCTGGCATATCCTGCCGCGCGCGATTCCATGGCGCGCGCCCGTTCGTCCGCGCGCGCCGCTGCCTGCCGCGCCGTGGCCAGCGCCGCGCGCCCCTCGCCCATTTCCGCGCGCAGGGCATCGCCGCCGGGGGCGGCGCTCCCGGTCGTCGCGGCCGCCGCCACCAGCGCCGCGACGGCGAGGCAAAGGCGCGGCCGCGGGCTCATCCGGCGCGGTGATAGGGATGGCCGCTCAATATGCTGTGCGCGCGCCACAATTGCTCGGCGAGCATCGCGCGGGCCAGCATGTGCGGCCAGGTCATGCGACCGAAACTGATCAACCGGTCGGCGCTCGCGCGCTCGGCATCGTCGAAACCGTCCGCGGCGCCGATGGCGAAGCGCAGTTCGCGCACACCCGCGTCGCGCCACCCGCCGATCAGCGCGGCAAAGGGGGCGCTGCCCATCATCTCGCCCCGCTCGTCGAGCAGCACGGTGCGCACCGATCCGTCGGCCGGCGGCAGCGGCGGGCCGCCGCGGTCGGGCCGCTCGACGGTCGTCACCTCCCACGAAAGCCGCGCGAGATACCGCCTGACGATCTCGCCCTCGGGATCGCGGCCGATGCGGCCGCGCGCATACAGGCGGATGCGCATGGGCCTGCGATCAGTGCGGTGCCGGGCCCTGCGCGGCGGCGGCGAGACCGCTGGCATTGTCCCCGCCCCACATGCGTTCCAGGTTGTAGAAACTGCGCACCTCTGGCCGGAACAGATGCACGATCACGTCGCCCGCATCGATGAGCACCCAGTCCGCGGTCGGCAGCCCCTCGATGCGCACCGCCCGGCGCAGTTCCTGCTTCACGCGGCCCGCGATCTTCTCGGCCATCGCCGCGACATGGCGGGTGGAGCGGCCCGAGGCGATGACCATATGGTCGGCGATGCTCGATACGCCGGCCAGCGGGATGGAGACGGTCTCCGCCGCCTGATCCTCGTCCAGCTGGTGCATGATCAGCTGGTGCAGCGCATCGCTGTCGCCGGTGCGCAGCGGGGTATCGACGGGGTCGGACTGGCCGGGGTCGGTGTCGGTGGTCAAGCGGGTTCCTCTGGCAAAAGCTGGCGGGTAACGGGGTCGCGGAGCGTGCGCGGCGTCATCGCGGCCGCCCAGCCGGGGATCGTGCCCCGCACCTGCGTGGCCGATCGCGGATCCGGCGGAAAGCGCAGGAAGACAAGCCCCGGCAGACTCCATTCGGTCCATCGCAGTCGCTGGCCGGGCGGATGGACGTGCGGCCGCAGCCAGGCCATCGCGGCAGCCGCGCGGGCATGGGCGTCATAGCCCGGCCGCGCGATCACCGCAATCGGCATCGCCCTCGCGATGCCGCGCCAGTCGCGCCAGCGGTGGAATTGCGCCAGATTGTCCGCGCCCATCAGCCAGACGAAGCGCCGGTCGGGGTGACGCCGCACCAGGGCGCGTAGCGTATCGACCGTATAGCGCGTTCCCAGGCTGGTCTCGATCGCGGTCGCACGGATGCGCGTGCCCCGCGCCATCCTCTGCGCCGACGCCAGCCGCGCGCGCAGCGGGGCCATGCCGGCGACGGGCTTGAGCGGGTTGCCGGGCGACACCAGCCACCACAGCGCATCGAGCCCCAGCGCGTGCATCGCCAGCAGGCTGATCGACCGGTGCCCACCGTGCGCCGGATTGAAACTGCCGCCGAGCAAACCCGTCCGGATCAAGGCCGCACCTGGCCCGTGCCGCGGCCCACCCATTTGTATGTTGTCAGCCCCTCCAGCGCGACCGGCCCGCGCGCATGCAGCCGCCCGGTGGCTATGCCGATCTCCGCCCCCAGCCCGAATTCGCCGCCGTCGGCGAACTGGGTGGAGGCGTTCCACAGCACGATCGCGCTGTCGACCGCGGCCAGGAAGGCTTCGGCGACGCGCGCATCGGCGGTGACGATGGCGTCGGTATGCCCGCTGGAATGGCGCGCGATATGCGCGAGGGCCGCCGCCGGTCCGTCGACCAACGCGATGGCGACGATCGCGTCGAGATATTCCGTATCCCAATCGCCGTCCCCCGCCGGCGTCACCCGCGGGTCGAGCGCAGCGATGCCTGCATCCCCGCGCACCGCGCAGCCCGCATCGATCAGCGCCGCGACGATGGCCCGGGCGCCAGCAAAACCACGGTCGATCAGGATCGTCTCGGTCGCGCCGCACACGCCCGGCCGCCGCAGCTTGCTGTTGAGCGCGATCGCCTGCGCCATCGCCGGATCGGCCGCGGCGTGAAGGTAGAGGTGGTTCACCCCGTCGAGATGCGCCAGCACCGGCACGCGCGCCTCGGCCTGCACCCGCGCGACCAGGCCCTTGCCACCGCGCGGCACGATGATGTCGATCAGCCCGTGCGCGCCCAGCATCGCCCCCACCAGCGCGCGATCCTGATCGGGCACCAGCTGCAGCGCGCCGACCGGCAGCCCCGCGGCTGTCACGCCCTCGACCATGCAGGCGTGGATCGCACGGTTGCTGTGCACCGCCTCGCTGCCGCCGCGCAGGATCGCGGCATTGCCCGCCATCAGGCACAGCGCGGCGGCGTCCGCCGTCACGTTCGGACGGCTTTCGTAGATGATCCCGACCACCCCCAGCGGCACGCGCACCCGCGACAGGTGGAGGCCGTTGGGCCGCACCGTCTCGTCGATCACCGCCCCCACGGGGTCGGGCAGCGCCGCGATCGTATCGAGCGCCGCCGCGACGCCCTCGAGCCGCACCGGGTCGAGCCGCAGCCGATCGATGAGCGCGGCGGAGAGCCCCGCCGCCCGGCCGGCGTCGACGTCGGTCGCGTTCGCGGCGAGCACCCCTCCGGCGCGGTCGCGCAGCGCGGCGGCGGCCGCGCGCAGCGCCGCGGCCTTGCCGTCGCTGCCCACGCCTGCCAACACGCCTGCCGCGCTGCGCGCCACGCGCGCCATGCGCTCGATCAGGGGGGCCGCATCGTCCATCGCCGAGCCCTAGCAGCGCACCGGCGACCTCGCAAAGCGGCTTGCCGGCAGCCCGGCCGCTGGTATCAACGGGCGGCGCATGGGAGGGGCGGGATGAGCGCAGGCATCGAGGCGGTGGGCGATATCGTCACGGGCGGACTCGCGGCGCACGCGATCGAGGGCCACGCGGCGGCGCACGGCGCGGCGGCGGGCCGCTGCCTCAATTGCGGACATTTCCTGCGCGGGCCGTTCTGCGATCGCTGCGGCCAGAATGCGCATGTCCACCGCTCGGTCGGCGGCTTCGGCCATGATCTGTTGCACGGCGTGCTCCATTTCGAGGGCAAGATGTGGCGCACGCTGCCGATGCTCGCCTGGCGCCCCGGCGAACTCACGCGCCGCTACATCAACGGCGAGCGCGCACGGTTCTTCTCGCCCCTGGCGCTGTTCCTGTTCGCGGTGTTCCTGACCTTCGCCGTGTTCAGCGCAATGGGCAGCGGGATCGATACCGGCGATTTCGACGCGACCAGCGCCGCCGATCGCCAGACCGCGACGGTGCATATCGACCGGCAGTTCACCGAAGCGCTTGAACGGACCGAGCAGCGCATCGCCGCCGCGCGCGCCCGCGGCACCCCGACCGCGGCGCTCGAACGCGCGCTCGCGGACCAGCGCGCGACGCGCGATGCC
This sequence comes from uncultured Sphingomonas sp., assembly GCA_965365395.1. Taxonomy (GTDB): domain Bacteria; phylum Pseudomonadota; class Alphaproteobacteria; order Sphingomonadales; family Sphingomonadaceae; genus Sphingopyxis. The sequence goes on from CBDUBN010000010.1 coordinate 20,690, forward strand.
GCCGAAAAAATGATCGGGATCGAGCGGATGGAGGATGGCGGTATCCGGCGTCATTTCACCATAGTGGGCATCGAGACCGGCTTTCCCGCGCTCGACCGTCTCATTCACAAGGCGAACGACAACCCGTCGCTGCTGCTCTACAAGATCCAGGGCAACGCCTATAAATTCGCCTGGGCGCTGATCCCGTTGTCGGCACCGTTCCTGTGGCTGCTCTACCCATTCAGCCGCCGCTTCAGGATCTACGATCATCTGGTGTTCGTGACCTACTCGCTCAGCTTCATGCTGCTGCTCGCAATCGTGCTGCGTGTCGCGGAGGTAGCCGGCGTCTGGAGCGATCTCGTCGAATCAGCGCTGGTCTTCTATCCGCCGCTGCACATGTATCGGCAGTTGCGCGGCGCCTACCGCAGCTCGCGCATCGGCGCGGCGCTGCGCACGATGCTGCTGCTCGTCTTCACCACGATCACCCTCACGCTGTTCCTGGCGGGCCTCCTCGCGCTCGGGATCCTCGGTTAGGATTCGGTAACAGAAAGCTCTCGAAAATGACGATGACGACGCCGTGGTGCCCTGACCGCCGCCTGTTGCTTCGCCTCGGCACGCTGGGCGTCGGCGCGCTCGCCCTGCCCGGAGCCGCGCAGACGCTGGCCGGCCGCGGCTTCACCCATGGCGTCGCCAGCGGGGAGCCCGGCGCAACCTCGATCCTGCTGTGGACCCGCTATGTCGGCGCGGGCGGCGAGACGCGACTGGCCGTCGAACTGTCCGACAGCGGCGACTTCACCCGCATCCTCGGCGGCGGCAGCGTCACCGCGAGCGCGGAGACCGATCACACCGCCAAGATCACCGTCGACGGGCTCAGTCCCGATCGCTGGTATTTCTATCGCTTCGTCGCGCCAGACGGGACGATGAGCTGCACGGGTCGCACCCGCACCCTGCCGGTGGGCGAGGTCGCGCGTTTCGGCCTCGCCGTCTTTTCCTGCTCCAACCTCGGCTTCGGCTGGTTCAACGCCTATGCCGACGCCGCCGCGCGCGACGACATCGACCTCGCCGTGCATCTGGGCGACTATATCTACGAATATGCGCCGGGCGAGTATCCGGCGCGGGGCGCGACGGTTCCCGGCCGCGATTATCTGCCGACGCGCGAGACCGTCGTGCTCGCCGACTATCGCCTGCGCTATGCCAGCTATCGCGCCGACGCCGCGCTCCAGCGGCTGCACCAGGTCGTGCCGATGATCGCGCAGTGGGACGATCATGAGTTCACCAACGATGCCTGGATGGACGGCGCGCAGAACCACCAGCCGGACGAGGGCGACTGGGCGCTGCGCAAGGCTGCGGCGGCGCGTGCCTATCGCGAATGGATGCCGGTCAGCGACCGGCTGGCGCCGCGTGCGGAAAGCGGCGGAGGCGAACCATGGCGCAGCTATCAGATAGGCACGCTCGCCACCGTCGCCCTGCCCGAGACGCGCGTCAGCGGACGGATGCGCCAGCTCGACCTCGCCGCGGCCGTGACCGGCGGAGGCGACATCGCCGCGCGCCTCGCCGCCTTCCGCGACGGCCCCTGGCGGGACCCCGCGCGCACGCTGCTCGGCGCGGCGCAGGAGGCCTGGCTGCACGATCTCCTCGCCACGTCCACGCGCGGCGGCACGCGTTGGCAGATCATCGCGCAGCAGACCGTGATGGGCACGCTCGTCAGCCCGCCCGAAGCCGCGCACTGGGTTCCGGACGGCGCGTCGGCGGGCGTGCGCGCCCGTTTCGCGGTCGGTCAGGCGGCCGCCAGCGCGGGACTGCCCCTCAATCTCGACGCGTGGGACGGCTATCCCGCGGCGCGCGCCCGCCTGCTGACAGCGGCGCAGGGCGCGGGTGCCAACCTCGTCACCCTGTCGGGCGACAGCCACAACGGCTGGGCGTTCGATCTCGCCGCCGGCGGACAGCCGGCGGGCGTCGAGTTCGCGGGTCAGAGCGTCACCTCCGCGGGTTTCGAAGCCTATGTCGCAGCCCCGCCCGAGACGGTCGCGGCCGGATTGAAACGCGCGAACCCCGGCCTGCGCTGGGCCGATACGTCGCGCCGCGGCTATATGGCTGTCGGACTGACGCCGACGCGGGCGACATCGACGTGGCGGCTATGGAATGACGTACGCAGTCCCACGATCCCTCTTGCGGCCCAGAGCGCGCAGACGGTGGACCATGGTCGCAATCAACTGTCGATATAATAGCATGACAGTTTTGTGACTCAACGGTGACAAATTTGTTGCATCATTGTCATATCACTGTCATCTTTCATTCCGGAACCTAGTGGAGTGAGAGATATGGTCCGTTCGCACCGCCTGCTGGCATTGACCGCAGCGCTGTTCGCCACCGCCGCCGGCGCGCAACCGGCCGAGATCGGCTATGAACGCGGCAGCCTGGGTTTCGAGGCATTGGCCAACGGTGACCTCGGCACGGCGGAAGCTCAGATCGAGTCGGCGCAGGTCGCGCCGAACGATCCTGCCCGGCTGATCAACCTCGGCTACATCCACATGCGCACCGGGCGGATACAGAGTGCGCAGCGGCTGTTCGAGGCAGCACGCGCGGCGCCCGCTGGCACCATGCTGGTGCTGGCCAACGGCGAGATCGTGGACGCGCGGGCGGTTGCCGGACGCGCGCTGCGCCGCCTGACCCCGGCGCTCGCCACGCGCTGACCGCCACGAGGCGCTTCATCGGGCGCCGCACCACTTGTCATAAAAGCGACGCCGATCTGTCGCGCGGGAGTCACGCACGCGTAACCCGCGCGTCACGAAAATGGCATCGTCGAGTCACGGGAGGCTTCTAGGAGCACCGGCAGCGGTCGCTCGGGGGTCACGACACGCACCTCACATCTCCGGGCAGCGCGCAGCATCTGTCCCCGCTTCCGGAGCATCGTTCTCATGGCCCATTTCGCCCACGTCCGACTCGCCTTGCTTGCAGGCTCGGCCGCGCTGACCCTCGCCGCCTGCGGTGCCGACGATGTCGCCTCACCGGGCGAAGGCGTGATCGTCCTTCCATCCCCTGCCCCCGCGCCGGCGCCAGCGCCGACACCCGCGCCGACCGGCGTGACCCCCGCCGCCGCCTGCCCGACCATCGCCGGCCCGGACCAGCTCAGCAATCTCGGCACCATTTCGGGTCCGCAGGGCGAGTGGCGCAACTGCGGCTTCCCCGCGCGCTTCACCGCGACCACCGCCATCCCGCGCCAGGCGGGGGTCATCTACTCGCTCCCCGGCCGCGTGGATGTCGGCACCGACCAGGGTGCGGCGAGCACCAACACCGCGGTCACGCTGACCATCGACCCCGGCGTCACGGTCTTCGGCGCGACCGGCGTGTCCTTCCTCGTCGTCAACCGCGGCAACCGCATCGACGCCGTCGGCACCGCCAGCCAGCCGATCGTGTTCACGGGTCGCGGCAACGTCGTCGGCTCGGCCGATGACCAGACCTCGCAGCTGTGGGGCGGCGTCGTCCTGCTCGGCCGCGCGCCGGTCACCGACTGCCTCGCCCCCGGCGCGGCGGAGGGCACCGTGGCCTGCGAACGCGATACCGAAGGCACGTCGAACGCGCTCTACGGCGGCGCGCAGCCCGCGGACAATTCGGGCCGCATGAGCTTCGTGCAGATCCGCTATTCGGGCTTCGTCCTGTCCGCCGACCGCGAGCTCCAGGGCCTCACCCCGTCGGGCGTCGGATCGGGCACCACGCTCGAGCGCATCCAGATCCACAACAGCTCGGATGACGGTATCGAGGTGTTCGGCGGGCGCACCAACATGCGCTACCTCGTGCTGACGGGGAACGAGGACGACAATCTCGACACCGACGTCGGCTACAAGGGCAACATCCAGTTCGTGCTCGGCGTGCAGCGCGCCGGCGGCGCGGTCGGCGATTCGCAGATCGAGGCGGACTCCAACGGCAACGAGAATGCCGTGCCCCGCCAGAATGTCGCGCTGTCGAACTTCACCTTCATCCAGCGCGCGACCCCGGCCAACGGCGCGGCGGTACTGATCCGCGGCGGTGCCGATTATCGCCTGATCAACGGCATCATCGTCAGCCCCAACGCCCCGTGTATCCGCATCAATTCGACCACGACGACGCAGACCGCCGGCACGGACGAGGCGGGGCCGCCGCGCTTCGACTCGGTCAACCTCCAGTGCGGCGGTGCGGGGCCGTTCGTGGGTTCGGGCGGGGTCACCGCCGCCGACGTGCAGACCCTGTTCAACGCGGGCACGAACAATAATGCCGCCTTCACCCCGTCGCTCGCCAGCGTCTTCATCAACGGCGCGAACGAGACGGCGCGTCCGGCATTCAACGCCAGCACGGTCAGCAGCTTCTTCGTGAACACTGCCTATGTCGGCGCGGTGCGCGATGCGTCGGACACCTGGTACGCCGGATGGACCTGCAACTCGTCCACCGCGGGCTTCGGTTCGACCAGCGGCAACTGCACCGCCATCCCGACCAGCTGATCGCCGCCCGGCGTTTCACGGGGCGGGTCGGCGGCATGGGTCGCCGCCCCGCCCCTTCGACCACCTAGAGCATCGACCCCGAGGGAACCGCCATGAAGCCGCATCACCTGTTGCGCCTCCTCCTCCTGTCCTCCGCGCTGGTGTCGCCCGCGGCCTTCGCCCAGACCACGGCGCCCGGGGCGGATGCCACCGGTTCGCCGCCCGTCGCCGATCCCGCCGCGCTCGATACGACTGCGGACGAGGCCGGCGACCCCGCGGAGCAGGTCGAGGTGTCGATCCCCGGCGCCAACAGCGGCAGCGACGACGCGGACATCGTCGTGCGCGGCCGCTTCACGCCTAACCCGATCCGCGCGACGCCCGAGGTCGTGTCGGTGCTGAGCGCGGCGGACATCGCGCGCACCGGTGAAGGCGATATCGCCGGCGCGCTGCAGCGCGTGACCGGCCTCAGCGTCGTGGGCGGCGGCTTCGTCTACGTCCGGGGCCTCGGCGACCGCTACTCGCTCGCGCTGCTCAACGGCTCGCCACTGCCCAGCCCGGAGCCGCTCAAGCGCGTCGTGCCGCTCGACATCTTCCCGACCAGCGTCATCGCCTCCACGCTCGTCCAGAAAAGCTATTCGGCGAACTTTCCGGGCGAATTCGGCGGCGGCGTCGTCAACCTCACCACCCGCGCCATCCCGACCGAACCGTTCCTCAGCATCGGCGGCAGCATCGGCGGCGATACCGAGACGACCTTCCAACTGGGCTATACCTATTTCGGCAGCCCGAGCGATTTCACCGGCTTCGACAACGGCGAACGCGACGTGCCCGACCTCCTCCAGGCGGCGTTCGACAGCGGCAACCCGATCATCGAGGGCGCGGACTTCAGCGCCGAGGATCTGGGCCTCATCGCCAGCTCGCTCAGCAATGCGCGCACCAGCCTGCTGCAGCGCAACCGCGACATTCCGGTCAACTGGTCCGCCAACATCACCGGCGGGCGCAGCTGGGATATCGGCGACGCGCGCATCGGCCTGATCGCCACCGCAGGGATCGACAACGGCTGGAAGACCCGCGACACGCTGCAGCAGTTCAGTCTCAACGACGATCTGTCGGGCGTGCCCGAAAGCAGCTTCCAGCGCGTCATCACCGACAACCGCGTGATCGTGAACGGCCTGCTCGGGCTCGGCGCGGAGTTCGGCGAGCATCGACTGCGCTGGACCAACCTCTACATTCGCGACAGCCTCAAACAGGCGCGGCTCGCCATCGGCCGCGACCAGAGCCAGCCCGACCGCGACATATTGCAGCAGGACACCGCCTGGTACGAGCGGCAGCTGATCAACAGCCAGATCGTCGGCGAGTTCGATTTCGGCGCGCTCGATCTCGATTTTCGCGGCGGCTACGCCAAGACGCAGCGCGAGGCGCCGTACGAGCGCAGCTTCACCTATGTCCGCACCAACCTGCCCACCGCGGTCGATCCAACCGGCGACCGTTTCGTCAACGATCTCGGCGGCAACCGCGGTGAGGCGTCCGTCGCCTTCTCCGACCTCGACGAATCATTGTGGTCGGGCGGCGTCGACCTTTCCTACGAACTGACGCCGGATATCGATCTGACCGTCGGCTACGCCTATTCGGACACCGACCGCACCTCGGTGCGCCGCTCCTTCTTCTTCCGCGGCCGCAACCTGCCGACCGCGGTGATCCAGCTGCGCCCCGATTTCCTGCTGTCCGACACGACCATCCAGGCGTTCGACATCACCCTCCTTGAAACCAGCGCGCAGGACGGCACCGCCGCCTTCGATGCGGAACTCACGACCCACGCCGGCTACGCGCAGGTGCAGGCCGATCTCGTGGAGGGCGTGCAGGTCAACCTCGGCGTCCGCTACGAGGATGCGACCCAGACGGTCGTGCCGGTCGATCTGTTCGGTACCGGCGGCTCGGCGATCGTGTCGACCGATCTCGCCAACGACTATTGGCTGCCCGCGATCACCGTCACCTGGGAAGTGGGCGAGGATATGCAGCTGCGCGCCAATGCGTCGCGCACGGTCGCGCGCCCGCAGTTCCGCGAGCTCGTGGCCCAGGTCTATCAGGACCCCGATTCGAACCGCCTGTTCCGCGGCAACCCGTCGTTGACCGACAGCGAGCTGACCAACGCCGAGCTCCGCTACGAATGGTATTTCGACCGCGACCAGCGCTTCACCATCGCGGGCTTCTACAAGGATATCGAGAATCCGATCGAGGCCTATACCGCGACCGACGGCAACACGCTCAACACCAGCTTCGCCAACGCGCCGTCGGCGACCCTGTACGGCGTGGAGGTCGAGGCGCAGAAATATTTCTACACCGACGGCTGGAGCGATGGGTCGGGAGGTTTCTGGACCAATCGCCGCTTCGTCGTCATCGGCAACTACACCTTTACCAAATCCGAGATTTCGGTGGGTGCGGGCGACACGACGGTGATCAACGGCAGCGAACTCACCGCGACCGACTTCTTCTTCGACGGCGCGCCGCTGACCGGCCAGTCCGACCATCTCGTCAACCTGCAGCTGGGGCTGGAGGACACCGAGCGCCTGTCGCAGCAGACGCTGCTGTTCACCTATGCCAGCCCCCGCGTCACCTCGCGCGGCCCCTCGGGCCAGCCCGATATCGAGGAGCGGCCCGGCATCCGCCTCGATTTCGTCGCGCGCGAGGGCGTGCAGCTGTTCGGCCGTGAGCTCGAGGTGAAGTTCGAGGCGCGCAACCTGACCGGCACCCGCTATCAGGAGGTGCAGCGCTCCGGCGACAACCGCATTTTCTACAACCGGTACGCCGTGGGCCGCAGCTTCTCGCTCGGCGCCAGCCTGAAATTCTGATCCGACGCGAGCCGAAGCGCGAAGCCACGGGAAAACTTCCGCTTTGCGGATACGCGGGCTAAGGGAGATGCGCTGCGGTCGGCGGGAGCGTTTCCCGCCGCGCGCATCGACCGAGTAGCGTGAAGGCCACGGCACCGATGATCCTGACGATCGACCAGCGCCTGCGGCGGCGGCTGCGCGCACTGCCCGACGGGTGGCAGGGCCGGCTGCTGCTGGGTGCGCTGGCGCTTATCCTGATCGTCCAGCTAGTGCGGCTGATCTACGCCCTCATCACGCCGATGACCCCGGTGGGCGACTGGCGCCCGCGCCTGCCCGAGCCGATGGCCGCCGCGGCGCGCGCCGCGCTGTTCGCGCGCGTCGATCCCTTCTACCGCACCATCGCCGTGGCCGACAGCGGGCCGGGCCAGGTCACGGGCCTGCAGCTGCAGCTGTTCGGCATCCGCATGAGCAGCGGCAGCAGCGACGGCGCGGCGATCATCGCCGGCAGCGACGGCGTGCAGAACAGCATCGGCCTGGGCGAGGAAATCCAGCCGGGCGTGCGACTGGTCGCGGTGCATTTCGACCATGTCGAGCTCGACAACGCCGGCAAGCGCGAGCTCCTGTACATCGACCAGGCCGATGCCGCGGCGGCGGCGGCGGCGGGAACGCCCGCAGGCGCGGCCCCAACCGCGGCCCCGGGTGCGGCGGCAGGGCCCGGCGCGCTGACCCCCGCCGCCATCCGCGCCGGCATCTCCTTCTCGCCGCGCAGCGAGGGCGGGCGCGTCACCGGCATCGCCGTCGGACAGGGCGGCGACGGCGCCGTCTTCCAGGCGGCCGGTTTCCGCACCGGCGACGTCATCCGCTCGATCAACGGGCGGCCCGTCAGCGGCGCCGGCGATGCCGCGGGCCTGGGCGCGCTGATCCAGCCCGGCGCGCGGCTCAGCCTCGAGGTCGAACGCGGCGCGGGCACGGTGCCGCTCGCCATCATCCTGCCCGGTGGAGCCCCATGAGCCGCACGCTTGCCTCCTCCCTGCTGATCGGCGCCGCGCTCGTCGCCCATGCGCAGCCCGCGCTCGCCCAGCATGTGCTCAACGTGCGCGACGCCGACATCCGCGCCTTCATCGCCGACGCCGCGCGCGTCACGGGGCGCACCTTCGTCGTCGACGGCCGCGTGCAGGGCAAGGTCACCGTCGTGACCGAACGCCCGCTGGGCCGCGCCGAATATTTCGAGATCTTCCTCTCGACGCTGCGCGCGAACGGCCTCGTCGCCATCCCGCTCGCGAACGGCAGCTACCGCATCCAGCCGGTCGACAATGCGGCCAGCCAGCCCAGCCGACTGGGCACGCGCGGCGCGAACAACAACCAGTATGTGACCGAGGTCATCCGCCTGCGCTATGTCGACGCGACCCAGGCGATCGAAACGCTGCGCCCGCTGGTCAGCCCGCAGGGGTCGGTAACCGCCAATCGCAACGCCAACAGCCTGGTGGTCGTCGATTTCGCCGACAATGTCCGCCGCGTGCGCGCGCTCATCCAGTCGATCGACCGCGACGCCTCCGCCACCCGACTCGTCCACCTGCGCAACGCCGGCGCGCGCGAGATCGCGGCCTCGCTGACGCAGCTGGGCGCCGGGTCGGCCGGCGCGAACGGCAGCCCCGGCAGCGGCGCGGTCAGCGTCGCCGCGTTCGACAGCTCGAACAGCGTCGCCATCCGTGGCGATGCGGCGCAGGTCGAACGCTTCGCCGCGCTGGCGCGCGAGCTCGACGAACGCGCCGCTTCTTCCGCGGAAATCCGCGTCTATACGCTCGAACATGCCGATGCCGCGCGGCTGCTGCCGACGTTGCAGCAGCTGGTCGGCGGCGGCAGCGATCCGACGCCGGCGGCCAACACGCCGACCGCCGATCGCGGCACGGGCGCGACGCCCGGCGGCGGCAGCACGCCGGTCGCCGCTAATCTAGCTCCGGCCGCCGCCACGTCCGGCAACGGCAACAGCATCGTCCAGCGCGGCCCCGCGATCGTCACCCGCTACGAAGGGGTCAATGCGATCATCGTCGCCGCCAATCCCGACGTGCAGCGAATGCTGGGCGAGCTCATCCGCCAGCTCGACACCCGCCGCAGCCAGGTGCTGGTCGAGGCGATCATCGTCGAGATCGGCGACAACGCCGCGCGCCAGCTTGGCGTCCAGTTCCTGCTCGGCGGCGAGAATGTGCCCTTCGTCGCCACCGCCTATTCCAACGCCAATCCCAACATCGTCTCGCTCGGCGCGGCGGCGGCGGGCTATGCTCTGTCCCGCAGCACGACGACGATCGACGGCAACGTCGTCACCACCACCAACGAAAATCCGCTCGGTTCGGGCGTGATCGAGAATGCGGCGGCACAGCTCTTGAACGCCACCGGTGGCTTTGCCGGTTTCGCCGGCGACATCGGCCGCAACACGGTGTTCGGCGCGATCATCAACGCGGTGCAGTCCGATACCGAGAGCAACCTGCTCGCCACCCCGCATATCGTCACGCTGGACAACAGCGAGGCGCGCTTCCTGGTCGGGCAGGAAGTACCGGTGACCACCGGCGAGGCGCTCTCCGACAATTTCGACAATGCCTTCCGCACCGTCCAGCGCGAGGAAGTCGGCATTAAGCTGACCGTCACGCCGCAGATCAACGATTCCGGCGAGGTGAAACTGTATATCGCGCAGGAGGTGTCGAGCGTCGCCGGCCCCGTCTCCAGCCGCTCCGCCGATCTGGTGATCAACAAACGCCTGTTCGAAACCGTGCTGACGGTGGACGACGGCGAGATCCTGGCGATCGGCGGCCTGCTCAACGACGACGAGCGCCGTACGATCGAGCGTATCCCGCTTCTCTCCGACATCCCGATCATCGGCGAACTCTTCCGCAGCCGCAGCCGCTCGCGCTCGAAAACCAACCTCATGGTCTTCATCCGCCCGACCATATTGCGCAACCGTGCCGACAATGCCGCGTTGACCGCGCGCCGCTTCGGCTACCTGCGTGCCGAGCAGCTGGCGCGCGATCCCGAGGCCGAGCCCGAGATCGACCTGCTGGTGCGCGACTATCTCGGCACCACCCCGCCCGGCATCGCGCCGCGCGCCGACGACACGGTCATCGCGCCGGCGGCGATCAGCGAGTATCGTGCGCCGGACGCGCCCGTCGTCCAGGCCGACGTGCCGCCGAGCGATTCAGGCCCGCCCTATGTTCCTCCGGCCGGCTGACGGCACGGTGATGATCGCCGACGACCCCTTTCCCATCCCCTATGGGTTCGCGCTGAAACATGGCGTGGTGCTGGGCGATGCGGTCGATGGCACGCGGCGCGTGGCGATGCGCGAGGGCAGCGACCCGCGCGTGCTGATCGAGCTCAGGCGCCACGTCGGCGCGGGCTTCGCGGTCGAGGTCGTACCCGCCGGCCGCTTCGACGAACTGCTCTCCGATCATTATGCCGTGAGCTCGCAGGCCGCGATGGCCGGGGCGATAGCGGTCGGGCAGGACAGCCTCGACATCCTCGCCACCGACCTGCCCACCGCCGACGACCTGCTCGACAGCGCCGACGACGCGCCCGCCATCCGCCTGATCAACGGCATCATCGCCGACGCGGTGCGCCAGGGGGTCAGCGATATCCATATCGAACCCTATGAAAGCGGGCTCGTGTTCCGCATGCGCATCGATGGTGTGCTGCGCGAGGTGCTGCGCATGCCGCCCGGCGCCGCGCCGGTGGTGGTCAGCCGGATCAAGGTCATGGCCCGGCTCGACATCGCCGAGCGCCGCGTGCCGCAGGACGGGCGCATCGGTCTGACGCTGGGCGGCAAGACGCTCGACGTGCGCGTTTCCACCCTGCCTAGCCGTGCGGGCGAACGCGTGGTGCTGCGCCTGCTCGACAAGGACAATGCCGGCATCGGCTTCGACGAGCTCGGCCTGTCCGGTACCGCCGACGGCGTCATGCGCGCCGCGCTCGCCGAACCCAACGGCATCATCCTCGTCACCGGACCCACGGGATCGGGCAAGACGACGACGCTCTACGCCGCCTTGCGGGCATTGAACGACGGCAGCCGCAACATCCTGACGGTCGAGGATCCGGTCGAATATGCTGTCGACGGCGTCGGACAGACGGGCGTCAATGCCAAGGTCGGGCTGACCTTCGCCGCGGGTCTGCGTGCCATCCTGCGCCAGGACCCCGACGTCGTGATGGTCGGCGAAATCCGCGACCGCGAAACCGCCGAGATTGCGGTGCAGGCCTCGCTCACCGGCCATCTCGTGCTGTCGACGGTGCACACCAACGATGCCATCGGCGCGATCACCCGTCTGCGCGACATGCGCATCGAACCCTTTCTGATCGCCTCCAGCGTGCGCGCCGTCGTCGCGCAGCGGCTGGTGCGCCGCCTGTGCCCGGTCTGCCGCGAGGCCGTCCCGGCCGACGGCAGCGTCGCCGACCTGCTCGGCTTCGAACCCCGCACCACGGTCTATCGTGCGGTCGGCTGCGCAAATTGCAGCGGCACCGGTTATCGCGGCCGCATCGGCGTATTCGAGGCGCTCAAGGTCGATGACGCCATGCGCCGCCTGATCAACGAGGGCGCGGACGAGGCCGCCATGGCCGCCCACGCGTTCGCGGCCTCGCCAACCCTGTCCGCCGCGGCGCGGGCGCTGGTGCGTGGCGGGGAGACGACGCCAGAGGAGGCGGTGCGCATCTCGCGCCGCGAGGGCGAGCCCGCGCCGCTCCTTGCCATGCCTGCGGCGGAGCCGGTCGATGGCTGATTTCCGCTATGTCGCGATCGACCCCGCCGGGCGCGAGCGCCGCGGCCATATCGCCGCGCCCGACAGCGCAGGCGCCCGCGCCGCGCTCACGCAGCGGCGGCTGTACGTCGTCGATTGCAGCCCCGGCCCCCCGCCGGAGGCACGCGCGCCGCTGCTGCGCCTCAGCCGCAACCGCCTCAGCGCGCGCGAACTCGCGCTGTTCACGCGGCAGATCGCGACGCTGACCGAGGTCAGCCCGCTGGAGGAAGCGCTGCGCACCGCCGCGCGCCAATCCGAGGCGCCGCACGTGCGCGCCATCGTCGGCACGGTGCATGCCGGCATCGTCGAGGGCCGCCGCCTCGCCGAGGCGATGGCGCGCGAGCCGCGCAGTTTTCCGCCGCTCTACCGCGCGATGATCTCCGCCGGCGAAAGCTCGGGCGCATTGCCCACTATCCTCGATCGTCTCTCGGTCCTGCTCGAGCGCCAGGCCGAGGTGCGCGGCAAATTGCTCGCGACGCTCGCCTATCCCATCGTCCTGTCCGTCGTCGCGCTGTGCGTGGTCGCGGCGCTGATGATCTGGGTGGTGCCGCGCGTCGTCGAACAGTTCGACACCGTCGGACAGCAGCTTCCCCTCCTTACCCGCATCGTCATCGCCGCGTCCGATGCCATGGCGGGCTGGTGGTGGGCGATCCTGCTCGTCCTCGTCGCGACCGGCGCGGGAATGGGCACCCTGCTGCGCCAGCCGGGTCCGCGCCTCGCCTTCGACGGCTGGCTGCTGCGCCTGCCGCTGCTGGGCCGACTGCTGCGCGATCTCCACGCCGCCCGGTTCGCGCGCACGCTGGGCACGATGGTGTCGAGCCGCCTGCCGCTGGTGGAAGGCCTGCGGCTGACCGTACCCACCATTCGCAACCATGTGCTGCGCGATGCGACCGCCGCCATCGTCGAGGCTGTGCGCGGTGGCGGCAGCCTGTCGGCAGCAATGCGCACCGCCGCCGTCTTCCCGCCCCTGCTGGTGTATCTTGCCGCGAGCGGGGAGAGTTCGGGCCGCCTTGACGTCATGCTCGAAAAGGCGGCGGACTATCTTGAAAAGGAGTTCGACCGCTTCACCGCGACCGCCATGGCGCTGCTCGAACCCGCCATCATCGTCGTCATGGGCGTGATCGTCGCGCTCATCATCCTCTCGATCCTGCTGCCCATATTGCAGCTCCAGCAACTCACCGGAGCCTAACCATGCATGCCCTCGTGAAGCTTCTCCTGCGCAGGCGCGCCGATCGCGACGAACGTGGCTTCACCCTCACCGAGCTGATGGTCGTCATCTTCATCGTCGGCCTGCTCGCGACCGTGGTGCTCATCAACGTCCTGCCCAGCCAGGACCGCGCGATGGTGACCAAGGCACGCGCCGATATCGCGACGCTCGAAAGCGCGATGGAACAGTATCGGCTCGACAATCTGAGCTACCCGTCCGCGGGCGACGGCCTCGCCGCGCTGCGCACCGCGCCAGCCAGCCTCGCCGACCCTGGCCGCTATCGCCCCGGCGGCTATGTCCGCAACCTGCCCGAGGACCCCTGGGGCCGCCCCTATCAGCTCAGCGTCCCCGGGCGCGACGGCACCCCGTTCAGCATCTTCTCGCTCGGGGCCGACGGCGCGCCCGGCGGCGACGCCGACAATGCGGACATCTATGGCGGCGAAGGCTAGCCCCGACCACCGCGACGCCGGCTTCATGCCGTCGCAGCGTTCCGCCGAACACGGCTTCATGTCCTCGTGGCGTTCCGCCGAACACGGCTTCACGTCCTCGTGGCGTTCCGCCGAA
>CBDUBN010000011.1:0-34157 GCA_965365395.1 uncultured Sphingomonas sp.
CCCAGGCGCAGGCGCAGCTGTCCGGCAAGGACAGCCCCTTCGCCGCGCTGGAGGGCTGAGGCGACCCCGATGAGCAGCCGCCCGCCCTTCGGCCCGACCAGCGTCGACATTGCGCGCGACGAGGCAATGCGCGTCATCGACTCTATCCAGCGGCGGCGCGCGCGTGGCGGTGCGCCCGGCATGTCGCTGCCCTTCGCTGCGCAGCGAGCGGCGCGCCGGCTAAAGCGATTTGTCCTCATCGCCGCGACCGCTTTTCTCGCTCTTCTGGTCACCGTCGGTATCATCGGCATGGTTATCGACGGGATCGGTTTCCTGGGCTTGATGGCAGCTTTCCTTGCAGTGCCGCTGATCCTCTTCGCCGCCGTCCGATTCAGCCGCGAAAAGCCGGTGTGCGCGACCACCATCGTCCAGGCGAGCCTGCCGCAGCTTGCGGCGCGGACCCGCGGTTGGATCGATCAACAGCGCCCCGCTCTCCCCGCCCCCGCCGCGGCCATCGCCGACGACATCGGGCGCAAGATCGCGGCGCTGCAACCCCAGCTCGATACGCTGAGCGCCAATGCACCCGAGGCGATCGAGCTGAAACGGTTGGTGGGGGAGGAGCTGCCGACGCTGGTCGAAGGCTACAGGCGCGTGCCGGAAAGCATGCGCCGCGTAGACCGGAACGGGCGCGTCGCCGACCAGGAAATTGTCGACGGCATGGCGCTACTCGATGATGAAATCGGCAGCCTCGCTGCGGCGATCGCCAGCAGCGACATGGACCGCCTGTCGAGCCACAAGCGCTACCTGGAACTTCGCTACAAGGGCGACGAGGGTTGACCGTGCGTTGATCGCGCTTTCTGCTCGCCCCGGGTGCGAAAGCGGCTAAGCTCACCCATGGTCGGGCGCTATCGGGCGTCCGCCGTGCGGGGGGCCAGGACCCATGCCCGATGTCCACGACGTGCTGCGGCGCGGCCCCTGGTTTCGCGATCTGCCGCCGATCGTCCAGCAGGCGGTGCTCGCGGCGGGGCAGACCGTTCGCCTCGACACCGGCGCCCTCAGTTTCGCGCAAGGGGCGGCGCCGAGCGGGTTGCACGCCGTCGTCAGCGGGCAGCTTCGGATAGCGCATGTCGAGCGAGGTGGGCGCAACGTATTGATGGCGCTGGTCAGGCCGGGCGAATGGACCGGCTTCCTATGCAGCCTGGACGGACAACCGCATTACTACTCGGCGACAGCAGCAGAACCTTCACTGATCTTTCGCCTCCACCATGCCGCCGTCTGCCGCATCTTCGAGGCGGACGTCGCCACCTACAAATATCTGATGGCACCAGAACTCGCGGTCGCGCGCGGCCTTGCCCGCTACGCCATCGCCGATGTCGGGCGACCGCTGGCGCAGCGCGTCGCCGCCCGCCTGCGCGATCTCGGGCGCTGGGGCTACGGCCCGGCGACCGGCAGGATCGCGCCGCTCGCGCACGTCAGTCAGGAAGACCTCGCCATGTCGACGCACACGTCGCGTCAATCGGTCAACGCCATCCTCCGCAACTTCGAGGCGCAGGGGTGGATCGCCACCGGCTATGGCAAGGTGGAGGTGATTGATGCGGCCGCGCTCGAGGCCTACGCCGATAGCGGGCCATAGCGACGGCAGCCAATTGTCGGCTGGGCGACAGTGTCGGCATCGGGAGCGCGCTATGCTGAGTCGAGGTAACAGCTCCGCGGAGCCCGACAGGTGCAGAGACTCATCCCGCTATTGATTACCGCGACCCTCGGCCTCTTCTCGATGCCGACGCTCGCCCAGCAGCCGGGTACGCTGCTTGCCGCCGATCCAATCGTCGAAACCCCGGGCGGCATGCAGGCCTGGACGATCCGCTATCTGTCGACCGACGATCAGGGCCGCTCGATCGAGGTCAGCGGAACGGTCGCGGCCCCGCGGGAGGCGATCCCGGCTCGCCCCCGCAATGTCCTTGCGTGGACGCATGGGACATGGGGTGTCGCCAGCGATTGCGTGCTCGATACGCCGCGCCTGCTGACGCTGACGCCCGGCCTCGGGGATGCGGTACGACGCGGCATGGTCGTCGTGATGCCCAACTACCCGGGCCTCGGCGCGCCGGGGTCGCATCCGTATCTCGTCGGCGACAGCGCCGCGCGCGCGACGCTCGATGCGGTTCGCGCCGCCCGAGCAATCCCGGGCGCGGCGGCCGGCGGGCGCTTCGCGGTCTGGGGCGAGTCGCAGGGCGGGCACGCGGCCTTGTGGACTGGACAATCGGCGCAACGCTATGCTCCCGACCTTACCCTGGTCGGTGTTGCAGCTGCCGCGCCGCCAACCGACCTCGTCCAGAACCTGCGATCGGGCAGCGACCCTTCGGTCCGCGCGGTGCTGACCGCCTTCACCGCCCACAGCTGGTCGCAGCATTATGGCATCCCGCTGACCGGGCTCGGCAATCGTGCGACGGCAGGCGTTATCACCCGCCTGGCGCGAAACGTGTGCACGACGGACGCGGGCAGGCCCAGGCTGGGAACGATGCTGGGCGTGCTCGTCCTGCGCCGGGACTTGCGAAATGTCGATCTCGGTTCGATCCAGCCCTGGGCGCGTATCGCCAGAACCAACAGCCCGGCTGCGCGTGATCCCGGCGTGCCGCTGCTGATCGCTCAGAACCCGCGCGACGTGATCGTGGGTGCGCAGGTCACCCGAGGCTATGCACGGCGGCTGTGCCGCAATCGGGCCCGGCTGCGCTATATCGAGCTTGACGGCGAGAGCCATGAGACGAGCGGCGCGGATGCCGCCGGCGAAACGCTCGACTGGGTTGCGGCGCGCTTCCGCGGCGATCCGGCGCCCAACGACTGTCGAACGATCTGATACGCATGGAAGGAGAGTCACGATGACGAAAATGATGATAGGATTGTGCGCCGCAACGCTGCTCGCCATGCCGGTCGCGGCATCGACCCCGGGCGAATGGGACGCGATGGATCGCCGGACCAACGGTGCGTGCATCGCCATGTCGGGCCTGTCCCGCCCAGTGCTGCTGGCGCAGCGGATCAGCTTTTCCGACACGATCGGTACCGAGATCCGCATGCTGCGCGGCCGCGACAGCCGCGGCCGGACCAAGCGCCTGCTCTGCGCTGTCAACCGCGCCACCGGCCGCACCGAGGTGCAGGAAGCCGGCAATTGGTACGGGCCGACGATGACCCCGTAATGCGGGGGCCGACCGCTATCGTCCGGTGAAGCGCGCCTCGCGGCGTTCGAAGACGGATGCGACGCCTTCGGCATAGTCGGCGGTGGTACGCAGGGTCGCCTGCTCGGCATGCTCGTGCGCCATCGCGGCGCGCACATTCTCGAGCAGGCCGGCGCGCAGCGTGGCACGGGTGGCGATCGTCGCGAGCGGCGCGTTATCGGCGATCTCGGCGGCGAGTTCGTGCGCGGCCTCGCGCGTCTGCCCCGGCAGCGCGATGCGATCCACCAGCCCCCAGTCGATCACCGCGTCCGCGCGGTAGCGCGCCGACGTCATCAGCATCTCGAGCGCGCGTTGCGGGCCGATGAGGCGCGGCAGGGTGACAGTGAGGCCAAAGCCCGGATGGAAGCCCAGCCGCGTGAAATTGGCGGCGAATTTGGCGTCGGCGGCGGCGACGCGGAAATCACAGGCGAGCGCGAGGCCGAGCCCCGCGCCCACCGCCGCGCCCTGAACCGCTGCAATGACCGGCTTTCTGGCGGCGAAAATGGTCAGCGCGGCGTCGTAGAAGGCGCGGATGGGATCGGCGGCGTCGGTGCCGAACCCGCCCGGCGTCGCGAGGTCCGCGCCGCCGCAGAAGGGCTTGCCGTCGGATGCGAGGACCGTTGCGCGGATGGCGGGATCGGCGTCGATATCCGCGAGCGCCGCGCCGATGTCGGCCAGGAGGCCGACGGTCGCGTGATTGCTGGCGCCATGGGCGAAGACGAGTTCTGCGACATGGCCGCGGGTGGCACGGGTCAGGCTGTGGGTCATGGCGATCCTATCGCGTGTTCATGAGATTGCGGGCGACGACCATGCGGTGCACCTCCGACGGACCGTCGTAGATGCGCATGGTACGCACGCGGCCCGCCAGGAGGGTGAGCGGCATTTCCTTCGTCATGCCCATCGCGCCGAAACATTGCATGGCATGGTCGATCACCTCGCCCGCCATCTCGGTCGCGTAGGTCTTGAGCATCGAGATTTCGGTGCGCACATCGCGGCCCTGGTCGAGCTTCCACGCCGCGTCATAGGCCATCAGCCGCGCGGCATGAATGCGGGTCGCGGCGTCGGCGACCCACCATTGCACGCTCTGCCGGCTCGACAATCTCTCGCCGAAGGTGACGCGTTGCGGGGCATAGTCGGCTATCATGGCGAGCGCGCGGCCCGCGCCGCCGATGCACCAGGCGGCCATTTCCATGCGCCGCGTGCCGAGGCGCAGCTGCATCGGCGCGAAGCCCTGCCCTTCGGTGCCCAGCAATTTCCAGCCGGGCACGCGGCATTCGTCGAGCGCGACTTCGTATGTGTATTCGCCGCCGAGCATGGGGATGCGGCGCAGGACGGTGAAGCCGGGGGTGTGGCGGTCAACAAGGAAGGCCGACATTCCGCCGCGGGCGCCCTTGCCGGGATCGGTCACCGCCATCACGATCGCGAAATCGCATTCGTCGGCGCGGGTGATCCAAATCTTGCGCCCGGTGATGACCCAGTCGCCGCTGCCGTCCTCCGCCCGCACCGCCCGCGTCGTCATGCCGGCTGGATCGGACCCCGCGCCGGGTTCGGAGATGGCGATGGCGGAGACGGTTTCCCCGCGCGCATAGGGTTCGAGATAGGCGGGAATCTGCTCGCCCTTCGCGGTGGCGGCGAGCATCGCGAGGTTGGGGCTGTCGGGCGGCAGCACATATTTGGCGATCGTGGAGCCCAGAGCCTCGTTGACGGCGACCAGCGCAACATGCGGCAGGCCCAGCCCGCCCGCTTCGACCGGCGCGTCGAGGCTCCACAGGCCCATCTCCCTCGACACCGCATCGAGCCGGGCGCGTTCATCGCGCGTAAGTTCGGGATCGCCGCCGGCCGCGTCGCGCGCCATGACCGCGGGCTCCAGCGGCATGAGATGGTCGCGCACGAAACGCTGCGCGAGGTCGGCCAGCATGCGGTGGTCTTCAGCGAGCTCGAAGTGCATCGCGCGGCTCCTCAGGCGAAATGCAGGCGGCGATAGCGGCCGCGGAAGTAGAGGAGCGGGTCGCGGCGCGGCTCGAACCGCGCCTTCAGCACGCGGCCGACGAGCAGGAAATGATCGCCGCCCTCGTGCACCGCGTGGCGCGCGCATTCGAAGCTTGCGAGGCTGCCGGTGAGGACGGGGGTCCCGAATTCGCCGACTTCCCAGGGCGTGGCGGCGAAGCGGTCCTCGCCCTTGCCGGCGAAGCGGTTCGAGGTCGGCTGCTGGCCGATCTGCAGCACGTTGACCGCGAACCGGTCGGCGCTCTCCAGCACGGTCGCGCTGCCCGCGCTGTTGGCGATGCATACGAGGAGGAGCGGCGGATCGAGGCTGACCGAGGTGAAGCTGTTGGCTGTGAGCCCGATCGGCGCCCCCCCCTGCCCCCCTTCGCCGCCCGCCATCGCGGTGACGACGGTGACGCCGGTGGCAAAACAGCCGAGCGCGTCGCGGAAGGTGCGCGCGTCGCTGCCCTCGCGGAACTCGGGTGCGGCGAGCGGCAGGCGGCGTTCGAGGAAATCGAGCAGCGCGGCACTCAGCGCCTCCACGCCGTCGTCGCCGGCGAGGTCGATCGCGGCGCCGGTTTCGGCATGCTCGACGTGCGGAATGGCGGCGGCGAATCCCGTGACCGCCGCGCCGCCGCCGACCGCCAGCGCCGGCAGCGCGAGCCTGGCGGCGGCGGCGGCGAGCCGGTCGTCGAGGCCGGAGAGTTGCAGCGCGTCGAGC
This sequence comes from uncultured Sphingomonas sp., assembly GCA_965365395.1. Taxonomy (GTDB): domain Bacteria; phylum Pseudomonadota; class Alphaproteobacteria; order Sphingomonadales; family Sphingomonadaceae; genus Sphingopyxis. The sequence goes on from CBDUBN010000011.1 coordinate 5,893, forward strand.
AGGCGCGGATCGCGGTCGGGCGCGATGCGGGGCAGGCCGGCTCGGGCGAGCAACGCGCCGACGCTGGGCGCGGCAGCCATATCGGCGGGCAATTCGTCGATCAGGACCAAGCCCGCGGCGAGGTGCGTGCCCGCCTCCGCCAGCGCGGCGCACGCCGACCAGCCGCCGAGCGACCCGGCGACAATGACGGGGCGGACGGTCATCTGCGCCAGCACCGCCTTGATATCCTCGACGAACGCATCGAAACCGTAGCGTCCGTCGCTCGGCCATTCGCTGGATCCATGGCCGCGCAGGTCGAGCGCTATGACGCGCCGGCCGGCCATGCTGAGCGCGGCGGCAATACCCGCCCACTCCTGCCGGGTCTGGGCGAGGCCGGGGAGGATGAGGACGGGCGGCGCATCTTCGGGGCCGCGCGCGTCGCCTTCGAGCCGGACGCCAGCGAAACCCCTGTAAACGATGCGCGTCATGCCCTGCCCTTGCGATACCCCGCGGGGCTAGCCGAGCGCGGCCGACGTGACAATCGACCAGGCGCGGCGATGCATGCTTGACGTAAACGTAAAGTCGGCCTGTATTGCCGCGAAACAGGAAGGCGAGAGAGATGTCGATACTGCTCGACGAAGGCCAGCAGGCCATCGCCACCGAATCGCGGCGCGTGGCGGAGGCGCGCGCGAACCCCGGGGAGGCGCTGCGGCTGATCGAGGCGCGCGGGGAGTATGATGCGGCCTGGTGGACGACCGCACGCGAACAGGGCTGGACCGCGCTGACGGTGCCCGAAGCGCATGGCGGCATCGGCCTGGGACTCGTCGAGCTGGGCCAGGTCGCGCTGGCGATCGGGGCGACGCTGGCCGGCGCGCCGTTCGTTACATCGGGCCATGGCGCGGCCGATGCCATTGCGCGGTACGGGGACGGCGCACTCGCGAACGAATGGCTGGCGCAGCTGGCCAGCGGCGAGGCGATCGGCGCGGTAGCGCTGGCGGAAGCGGGATCGCCCGTCCCGGCGCGGCCGTGCGTGACCTTCGCCGACGGACGGTTGAGCGGTGTGAAGCCCGCCGTGAGCGCGGGCGCGCACGCGCATGTCGCGGTGGTGATGGCGCGCGCGGACGACACGCCGGTGCTGGTCGTCGCCGATCTGACCGGGGTCGAGCGGCGGGTGATCGACAGCTTCGACAACAGCCGCGGCACCGCCGATCTGGTCTTCGACGCAGCGCCCGTGACGATGCTGGCGGTCGACGATGCAGCTCAGGCAGCCCTCGAACTGCTCGCGCGGCAGGCGATCGTCACCGCGCACGAACAGGTGGGCGGGGCGGAGGCGATGATGCTGCGCGCGCGCGACTATGCCAATACGCGGCGGGCGTTCGGCCAGCCGATCGGGGCGTTCCAGGCGGTCAAGCATCGCATCGCCGAACTCTATGGCCTGATCGAGATCGCGCGCGCGAACGCGTTGCACGCCGCGGCGAACGCGCAAGGACCCGACCTCGTGAAACACGCCGCCGCCGCGCGCCTGTCCGCGACCGAGGCCTATGACACGGCGGCACGCGACGGCATCCAGCTGCACGGCGGCATCGGCGTGACGTGGGAAGCGGGGCTGCACCTGCACATGCGCCGCGCACGGACGCTAGCGATCGAGCAGGGCAACATGCTGTTTTGGGAGGATCGACTGGTCGAGACACTGGCGGGAGACGCAGCATGAACGAGCATGACGCCTATCGGGAACGCGCCCGCGCGTGGCTGGAGGAGATGGCGCCGACCTATGGGCGGGAGGCGCGTCGGGGGCTGAGCGAGGAAGAGGATCTGGCGCAGGCGCGCCGATACCAACGGGCGAAATATGACGCGGGCTATGCGGGCATCAACTGGCCGACCGCGTTCGGCGGCCAGGGGCTGACGCATATCGAGAAGCTGATCTTCGATACCGAGGAGATGCAACACGGCTTTCCGGTGCACTATTTCGGCATCTCGCTGGGGATGCCGGTGCCGATGCTGATGCGCTATGGCAGCGACAAGGCGTTCGCCAGGGAGCGCGTCCTCGCGGCGCTGAAGGGCGAGGAAATCTGGTGCCAGCTTTTCTCCGAACCGTCGGGCGGCACCGACCTCGCGGCGCTGCGCACCCGGGCCGAGCCCGATGGCAACGGCTGGCGGATGAACGGGCAGAAGGTATGGACGAGCTGGGCGCACCATAGCGATTACGGCATCATCGTCGTGCGCACCGACCCCGCGGTGGCCAAGCACCGGGGGCTGACCTTCTTTTGGATCAGCTTGAAGGCGCCGGGCGTCGAGGTGCGGCCGATCAAGCTCGCGGGCGGAGACAGCCACGTCAACGAGGTCTTCCTCGACAATGTCCGCGTCGAGGACGAGCAGCGCATGGGCGAGGTCGGCGAAGGCTTTGCACTGTCGATCGCGACGCTGATGATCGAACGCTATATCGCGACCGACAGCGCCGGCTTCGGCCCGCACCTCGACCTGTTCGTCGAGCTTGCGAAGGACGTCGAGCTGAACGGTCGCCCCGCGATCGCCGACGGGCGGGTGAGGAGCGCGATCGCGCGCAACCATGCGATGCGCAGCGGCCTCGACGCGATTACCGCGCGCGCGATGCTGGCGATGCAGGCGGGCATGGTGCCGGGGCCGGAAGGCTCGCTCAACAAGCTGGTCGCGGTGCGATCGCGGCAGAAACTGTCCGAACTCGCCATCGATCTGCAGGGGGCGGCGGGCATCGCGTTCGATGCAGCCGCCTTCGGCAAGGAGGACTGGACGCACAGCTGGCTCAACGCGCCGACGGGCCGCATCGCGGGCGGATCGGACGAAACCCTGCTCAACACCATCGCCGAGCGCATCCTGGGCCTGCCGCAGGACCACCGCCCCGACAAGGGCGTGCCGTTCAACCAGATACCGGCCTGATCGCGAGGGAGAAGGGCGATGAAGATAGATAGCAGCGTGGCGGCGATCATCACGGGTGGGGCATCGGGCCTGGGCCGGGCGACGGCGGAGGCGCTGGCGAGCCAGGGCGCGAAGGTCGCGATCTTCGATATCAACGAAAGCCTGGGCGAAGAGGTGGCGGCGTCCATCGGCGGGCGGTTCGTGCGGGTCGACATCACCGACGAGGAGTCGGCGCTGGCAGGGTTCGAGGCGGCGCGCGGCGTGCACGGGCAGGAACGCGTGCTCGTCCACTGCGCGATGACGTCGCGTCGCGGCAAGACGTTGGCGTTCGACAAGGAGACGGGCCGTTTCCGCCGTACGCCGACCGAGGATTACGCCTACGGCGTTGCGGGGATATTGACCGCGAGCTATCGCATGGGATCGATCGCGGCGGAGGGCATGGCGACGCTCGACCCGCTTGAGGACGGCGAGCGCGGCGCGATCATCTTCACCGCCTCGGTTGCGGCGCAGGACGCGCAGATCGGCCAGGTCATCTATGGATCGGCCAAGGCGGGGGTGAACGGGCTCGTGCTGCCGATGGCGCGCGACCTGATGGACGTGGGCATCCGCGTGAATGCGATCATGCCCGGCGTGTTCGAGACGCCGCTGCTCGGCAATATGAACCCAAAGGTGAAGGAAAGCCTGGAGGCGTCGGTGCCCTTCCCCAAGCGATTGGGGCGTGCGGAGGAATATGCGAGCCTGGCGCTCGAGATGATCCGCAACGGCTATTTCAACGGCCAGGCGGTGCGGCTCGATGGGGCCATCCGCATGGCACCGCGGTGATGCTGAGCGGCAAGGTAACTAACCCGTAGCCCTGAGCCTGTCGAAGGGCGGGTCGCAGACGCAAAGCCGCCCTTCGACAAGCTCAGGGCTACGGATCAAGCAGGAGAGGTCAATCATGCCCGACGCCTATATCATCGATGCCGTCCGTACTCCCCGCGGGGTGGGCAAGCCCGGCAAGGGCGCGCTGGCGCATCTGCACCCGCAACATCTGGCGGCGACGATGCTGGGGGCGCTGAAGGAGCGCAACAGCCTCGACACCGCCACGGTCGACGACATCATCTGGTCGACGTCGAACCAGCAGGGCAAGCAGGGCGGCGACCTCGGCCGGATGGCGGCGCTGTCCGCAGGCTATGACACGCGCGCAAGCGGCGTCACGCTCGACCGCTTCTGTGGCGGCGGCATCAGCGCGGTCAATCTGGCGGCAGCGAGCGTCATGTCGGGCATGGAGCAGTGCGTCATCGCCGGCGGCACCGAGATGATGAGTTTCAGCACCGCGCACGCGGCGGAGCAGGCCAACGCCGGCCTGCCGCCGCGCCTGATGGGATCGGGGCACGAGGCGCTCGACGCGGCGCATCCACAGAGCCATCAGGGCGTGTGCGGCGATGCGATCGCGACAATCGAGGGGATCGACCGCGAGGCGCTGGACGCGCTGGCTTTGGTCAGCCAGCAGCGCGCCGACCGCGCCATCCGCGAGGGCCGCTTCGACAAGTCGGTGGTGCCGGTGCATAACCCGGATGGCAGTGTCGCCCTGGATCGCGAGGAATTCCCGCGACCCGAAACGACGGCGGAGGGGCTCGCCGCGCTCAAGCCGAGCTTTGCCGCCATGGCGGATTTCGAGATGGGCGGGACGACGTTCAGGAAGCAGATCAACCGCCGCTACCCCGATGTCGAGATCCAGCATTTCCACCATGCGGGCAATTCGTCGGGCGTGGTCGACGGCGCGGCGGCGCTGCTGATCGCGTCGAAAGACTATGCAGGGGCGCACGGCCTGACCCCGCGCGCGCGCATCGTCGCCTATGCAAACCAGGGCGATTGCCCGACGCTGATGCTGAACGCGCCGGTGCCGGCGGCGAAGCGGGTGCTGGAGAAGGCCGGGCTGACCAAGGACGATATCGACGTCTGGGAGATCAACGAGGCATTCGCGGTCGTGGCGGAGAAGTTCATCCGCGATCTCGACCTCGACCGGGAAAAGGTGAATATCAACGGCGGCGCGATGGCGCTCGGCCACCCCATCGGCGCGACGGGATCCATCCTGATCGGTACCGCGCTCGACGAGCTGGAACGCTCGGGCGGTCGCTATGCCCTCATCACCATGTGCGCGGCGGGCGGGATGGCCCCGGCGATCATCATCGAACGGGTCGGCGCGGACTAGGCGAGGACGGCGCGCCGCCGGGCGTAGAGAAAATAGACCGCGAGGCCGGCCGCGTTCCAGATGAGGAACCAGGCTTGCGTCTGGCTCGGCAGGCTGACGAACAGATAGGCGCAACCCAGGATCGCTATGCCGCCGACCAGCCACGGCAGCGGCGCGCGGAAGGTGCGCGGCGCGTCGGGCGCGCGGCGGCGCATGATCAGCATGCACAGTGCGACCGCCGTGAACGCCGCCAGTGTGCCGGCATTGGCGAGCGCAGCCAGTTCGCCCAGCGGCACCAGCCCGGCGAGGACGGCGACCACGAGGACGGTGAACAGGGTGGAGCGCACCGGCGCGCCGCGCGGCGACAGCTTGGCGAGCGCGGCAGGCAGCAGGCCGTCGCGTGCCATCGCGAAGAAGATGCGGCTTTGTCCGTAGAAAAAGGCGAGGATCACCGTCGGCAGCGCGACGACCGCCGATACCGCGAGATACTGCGCGGCGAGCGGGGCGCCAAGCTGGCGCAGAATCAAGGCCAGTGGCTCGGCGCTGCCGGCGAAGCGGGTGTAGGCGATCGCCCCCACCGCGGCGACCGCGACGGCGATGTAGATGGCGACGCAGGCGAGCATCGATCCGACGATGCCGATCTTGAGGTCGCGGTCCGGGTTCTTCGCCTCCTCCGCCGCGGTGGCGATGGCATCGAACCCGTAGAAGGCGAAGAAGATGATCGCCGCCGCCGCCATCACGCCGCGTTCCACCCCGTCGGGGCCGGCGTGTTTGGCGAAACCGAACGGGCTGAATGGTTCGAGATTGGCGGGATCGAACGCGGGCAGCGCGACGGCGACGAAGACAATCAGCGCCGCGATCTTGACCAGCACCAGCAGGGAATTGACGGTCGCGCTCTCACGCGTGCCGACGAGCAGCATGCCGGCAACGACGAGGATGATGAACACCGCGGGCAGATTGACGATGCCGCCAAGCTCCGGCCCCTGCATCAACGCCATCGGCACGCCCGCCCACGCCTGCAGCAGCGGCGCCGCATAGCCCGACCAGCCCACCGCGACCGCACTCACTACCAGGCTATATTCCAGGATGAGGCTCCAGCCGACGACCCAGGCGACGACCTCCCCGATGACCACATAGCTGTAGGTATAGGCGCTGCCCGATACCGGGATCAGCGTCGCCATCTCGGCATAGGCGAGCGCGGCGCAGGCGCAGATCAGGCCGGCGATGGCGAAGGAGAGGATGACGGCGGGCCCCGCCTTGTCCGCGCCGACGCCGATCAGGGTGAGGATACCGGTCCCGACGATCGCGCCGACGCCGAGCGCGATGAGGTGCGGCCAGCCTAGCGTGCGGGCAAGGCCGGACGCTGCGGTTCCATCCCGGACGGCCAACGATTTTCGACGAAGCAGACCCGTACGCATTCCGACCCCCATGTTTGCGGGCGGTATGTGGCCGGGACGCGATCCGCGCAAGGACCGCTGCGTGCTCCGGGAATGCTGGATGCCCCGCGAGGATTCGAACCTCGATAGACGGAATCAGAATCCGTAGTCTTACCTTTAGACGACGGGGCAATCGCCGCGCGCAGATACGGACCGGCCCCGCTCAAGTCAAGCAAACGGCGGCTCGGCACCCGGCCGCACTTGCGTCCCCCGGCAGCCCCGCTAGGCTGCGCATCACGCGCTTCCGGTCCAGCGCCGGGACGCCGCGGGGAGGAGTGCAGCCGGTGCGCCATGTCGCCATCGTCGGATCCGGGCCGGCGGGCTATTACACGGCGGAAGCCCTGCAGAAGCTGCTGGGCGAGACGGTGCGCATCGACGTCATCGACCGGCTGCCGGTACCATTCGGGCTCATCCGGTCGGGGGTCGCGCCGGACCATCAGTCGATCAAGGCGGTGTCGCGCCGCTATGAAGCGGTCGCGCTGTCGGACACGGTGCGGTTCGTCGGCAATGTGACGGTCGGCCGGGACCTTTCAATCGGCGACCTGACGGACCTGTACGACGCGGTCGTACTGGCGACGGGAGCACCGCAGGATCGCACGCTCGACATTCCGGGCGCGGATCTGCCGGGCGTGATCGGCAGCGCGGCGTTCGTCGGCTGGTACAACGGGCATCCCGATCACGCCGACCTCGCCCCGCCGCTGCAGGACGCCGGCGCCGCGGTGATCGGCAATGGCAATGTCGCGCTCGACGTCGCACGCATCCTGGCCAAGACGCGCGACGAATTCGCGGGGTCGGACATCGTCAATCACGCGCTGGATGCGCTTTCGTCGAGCAGCATCCGCACCATCACGCTGATCGGCCGACGCGGCCCGCACCAGATCGCCATGACACCCAAGGAGCTGGGCGAGCTCGGCCATCTTTCGCGTGCGGCGCCGCTGGTCGATCCCGACGACCTGCCGCCCGCCGGGCAGGATGCGCTGCTCGAACCGGGGCAGCGCAAGTCGGTGATGCATCTGCGCGAATTCGCCGCGAACCGGCCTGACAAGCCGATAGGACTGGCGTTCGATTTCTACGCCATGCCGGTCGCGATAGAAGGCGACGGGCGCGCGGAGCGGGTGATCGTCGAGCGCACGCGTCTGGACGACGGGCTGCGCGCGGTGGGCACCGGCCAGCATTATGCCATAGCGGCGGGGCTGGTCGTCGCCTGCATCGGCTACCAGACGCCGCCGATCCCCGGCGTTCCGTACGAGCATGGCCGCGGCCGCTTCGCCAACAGCGACGGGCGCATCCTGCCCGGCCTCTACTGTGTGGGCTGGGCGCGGCGCGGACCGACGGGGACCATCGGCACCAACAAGCCCGACGGTGCGACCATCGCCGAACGGATCGTCGCGGATTTCAAAGGAGACGAGACTAGCAGGGCGGGGCGCGCGGGGCTCGACCGGCTGGTCGCGGAGCGCGGGCTGGACATCGTGACATTCAAGCAATGGCAGCTGATCGATGCGGCGGAGGTCGCAGCCGCACGGAGGGACGCGCCGCGCGAGAAGATGGTCCGAATCGAAGCGATGCTTAACGCCCGGCATTAACAATTTTTATAGGGCTTGCGTGGCACCCTGACTTAGCAGCGGGGTGAATGTCGACTGATGAGATACCGCGTGAGCAGCCTTTTCCGGCCTTCGTCGAATGACAACCGTCGCCGTGCGTCGCGTGCCAGCGTGGCGGTGGAAGCGAATTTGCGCAAACCCAGCGACAAGCCGTTCAAGGTCCGCATTCGTGACATCAGCCAGACCGGCTGCCGCGCCGAGACGGTGACGAAGACGCGCGAGGGCGACCGGGTCTGGCTGACCATTCCCGGGTTCGCGGCGATCGAGGGCATTATCCGCTGGTCCGACAACAAGGGGTTCGGCTGCGAATGGGCGAGTCCGATGCATGCTTCCGTGTTCGACCATGTGCGCCGAAGCTTCCCGGACATGTTCGCATAGGCGCGGTTACGCGCTGCGTCAGGTAGCGCGAGCGCAGCCGGCGGGCTATGGCGCGCCATGGCCGACGATCCCCCCCGCCCTGCCCAGCCGGATGCGCCGCCCGCGCCGGCGCGCGCGCGCGCTTTGCAGGAAGAGGTGCGGGTAAAGGCCGACGACGACGGCATCCGGCTCGACCGCTGGTTCAAGCGCCACCGGACCGACGTGCCGCACGCCCTGCTCGCGCGCTGGACGCGCACGGGGCTGGTGCGGGTCGACGGGGCGAAGGCCGACCCGTCGGATCGCATCGCCAAGGGCCAACGACTGACGATGCCTCCGCCCGGTGAAGTGGCCCGCCCGGCGCGCGCGCGCGTCCGCCGCGCACTGTCCGCCGCCGAGCAGGCGATGGCGGAGGCGATGGTCCTCTACCGCGACGCGGGCGCGATCGTCCTCAACAAGCCGCCGGGCCTCGCGACGCAGGGCGGCAGCGGCACGACCGAACATGTCGACGGCCTGCTCGACGCGTTCGACGACCCTGCGCTCGGGCGGCCGCGGCTGGTGCACCGGCTCGACAAGGATACGTCGGGGGTGCTGCTTGTCGCGCGCACGCCGGGGTCGGCCGCCAGGTTTTCGAAAAGCTTCGCCGGTCGCTCCGCCAGGAAGACCTACTGGGCAATCGTGGTCGGCGTGCCCTCGATCGACAGCGGGCAGATCGATCTTCCGCTCGCCAAGCAGCCGGGCAGCGGCGGTGAGAAGATGCATGTCGACGAGGCGAACGGCCAGCCGTCGCGGACCCGCTACCGCGTCGTCGAGCGCGCGGGCAACGCCGCTGCTTTCGTCGAACTGCGGCCGCTGACCGGGCGTACGCATCAATTGCGCGTGCATATGGCGGCGATCGGCCACCCCATCGTCGGCGACGGCAAATATGGCGGCAAGGCCGCGTTCCTGACTGGCAGCATCAGCCGCAAGATGCACCTGCATGCGCGTCGGTTGCGCATTCCCGGCGGCGAAGGCGGGATCGATGTGACAGCGCCGCTACCCGACCATTTCGCGGAAAGCCTGATGCAACTTGGTTTCAGCGAGAGCGCGGGCGACGCGGTCGGCGCGATGCCCGACGGCCGTCCGCCGCTGACGCAGGGCGACCGCAAGGAAATCGCCAGGACGCACGCCAAGCAGTTGCGCAAAGAGCGGCGCGGCGAGCGGCGCGGGCGTGGACAACCGTCGGATGGTGCGCGTGGCCAGGCGCAGGGGCCGCGCGCGCGGGGACCCGGGCCCGGCGGCGCCAAGACGCGAAAGCCCTAGGCGATGCACCCGAATGCTGCATTCCGTTGGGCCGACGAGGCCGCGATGCGCGCACTCGTCGCGGACATCGCCTTCGGCACATTGTTCGCCGCCACCCCCGACGGGCCGCGCGTGGCGCATGTGCCGGTGGTCATGGTCGACGACGGGCTGCAACTGCATCTAGCGCGGGGCAATGGTATCACCCGGCACCTGGATGGCGCGACCGCGCTGTTCGTTGTCAACGGCCCGGACAGCTATGTCAGCCCCGACTGGTACGCCCTGGGGCCGAACGAGGTGCCGACCTGGAATTATGTCGCGGTCGAGTGCGAGGGCCGGATGCGCAAGCTCGACCGGAGCGCGCTCATCGCGCATATCGATGCGCTTGGCGCCGAGCAGGAGGCGCGGCTGTCGCCCAAGCCCGCGTGGCGCCGCGACAAGGCGGACCCGGCGCGGATCGAGGCGATGCTGAACGCGATCACCGGTTTCGAGTTGCGCGTGACGGCATGGCGAGGGACGATCAAGCTTGGCCAGAACAAGGTGCCGGCCGCGCGGCTCGCAGCGGCCGACGGGGTCGCGGCGGCGGGGCGGCCTGGCATGGCGCATCTCATGCGCGCCCTTTCCCGGTGAGCCGCCCGCGCCTCGCGCTGTTCGACTGCGACGGCACACTGGCCGACAGCCAACATGCAATCGTGGCGGCGATGCATGTGGCTTTCGCGCGTTGCGGCCTGGCGCCGCCACCAGCGGCCGCGGTGCGGGGGGCGATCGGGCTGAGCCTGCCGCGGCTCGTCCAGGATCTCGCGCCTGCGCTGGAGCCGGTCCGTCGGGCGCAGCTGGTCGAAGGCTATCGCGCCGCCTATCTGGAGGCGCGCAGCATCGTGGGGGCCGGCCCGGAGCCGCTGTTCGACGGCGTCGATGCTGTAATCGGGACGCTTCGGGCCGATGGCTGGCTGTTGGGGGTGGCGACGGGCAAGTCCACGCGCGGACTGACGCGACTGCTGGGCGCGCATGGGCTCCTGGACCATTTCACCACCCTGCAGACCGCGGACGACCATCCGTCCAAGCCGGAACCGGCGATGGCGCGCGCGGCGATTCTGGAGGCCGGGGTGCAACCTATGGATACGGTGGTGATCGGGGATACGGCCTATGACATGGCAATGGCGATCGCCGCGGGCGCGCGCGCGCTGGGTGTGGCCTGGGGCTATCATGCGCCCGCTGCGCTGCTGGACGCTGGCGCAAGTGCCGTGGCCGAACGGCCTGCCGACCTGCCCGTAATGCTGGCGGCGATGATGGAGGGTGCGGCATGAGCGACCCGGCGCGGAGCCGCTATTTTCTGCTGACCGCGATGCGCATCGCAGCGGCGGCCATGATCGTGGCCGGGATGATCCTGGCTTTCGGTGAGCGCGACTGGTTCGAACCCGAGACGCAGCGGATCATCGGCTACCTTCTCATGCTGGTCGGTTTTCTCGATCTGCTGGTCGCGCTGCCGATACTGCTCAGGCGTTGGAAGACGCCGGCGGAATGAGGGCTGTGCACGCCGACCTTCGGAATGACTCGGCCGGTCGACATGCCGACCGGCCCCACCCCTGCCCGTCCGCCGAAGGAAGGGGCTTCGAGCCCGTCCCATGAAACGCTTCTACCGTTCAGCCGCGACGACACCCGCCGATGCGGGCCACGCCATCCTGCTCGATGGCCGCCCGATCAAGACGCCAGGGCGCGCCACCCTGATCGTCCCGACCCCGGCCCTGGCCGAATCGATCGCCAGCGAATGGCGGGCGCAGGGTGAGGACATCCTGCCTGCGAGCATGGCGTTGACCGGTCTCGCCAATGCGGCGATCGACCTGGTTGCGCCGGATGTGGGTGCGTTCGCGGCTCCGCTCGTGGCCTATGGCGAGAGCGATCTGCTTTGCTATCGCAGCCCCGACCGCGAGCTGGCGGCGGACGAAGCGGCAGCCTGGAATCCGATCCTAGCCTGGGCAGAGGCGCGCTACGGAATCGAATTCGCGCTGGCGGCAGGGGTGATGCACGTGCCGCAGCCGGCTGAGACGGTGCGGGCGCTGGGGCAGGCTCTGCGCGGCCAATCGCCGTTCACGCTGGCCGCGCTGTCGCCGATCGTCACGCTGGGCGGCAGCCTGGTGATTGCCCTTGCGCTGGCCGAGCAGGCGTTCGACGCCAGTACGCTATGGGGCGCGGCGGTGCTCGACGAGCTGTGGCAGGAGGCGCGCTGGGGCGCGGATGCCGATGCGGTCGCGGCGCGCGCGCACCGCCAGCGCGAATGGGTGGCGGCGGCACGGTTCCTGGAGCTGCTGCGCTAGTCGGCGAAAGCGGGCGCGCGCTGCTCGAAATTGGCCATGACCGCCTCGACCTGATTGGGCGTGCGGATGATCGCCTGCTGCTCGACGCTTTCGGCCATCAGAAGCTCGGCGCCGGACGCATCGGGCATGGCGTTCGCCAGCCGCTTCATCGCGCGAATGGCCTGCGGATGTTTGCCGGCGACGGTGCGTGCCAGCGCCAGCGCATCATCCAGCGGCGTTTCGCTGAGCTGCGTCACGAAGCCGTGTCGTTCGGCATCGACGGCGGTGAATTCCTGCGCGGTATAGGAGAGCAGGCGCAGGCGGTCGTCGCGCACCAGCCCGCGCCATAGCGCGATGCCCGCCATGTCGGGGACGAGACCCCATTTCATTTCCATGATCGCCATCCGTGTGGCGGGGTGCGCGACACGGATGCAGGCGCCCGACATCAGCTGGAAGCCACCGCCCAGCGCCACGCCGTGGACCGCGGCGATCACCGGTACGCCGAGCGTGCGCCAGCCCCAGCAGACATGTTGCGGCAGATTGGCATCGCCCCAGTAGCGATCGGTCAGCGGCGTGCCCGCATTGCCGCCGCCCGCGGCCATCGACGCCATGTCGAGCCCGGCGCAAAAGGCGCGTCCTTCGCCGGACAGCACCACTGCCCGTAAGCCCGCCATGCCTTCCAGTTCGGAGATGGCGGCGGCGATCCCTGCGAACATCGCAGGATCGAGCGCGTTCATCTTGTCGGGCCGGGTCAGGCGGACGTCGGCGATGCCGTCGCCTAGGTCGATCCGCACACGGCCTTCGCCATCGCTCCAGCTCGTCATGCCGCGCCCTCCGTCGCCCGCGCCCAATATTCGTCGCGCAGCAGCCGCTTGTAGAGCTTGCCGGTGGGATGACGGGGCAGCTCGGCGCGGAAATCGATCCGGCGCGGGGTCTTTACGCCGGAAAGGGCGGTGCGGCACCAGGCGGTCAGTTCGGCGGCGAGATCGTCGCCCGCGTCGTCCATGCAGGCGGGCTGGACGATGGCGATCACTTCCTCGCCCATGTCGGCGTGCGGCCCGCCGATCACCGCGACGTCGGCGACCTTGGGGTGTCCGACCAGATGGTTTTCAATCTCTTGCGGATAGATGTTGACGCCGCCGGAGATGATCATGAAGCTCTTGCGGTCGGTGAGGTAGAGGTAGCCCTCCTCGTCCACCCAGCCGATATCGCCCAGCGTCGACCAGCCGCGCGCATTGCGCGCCTCCGCGGTCTTGGCGGGATCGTTATGATACTGGAACTCGGTACCGCCTTCGAAATAGATGGTGCCTTCGGTGCGCGGCGGCACCTCTTCGCCGGCTTCGTCGCAAACGTGCAGGATGCCGTGGATCGCCTTGCCCACGGTGCCGGGGTGCGCCAGCCACTGGTCGGGCGTGACCCAGGTCAGGCCATTGCCCTCCGACCCCGCATAATATTCGTGGATGACCGGTCCCCACCAGTCGAGCATCGCCTGCTTGACCGCCTTCGGACAAGGTGCGGCGGCATGGATCGCGAGCCGCAGCGACGAAACGTCGTAGTGCGCGCGCACCTCCTCCGGCAGCTTGAGCATGCGGATGAAGTGCGTCGGGACGAACTGCCCGGCCGTGACGCGGTGGCGCTCGATCGCCGCGAGGCAGGCTTCGGCGTCGAAATGCGGCATCAGCACCACGGTCGCGCCCAGCCGCTGCGCGGTCATCGACCAGCGCAGCGGGGCGGCATGGTACATCGGCGCGGGCGTCAGATAGACGGTGTCGGGACCGATGCCGAACGCGGCGGCGATGGCGGTGAGCGTGTTGGCGGCATCGATCGCCGGGTCCTCCGGCAATGCGACCTTCACCCCCTTGGGCCGGCCCGTGGTGCCCGAGGAGTAGAGCATGTCGGCGCCGGCGCGCTCATCCTTGATCGGGGAGTCCGGCGCCTTGGCGAGTGCCTCCTCCAAGCTGGCGAACCCTTCGATCGCCCCGTCCATGGCATAGCGCGGCCCGTCGAACACCGCGCGGCCCGCCACCCCGGCGAGCGATGCGCTGGCGACGAACAGCCGCGCGCTCGAATCGGCGAGGATGTAATCGACCTCGGCCTGGGTCAGCCGCGTGGAAATGCAGACGTAGAACAGCCCTGCGCGTTGCGCGCCCCAGGCGAGCGCGAAGAACTCCGGACTGTTTTCCAGCATCAGCGCGATGACGTCGCCGGCCTGCAGGCCAGCCCCGCGCAGGAGATGCGCGAAGCGGTTCGAGGCGGCGTCGAGCTGCGCGAACGTCAGGGCGCGGCCGGTTTCGCTGCAGATCACCGCCGGGTGATCGGGCCGCGTGCGTGCCAGCACTTTGGGGTGCATGCTTCTCTCCCGCTTCGCAGACTTTCGTCGGCGGCGAAGGTGAAGCGGATTGACCTGATCGTCAATCGCGCCATGGCGGTGCGATGCTCAATCGCCAGCCGCCCGCCGACGAGGCTTTCGACCCCGCGCGCATGTTCCGCGCGATGGAGCGGTACGGCCACAGCGCAGCCATGGGGTTCCGTTTCGGCGCGCATGGCGACGATTGGGCCGAACTGACCATGGACTGGCGCGAGGAACTGGTCGGCGACGCCGCCACGGGCACGCTGGCCAACGGGGCGGTGCTGGCGCTGATGGACATGACCGGCGGCATGAGCGTGTGGGTCAAACTGGGCCATTTCCGGCCGCAGGTGACGCTCGACCTCAGGCTGGACTATCTGCGGGCGGCGGTGCCCGGCCGACGGCTGACCGCGCATGTGCAATGCTACCGCGTCGCGCGCGAGGTCGCCTTCGTGCGGGGCATCGCGCACGACGAAAGGTCGGACGACCCGGTCGCGCACATGGCCGCGACCTTCATGTTCACCGGCCCCGCCATGCCGCCGCGCGGCAGTGCCGCCAACCCGGTCGGCAGCCCGGTCGCCGCCGAGCGGGGCACGTAGCGATGGCCATCACCCTGCCCCCCTATGCCGCCACGCTGGGCATCGTGCTGGACGACCGCCCCGGCGACGACGAGCGCCCGGCGCTGCGCATGAATTTTTCCGGCGCGCTGTCGGGGCGGCCCGGGCACCTGCACGGCGGCGCCATCGCCGGCCTGCTCGACATGGCGGCGCATGTGGCGCTGCTGCACGAACTGGACAGCGGAGAGGCGTCGCCGCGTTTCAAGACGATCGGCATCACCATCGACTATCTGCGTGGCGGCAAAGAGGTGCCGACGTTCGCGCGCGGACGCGTGACACGGATGGGCCGGCGAGTGGCGACGGTGGTCGTGGAAGCCTGGCAGGAGGAAGGCAAGCAGATGGCGGCGGCGCGGCTGCACATGCTGCTCGTCGGGGCGCTAGCGCTCGCTCCAGCGGTGGAGGGCGAACCAGCCGCCGATGAGCAGGGCAACACCCAGACATAGGCCGACCACAGCCCAGAATGCCCAATTTTCCGTGGCATAGGGGATGCCGCGCACATTCATTCCCAGCAAACCGGTGATGAAGGTGAGCGGCAGGAAGATCATGGCGACGATGGCGATCTGCAGGCTGCGCGCGTCGATCCGCTCGGCGCGCAGATCGGTCAGCTCCTCGTGCAGCACGGCGCTGCGCTCACGGATCGATTCCAGCTCCTCGCCCATGCGTGCGAACCGATCGGCGGCCTCGCGCACCTGATCCTGCTCGCTGGCATCGAGCCAATTCAATGGCAGCGACGCGAGCCGTTCGAGCGCCAGCCGCTGCGGAACGACGAAACGGCGATAGCTGATCGCCTGGCTGCGCAGCGCGGTGACGCGGCGGCGATCGGAAAAGCTCGAGTTCCGGTCGATCGAACATTCGAGATCGTCGACATCGTCGCCCAGCTTGCCGACCGTCGCATCGAGCTGTTCGGCCGCCACCGAGGCGAGCGCGATGATGACGTCGCCCGGATCGTGCAGCAGGCCCTTGCAGAACATCTGCTCGACAGGCTCGATGATGGTCGAGCGCCGATACGCGACGGACAGCAGCATCCCGCGCTCCGCCCACATGCGCAGGGACACGAGCGCGTCCCCGTCGAACCGGTCGTCGGGGTCCCCTTTCGGCGCGCGCAGGTTGACGAGCACCCCGCCCGTCACCGGATCGCAGCGGGGGCGCGTTTCGGTGCCGGTCAGCGCGCGCTGGACCGTCGGCGGCAGATCGACGGGCAGGTCGCCGACGATAGTCGCGTCGCGGTCGTCCGGCTGGATATGGATCCACAGGAAGCCGCCCTCCTGCCGTTTCGTTACCGCATCATGGATCGCGTCGGGGGCCAGCCTTTGCGTCTCCGCGCCGCGCCGTTGCAGCGCGCGGATCACTGGCCGAGCTCCAGCCACAGGTGCAGGCCGGCCGCGGGTGCGGGCGGTGGCCCGGCCGAAATATGCCGCGACGCGTCCGCCCGCGCGCGGGCGAGAATGACGTCTGGCACGCTGCCGTCATGCCACAGCGCGTCGGCGCGGCCGAGTGACCGCGCGGCGCGCAGGGTCAGGTCGTCGGGATCGGTGCCGGTCAGCCGGATCGTCTCGACCCGACCATTTTCCCGGACCTCTTCCCGCGCCCCAAGCCAGCCGTCGACCGCATCGGATGTCGGATCGCCGAGCGGATCGAGTGAGCCACCCGGTTCCAAAGCGCAATCGATCGCCCGTCGACGCGCACTGGCATCCGGCCAGCGCGACCGCAGCCTCGCGCGAGCGCCGTGCAGCGCATGCGCCAACTCGCCCAGCCTTGCCGGAAGCAGGGTCTCGAGCCGCTGGCGCAACGCCTTGGCCAGGCCCGCCGACGCGCCGCCGGTGCCGATCGCGATCAGCACGGGGGCCCGGTCGACGATCGCCGGAGTCGTGAAATCGCACAGATCGGGACGATCGACGACGTTGACGAGCAGGCCGCGCGCCTTGAGCGCCGCCGCCGCCACCTCCGCCTCGTCTCCCTCCAGCGCGATTACCGCGAGCGCCGCCGGCGCATGGGGGTCGTCGCTCACCAGCGCGCCTGCCCGGTCGAGCAACCGTCGCTTGGCTGCCGCGCCTTCCCCCTCCCCCAGCAGTATCACCGCCCGTCCGCGCAGCCGCAGGAAGATCGGCAGGCTGTGCATCAGCGGGTCAGGAATTCCGGCAGCCGTTCGGCCGCGACCGTCGCCGCAGCGGGGATGCGATCGGCGACGATCGCCCATTCGGCGCCGCTGACCATCACCTCGGGTACCATCGCGCGGCTGTTGTAGAAGCTCGCCATGGTCGCGCCATAAGCGCCGGCCGAGCGGAAAATGGCGAGATCACCCGCCGCCACCGCATCGATGTCGCGATCCATCGCGAAAGTATCGCCGGTTTCGCACACCGGCCCGACGATATTGGCGCGCATGCGCCGCCCCGACGGCGCGACTGCCTCGAACTCATGCCAGGCATCGTAGAGGGCGGGACGGGCAAGATCGTTCATCGCGGCATCGACGATGACGAACGGGCGGACGGTACCGGGCTTCACCCGGATGACCTCGGTCAGGAGCACGCCGGCATTGGCGGCGATCACCCGGCCGGGCTCGAACATCAGCGTGCAATCCCAGCCCGCGGTCACACGCGCCACCATCGCGCCATATTCGTCCGGCCAGCGCGGATCATCGCCCGATTTGTAACGCACGCCGAGCCCGCCGCCGAGATCGGCGTGCGTCACCCGGTGGCCGGCGGCACGCAGCTCGGCGATCAGCGCGCCCGTCTTCACGAACGCCTCCTCGAGCGGATCGAGCGTGAGCAGCTGGCTGCCGATGTGAAGCGCGATCCCGCGCAGCGCGAGGCCGGGAAGCATGGCCAGCCGACCGTAAATGGCCGCGGCCTCGCTGATCGGCACACCGAACTTGTTTTCCGACTTGCCGGTCGAGATCTTGGCATGGGTCCGCGCGTCGACGTCGGGATTGATACGCAGCGTCGCGACGGCGCGCGTGCCGCGCGTTGCGGCGACAGCGGCCAGCTCCTCGCCCTCGCCCTCGGACTCGATATTGAACTGGCCGATCCCGGCCTCGAGCGCGGCCGCCATCTCAGCCCGCGTCTTGCCGACGCCGGAGAAAACGATGGCGGCGGGCGCGATGCCGGCGGCGAGCGCGCGCACCATCTCCCCCTCGGACACCACATCCGCGCCGCAGCCGCGCGACGCCAGGACGTTGAGCACCGCGAGGTTGGGATTGGCCTTGACCGCGAAGGCGACATGCACGTCGCCCGCCGGGGCGACCCCGGCGGTGAAGGCATCGGCATGCCGCTCGAGCGTGGCGCGCGAATAGATGTAGACGGGCGTACCGACCGCTGCGGCGATCGTGCGCAAGGGCACGTCCTCGCAGTGAAGCGCGCCGTCCTTGAGGTTGAAATGATCCATTCGCCCCGCCTTCGATGCCTCTCAGGTAGGCGGCAGGTCGAATTCGTCCGACTGCCGTTCTTCGGACTGGCGCAACAGTTCGTCGCTGCGGCGTGGCCGCGCCTGGGACGAGGGGACGACGAGCTCGGCGGCGGTCGGCGGGGTCTCGGCACCCACCGGTGTCGTCGGACCCTGTGCGCCCGCGGGAAAGGCAAGTTGCTCGCGCCGGCCGCAGGCAGCGCTGGCGAGCAGCGCGAGCGTGGTTCCGGCGATCAACAGCGGCTTCGTCATGACAGCGGATCCAGTTGCGCGCGCGCGGCGGCGATGGCCTCCCTTACGCGCACCGGCGCGGTTCCGCCATGACTGATGCGGCTGGCGACAGAGGCCTCGACCGTCAGCCGCGCGAGCGCATCGGCATCAAGCCGTGGGTCGATGGCCGCGGCGACATCCGGCGGCAGTGCGGCGAGGTCGCAGCCCGCTTCCTCCGCTGCCTTTACCGCCGCGCCGACGATGTGGTGCGCCTCGCGAAAGGCGACGCCGTGGTCGCGGACCAGCCAGTCGGCGAGGTCGGTGGCGGTGGAATAGCCGGACGCCGCCGCCGCCCGCATCGTGGCGGGCTGGAACGCGATCGTCTCTATCATGCCGGTCATGGCCGCGACCGACAGGGCGAGCAGATCGTGCGCCTCGAACAGCGGCGGCTTGTCGTCCTGCATGTCCTTCGAATAGGCGAGCGGCAGCCCCTTCATGGTTACCATCAGCGCGGTGAGGCAGCCCAGGATGCGCCCGCTGTGACCGCGCACGAGTTCCGCCGCGTCGGGGTTGCGCTTTTGCGGCATGATCGAACTGCCGGTCGAATAGGCGTCGGGCAGCGCCACGAAGCGGAACGGCTGGCTCGCCCAGAGGACGATCTCCTCCGCCAGTCGCGACAGGTGCAGGCTGCACCCGGCCGCAGCGGCGAGGTAGTCGATGGCGAAGTCGCGGTCCGAAACGCTGTCGAGGCTGTTGGCGGTGGGGCCATCGAAGCCGAGCGCGGCGGCAGTCGCATGGCGATCGATGGGAAAGCCCGTGCCGGCGAGTGCGGCGGCGCCCAGCGGGCAGCGGTTCATCCGCGATCGGCCATCGGCGAAACGGCTGCGATCGCGGCCGATCATCTCGACATAGGCCATCAGATGATGCCCCAGCGTCACCGGCTGTGCGACCTGGAGGTGGGTGAAGCCCGGCATGATCGTTGCTGCATGCTCCTCCGCCCGATCGAGGAGCGCGCGCTGCAACGCGGCAAGGCCGGCGTCGGTCGCATCGATCGCGTCGCGCACCCACAGGCGCAGGTCGGTCGCGACCTGGTCGTTGCGGCTGCGGGCGGTGTGCAGGCGCCCGGCGACCGCACCGATGCGCGCACCGAGCTGCGCCTCGACGGTCATGTGGATGTCCTCGAGTGCGAGATCGACCGGCACGCCGCCGTTTCCGAACCCCTCGGCTATTTCGGCAAGACCGGCGTCGATCCGGGCGCTTTCTTCGGCGGACAGTACGCCGACCTGGCCCAGCATCGCGGCATGCGCGCGGCTGCCGGCGATGTCCTGCCGCCACAACCGCTTGTCGAAGGGTATGGACGCATTTATCTCGGCCATGATCGCCGCCGGGCCGGCGGCGAAACGCCCGCCCCACATGCCGCTCCTGGGAGCCTGCCGCTTGTCCTCGTCGTTCACATCCAAGGCGCTGACGCTCCGCTTTTCCCGCCCGGCGGCCAGCGCCCTGCTGGCGGCGACGATCGTCCTGCTCGTCGGCTGCGATAGGCAAAAGCCCGCAGAGCCGCAAGCAAGCGCGGCAGCGGGCCCGGTCGCAAGCCAGGCGGCGCCGCGATACCGCATCGACCGCTCCGGCGCGGGGACGCCGCTCCCGGCGGCGGCCCTGACCGCGCGCGGCGGGGAGCGCGCGACCCTGTCGGCGCTTTCGGGAAAGCCCGTGCTGGTCAATCTGTGGGCAACCTGGTGCGCGCCGTGCGTCGAGGAACTGCCGACGCTCAACCGGCTGGCGAGCGAGATGGTCGGACGCGGCCATGTGATCGCGCTGTCGCAGGATCTGAACCAGGACCCCGTTCCGGTCCACGCCTTTCTGGACGAGCGTGGCTGGAGCGAGATCGAAAGCTGGCACGACCCCGAAAATGCCGTCGGGCTTGCCTTCGGTGGGCAGTTGCCGACGACCATCCTGTTTGGCGCGGACGGGCGCGAGGTGTTGCGCGTAATCGGACCGATGGACTGGTACGGCGCCGAGGCCGCGGCGCTGCTGCGCGAAGCGGGTTTCGTGCGCGCGGGCTAGCCGCTCGACTTATCGGGCGCGCGGCGGCTAGAGTCGCGGGCCATGGAACTCTATCTTCCCGTCGCCAACATGTCGGTGAACATATTGTTCATCGTGGCGCTGGGCGGAATGGTGGGCGTGCTGTCAGGCATGTTCGGCGTGGGCGGCGGGTTCCTGACGACGCCGCTGCTGATATTCTACGGCATACCGCCCACCGTTGCGGCGGCGTCGGCGGCCACGCAGGTCACGGGCGCGAGCGTATCGGGGATGATCGCGCATCTGCGCCGCGACGGAGTCGATCTGCGGATGGGCGCGGTGCTTGTCGCGGGCGGCGTGGTCGGATCGTTGCTCGGTGCCTGGCTGTTCGAATGGCTGCAGAACAGGGGCCAGATCGATACCGTCATCTCGATCCTGTATCTCGCGCTACTTGGCGGTATCGGCAGCCTGATGCTGCGCGAATCCTGGCAGGTGATCCACGCCAAACGCAGCGGCACGTCCGTTCCGCCGCGCAAGCGCCGGCACCATCCGCTCATCCTGCTGCTGCCGATGCGTTGGCGCTTCTACCGGTCGGGCCTTTACATGTCCCCGCTGGCACCCTTCCTTCTTGGTGTCGTCACCGGCATCCTTACCATGCTGCTGGGCGTGGGCGGCGGGTTCATCATGGTGCCGGCGATGCTCTACATCCTGGGCATGGGCACGCAGGTGGTGGTCGGCACGTCGCTGTTCCAGATCCTGTTCACCACCATCGCCGCGACGATGGTCCACAGCGTGACCACGCGCGCCGTCGACATCGTGCTGGCGCTCTTGTTGCTGGTCGGCGGGGTCGTGGGGGCGCAATTCGGCGCGCGGTTCGCGATGAAGGCCGACCCTGCGCGACTGCGGCTGGCGCTGTCGGTGATCGTGCTCGCGGTCGCGGCCCGGATGGCACTCGGGCTCATCTGGGCGCCGGACGAAATCTATACGATCCAGCCGCTGTAATGCGACGCACCGCCCTTATCGCAGCCTTCGCCCTTTTATCCGCCGCGACGCCCGCGCCGGCGCAGTCGCGCGACCCGGTGCTGGTGCCCGACGTGTCCAACCGCGCGATCGAGATCAAATATAGTTTCACCGGCGAGGATCTGCTGCTGTTCGGGGCGATCGTCTATCCCGACGGTCGCGCGCCCGATGCGCGCGCCGACATCGTCGTCGTCATCAAGGGCCCGACCCAGCCCATCCGTCTGCGCGAAAAGCAGCGTGTCGCTGGCGTGTGGGTGAACGCGCAGAGCGTACGCTTCTCCACCGCTCCGGGCTTCTACGCGCTGGCGGCGTCGCGACCGATCGCCGCGATCGTGGACGAACGCACGGCGGCGATCTACGAACTGGGTCTTGCCAACCTGTCGCTATCGCCGTCCAGCTTCGAGGGCGACGCACAGCTGCGACGGTTCGAGGACGGCTTCATCGACCTGAAAACGAGGCAGGCGCTGTTCGTCGAGCAGGGCGATGCCGTGGAGATCACGCGCGGCGTGCTCTACCGCGCCCGGCTGGCCATCCCCGCGCAGGTGCCGGTCGGCCGCTACACCGCGGAAACCTATCTCGTCAGCCGGGGCCGCATCCTGGCGGTCGCATCGCGCGACATCGACATACAGAAGACCGGGTTCGACCGTTTCGTTGCGCTGGCGGCCAGCGACTACGGTCTGTTCTACGGCCTGGTCGCCGTCGCCCTCTCGCTCGGGCTGGGCTGGCTGGCCGGCTGGCTGTTCGGCCGGCGTTAACCGAAAGCCAAGGCCGCGTCCCTATCACCGCCGGTTACAGAGCGGAGCAGCCGACCCATGGACTTCAAGCCCACCAGCCAGCCGAACAGCTTCACGCAGGGCGTGCACAACGTCATCGAGGCGCGAAGCGCGAGTACTGAACGGCTGCGCATCGGCGAGGTCATGGACATTTCGGGCTCCTCCTCGCAGATCCTGCTTTCCGCCGATGCGCTGACCGGTCTTGCGGGCAACAGCGACCCCGCGGTCGCGATGGCCGGACAGGTCGGCAGCCAGGTCAAGCTGCGCGTCGGCAACGTCTGGCTGGTCGCGGGCATCCGCAACCAGAAGATGCATCCGCGCGATTCCAGCCTGATCATCGCCGCCGTGGATTTCCTGGGCGAAGGCGACGAGGAGGTCCTCACCGGCAAGATCTCCGCCTTCCGCCGCGGCGTCACGCGCTACCCCATTCCCGGCAGCGCGGTGTTCGCGGCGACATCGGCCGATCTCAAGCAGATATACTCCGCCGACAACCGCGCGCATGTCGAGATCGGGACCGTCTATCCCACGCGCGACACGCGCGCCGCGCTCTACGTCGATCCCTTGCTCGGCAAGCATTTCGCGCTGCTGGGTTCCACCGGCACGGGTAAATCGACCAGCGCCGCGCTGATCCTGCACCGGATCATCGAAAACGCGCCCGAAGGCCATGTGGTGATGATCGATCCGCACGGCGAATATAATGCGGCGTTTCGCGGACAGGGCGCTATCTTCGACGTCGACAATCTTGCCATGCCCTATTGGCTGCTCAACTTCGAGGAGCATATCGAGGTATTCATAACCTCCGAAGGCGCGGACAAGCAGATCGACAGCGACATTCTCGGCCGCTGCCTGCTCGCGGCGCGCGCCAAGAACAAGGCGGCCGAGGGCGTATCGAAACTGACGATCGATTCCCCCGTCCCTTATCTTCTCTCGGACCTCCTCAACATCATCCAGACCGAGATGGGCAAGCTGGACAAGGCGACATCGTCCGCGCCGTTCATCCGGCTGAAGAGCAAGATCGAGGAGCTGCGCGCCGATCCACGCTACGCCTTCATGTTCTCAGGGATGCTCGTCGGCGACACGATGGCGACGTTCCTGACCAAGATATTCCGCCTGCCCGCGGATGGCCGGCCGATCTCCATCGTCGATGTATCGGGCGTACCGTCCGACGTCGTACGCGTCGTCGTCGCGGTGCTGGCGCGGATGGTGTTCGATTATGCCATCTGGAGCCGCGAGGAGGCGCAGCGCCCGATCCTGCTCGTCTGCGAGGAGGCGCACCGCTACGTCCCCAACGAGCGCAACGCCGATGGCTCGTCGGTGGGGCGCATTCTGGGCCGGATTGCCAAGGAAGGGCGCAAATACGGTGTCTCTCTAGGTCTGATCACGCAGCGGCCGTCGGACCTCGCGGAGGGCGTTCTGTCGCAGTGCGGCACGATCATCGCCATGCGCCTGAACAACGAGCGCGACCAGAATTTCGTCAAGGCGGCGATGCCTGAGGGATCGCGTGGGTTCGTCGATTCGATCGCTGCGCTGCGCAACCGGGAGTGCGTGATCTGCGGTGAAGGCGTCGCCATCCCCATTCGCGTCATGCTCGACAATCTCGAGGAATCGAAGCGGCCTGCCTCGACCGATCCGCTGTTTTCCGAGCTGTGGCGCGAGACCGGCGGTGAGCCGGAGATCGTGGACCGCGTGGTTCGACGCTGGCGGAGCCAGGGCCGCTAACGGGTGCCGTCGCGCAACCCATCGAGCAGCCCGCGCGCACCCGCAGTCACATCGTTCCACGTGGTGGCGAAGGCGGCAGCATCGCCTTCGTAGGGATCTGCGACATCCTGCCCCGCGCGATCGGGTACATGGTCCAGCAGCAGCGACAGGCGTGCGCGGCCGTCGGCGGGCGCGATCGCGCGCAGATCGGCAAGATTGGTGCGATCGAGCGCGACGATATGATCAAAGCGCCGGAAATCGTCCGGCGTGACCTGGCGCGCGCGCAGGCTGGAGATATCGTGCCCGTGTCGCGCCGCCTCCGCCTGCGCGCGCGCATCGGGCGGGTGTCCGACATGCCAGTCGCCGGTGCCGGCAGAATCGATGCTGATAGAGATACCCTCCCGCTCCGCCCGGTCGCGCAGTGCGAGTTCGGCCAGCGGCGAGCGACAGATGTTACCCAGGCAGACGAAGAGAACCGACGGCATCTGTGCCTTTGCACGGCTGCTCATATCATTGCCCTGCCATTCAAACGTTGCGCCGCTTGGTCGCTCTGCTAGCCCTGCGCCAACGAGGCGGCAACGCCCGATGAGCCGGGGAGACACATGTGAACGAGCAGACGGCAAACGGCGCGGCACCGTTGCCACAGCCGGAGGCGAAGGCCAGCGGGTACAGCTGGTATGTCCTCATGGTCCTGGTCGTCGTCTACATCCTGAATTTCATCGACCGGCAGATTCTCAGCATCCTCGCGGTGGATATCAAGGCGGACCTTGGTCTGACCGACGCCGACATGGGCTTCCTGGGTGGCGCGGCCTTCGCAGTCTTCTATGCGCTGTTCGGTATCCCGCTGGGCCGGCTTGCCGACAATTGGAGCCGGGTGCGCCTGCTCGCGATCGGGCTTGCCTTATGGTCGACGATGACCGCGTTGTCGGGTTTCGCGCGCGATCAATTGACGTTGACCTTCGCACGGATGGGCGTGGGCGTGGGCGAGGCTACCGCGAGCCCGACCGCCTATTCGCTCATTTCCGACTATTTTCCGAAACGTCAGCGCGCGACCGCGCTCGCGATCTATTCCTCGGGCCTTTACATCGGCGGGGGCGTATCCCTGTTCATCGGTGCGGCGATCGTGCAGGCGTGGAACAATGCCTATCCCGGCGGCGGACCGATAGGGCTGGTGGGCTGGCAGGCGGCGTTCCTCGCGGTCGGCATTCCCGGCCTGCTCGTCGCGTTGTGGGTGGCGACGCTGCGCGAGCCGCGGCGCGGCGCAATGGACGGCGTCGCGACGGCCATGTCGCCGACCCCCTTCCGCAATTTCCTGACCGATCTGTCGACCATCGTGCCGCCCTTCACACTGATCGGCGCATGGCAGCGCGGACCACGCGCGCTCGCCGTCAATCTGGCTGTCGCGATAGCGGTGGCGTTGTTCGCGCGCTGGATGATCGATCTGACCGGAAACCTGCCGCAATGGTCCGCGGTCGGCCTCGGCTATTACGCCGTTTTTTCCTGGGCATCGACCCTGCGTGCCCGCGATCCGGCGACCTTCCGCCTCATCTGGGGCACACCGGCGTTCGTCTGCACGACGCTGGGGTACGGACTCGTCGCTTTGGCCGCCTATGCGCTGGCTTTCTGGTCGGCACCCTATGCCGAAACCGTGCTCGGCCTCGACAAGCAGGAACTGGCGTTCGTCCTCGGTGCGAACGGAGCGGTCAGCGGTTTCCTGGGTGTGATCATCGGCGGGCGCGTGGCCGACGCGCTGCGGATCAGAAACCCCGCCGGCCGCATCCTTGCCATCATCTTCGGCGTCGTCGCTCCGATCGTGCCCATCTGGATCGGCTATACCACCGAGGTCAAGGAACTCTTCTACGCGATGAATTTCCTCGCGGGGATGTTCGGCGCGGCGGCGCTGGGCGCTGCGGCGGCGACGACACAGGATCTGGTGCTACCCAGGATGCGGGGGACGGCGACTGCTGCCTTCTTCCTCGGCACCACGCTCGTCGGCCTGTCGTTCGGACCCTATATGGTGGGACAGGTGTCGACTTCGACCGGTGATCTGCGCACCGGCATCCTTTCGTTGATACTGGTCGCGCCGGTCGCGCTCATTCTGCTGATCGTCGCCTATCGCACCGTGCCGCGCGCCGAGGCGACCATCGTCGAGCGATCGGGCGGCTGAGCTACTGCGGCGAGAGCGTCGCGCAGGCGATGCGGTCGCCGCTGTTGCCGCTGGGATCGGTTCGCTCGTCGTCGGGACGGGCGTGGATCAGCAGCGACGCGCCATCCGCGTCGAAAAGGCCATCCGACCCCGACAGGGCACCGACGAGTGGCGCGCGCAAGGTTCCGCTGCCATTGCCCGCGACGACGAGGTTGGGCAGATCGCCATGGTGGGTGCCCTGCGGGTTGAGCCGGCCGTGCTGGCGTGCGGTTGGGTTCCAGTGCGCGCCTGCCGTGGTGAAGGCGGGCACATCGCAGCGACCGACGGAATGAAGGTGAACGCCATAGGTGCCTGCGGGCATCGACGAGACCGCCACCGTCACTTCGGGCCCCGATGTGCCCTGCGTGATCCGCACGGTGCCGATCGACGCGCCGGATGCATTCGCCAATATGCCTGATCCCAGTGCCGATGCGCTGTCATCGGTGCGAGCGGTGGTGGTGCAACCCGCGGCCAATGTAGCCGCCAGGATGCCAATGACGCAGGTGCGGGCGCGCGGAAGGAAGGAAGGATTGCTCATGCGCCACAAAGACGCGCCGGCGGCAATTGTTCCCTAAGTCCCACCATGGGTGTCGCGGTGCCCGACGCTGTAATGCGCGAGGCCAACCCGCTCGACCGCATCGCGTCGATAAATATTGCGCAGATCGACCAGGCAGTTGCCCCGCATCGTGGCGGCCAGGCGGGCGAGGTCGAGCGCGCGGTAAGCGTCCCATTCGGTGACGATGACAACGGCGTCCGCGCCTTGCGCGGCGGTGAAGGCATCGTCGACCATCTCGACGGTGGGCAGGAGGGGGCGGGCCGCGTCCATAGCCTCGGGGTCGGTCGCAACGATGCTCGCGCCCGCCGCCTGTAGCGTTTCGATGATCGCGAGGCTTGGCGCGTCGCGCATGTCGTCGGTATTGGGTTTGAAGGCTAGACCGAGGACCGCGACGCGCTTGCCCGCCGCGTCGCCGCCGAGCGCGCGGGCGACCTTCGCGCCCATCGCTCGCTTGCGCTCGTCATTCGCAGTCACCACCGCCTCGACGATGCGCTGCGGTACCTGATTGTCCTGCGCGGTCTTCAGCAGCGCCAGCGTGTCTTTGGGAAAGCAGCTGCCGCCGTACCCAGGGCCTGCATTCAGGAATTTCGGGCCGATGCGATTGTCGAGGCCGATACCGCGCGCGACGTCCTGAACGTTGGCGCCGACCACTTCGCACAGGTCGGCAATCTCGTTGATGAAGCCGATCTTGGTCGCGAGGAAGGCGTTCGCGGCATATTTGATCAATTCCGACGTGCGGCGCGACGTGAACAGCAATGGCGCTTCGTTGAGGAACAGCGGGCGATAGATTTCGCGCATGATGGCGCGCGCATGCTCGTCGTCCGTGCCGATGACGATACGGTCGGGGCGCTTGAAATCTCCGATTGCCGCGCCTTCGCGGAGGAATTCGGGATTGGAGACGACGGGGACGTGCTTGCCGCCGGCAACCTCGGCGATGATGCGCTCGACATCGTCGCCGGTGCCGACCGGAACCGTCGATTTGGTGACGACGACGCAATCGCGGGTCAGATGCTCGCCGATCTCGCGCGCTGCGGCATGGACGTAGCTAAGATCTGCGTGGCCGTCGCCGCGGCGCGAAGGCGTGCCAACGGCGATGAAGATGGCGTCGGCGCCGGCGATGCCGACGGCGAGATCGGTGGTGAAGGCAAGGCGACCGGCCGTCACGTTGGCGGCGACGAGCGCGTCGAGGCCGGGCTCGAATATGGGAATCCGGCCGGCGAGGAGGGCGTCGATCTTTGCCTGATCCTTGTCGACGCAGGTCACGCTATGGCCGAAATCGGCGAAGCAGGTGCCGGAAACCAGGCCGACATAGCCTGTGCCTATCATCGCTATCTTCATACGTGTCGCCTGTGGGTGAGTTTCGCTACTTGTAAGCAACGAAGCGAGGCCGCGGGTTGCCGCGGCCTCGCCTGTCGTCGGATCGTGAAACGGCGG
>CBDUBN010000012.1:0-33212 GCA_965365395.1 uncultured Sphingomonas sp.
AACGGCTCGCCATGCGCTGGACAGACGAGCAGGTCGGCGGGCAGCATCAAGAGCTTGTCGATCGACGCCAGCCAGTCGCCCAGCGGATCGGCCTCCGGCTCGCCGCTCGACAGTGACACGTTGGAGCTGATGCGCGGCAGCACCTGGTCGCCCGCCACCAGCACGCCGTTTGCCTCGTCGAGCAGGCAGGCATGTTCCGGACTGTGCCCCGATCCCACCACCACGCGCCAGCGGTGCGCGCCGAAATCGAGCAGCTGTCCGTCGACCAGCCGGCGATAGCCGTGCGGCAGCGCGAAGACGACGCGTCCCATCCGCCCCCAGCCCTCGCGGCGCGCGGCCTCGATCGCGTCGGCGTCCCAGCCCGCGCCGGCCTGCATCGCGGCGACCTCGGGCGGCGGCTCGTCGCGCACGTCGGCGAGCATCAGTTTCGCCGACAGCCATTCGCCGCGGGTCATGTACAGCGGCACGCCGAAGCGTTTGCCCAGCCATCCGGCCAGGCCGATATGATCGGGGTGGAGATGCGTGCACAGGATGCGCGTGATCGGCGCATCGGCGAGCGACCCGGCGAACAGCGCCTTCCACGCGTCGCTGCAACCGGTCGTCATCAGGCCGGTGTCGACGATGGCGACGCCGCCGCGCCCGTCCGCGTACCCGTCCACCCGATCGTCGAGCAGCCAGCTGTTGATATGGCCGAGCGAGCCCGGCAGCGGCAGCCGCGCCCAGGACAGCGATGGCGCGACGCGCATCGTCTCGCCGACCGCGGGCACCCGCGTGCCGAACGGGTAGGTCAGCGCCGGGCCGATGCCCGGGTCATCGGCCAGCGATGCGCTGGGATCGCGCCTGGCCACCCCCGCGCGCGATCAGGCCTGCGCGCTCGTCTCGCCGGCTTCCAGCGCCGCCGCTTCCGCCGCGGCCGCCGCCTCGGCCGCCTCGGCATTGGCCTGTCGCTCGGCCTTCAGTTCCTCGATCAGCGCCTCGCGGTCGCCTTCGAACCGCGTATCGACGGGCGCGGCAATGCCCGCCTTCTTCGCGGCCTTTGCCACCAGCGCATCGACCTCGCGCTGCGAGCACAGGCCCAGCGTCACCGGGTCCTTGGGCGTGATGTTGGCGATGTTCCAGTGCGTGCGGGTGCGGATCGCGTCGATGGTCGTGCGGGTCGTGCCGATCAGCTTGCCGATCGCGGCATCGGAAATCTCGGGATGGTTGCGCACCAGCCAGGCGATGCCGTCGGGCTTGTCCTGCCGCTTCGACACGGGCGTGTAGCGCGGTCCCTTGGTGCGCAGCACGCGCTCCGGGCCCTTCATCATCTCGAGCTTGTGGTTGGGGTCGGCCTGCCCGCGCTCGAGCTCCTCCTGCGACAGTTCCAGCGCGCGGATGGGATCGCGGCCGGTCAGCTTGGTGCCGGCGGTGTCATCGGCGATCGCCTGCACCTCGAGGATGTGCAGGCCGCAATATTCGGCGATCTGGCTGAACGTCAGCGAGCTGTTGTCGACCAGCCAGGCGGCGGTCGCGTGCGGCATCAACGGATGGGCCATGCCCCTATGTCCTCTTGCAATAAAAGGGCCGCCCCTTTCGGAGCGGCCGCATGATGGCCAAACCCTAGCGCGCGCAGGTACGCGCGGCAAGGGCGCGCTGCGCCGCGGCCGGTCAGGCCGGTTCGACCCGCGGGCGCGCGGGCTCCAGCGCGGCGAGGAATTCGTCGGCACTGGCCGCCCAGCTGTAGCGCGCGCCATGCGCCGCGGCGGCGGCCCGGTCGAGCGCCAGCGCGGCGGCGATCGCGCGGTCCAGATCCTCGTCGAGCGCGCCGCTCGCCGCCGTCACGATATCGCGCGGGCCGGTGACCGGAAAGGCGGCCACCGGCGTTCCGCTGGCCAGGGCCTCGACGATGACGAGGCCGAAAGTATCGGTCCGGCTGGGAAAGACGAAAACGTCCGCGCCCGCATAGGCCGATGCCAGCGCCGCGCCCTCCAGCCGGCCCAGGAACAGCGCGTCGGGATGGCTCGCCTCCAGCCCGGCGCGCGCCGGCCCGTCTCCCACCACCACCTTCGTGCCCGGGTGGCGGCAGGCGAGGAACGCGCCGACATTCTTCTCCACGGCGACGCGCCCCACGCTCAGCAGGATCGGGCGCGGCAGCCCGGCAAGGGCGGGATGCGGCGCGACACCGGGACCGAACAGCAGCAGGTCGACGCCGCGTCCCCATGGCGCCAGCCGTTCGATCCCATGCGCGGCAAGCTCGGCGCGGATCGAGGGGGTCGACGCCAGCACCCGCGCCGCCGGCGCATGGAACCAGCGGATGTACCACCAGATCGCCGCGGCGGGTATGCCGGTGCGCCGCTCGACATAGTCCGGAAACTGCGTGTGATAGGCGGTGGTGAAGGCCAGACCGGCACCCAGGCAGTGCCGCCGTGCCGAGAGGCACAGCGGCCCTTCCGTCGCGAGATGGATGGCATCCGGCGCGAAAGCCTCGATGCGCGCGGCCACCGCGCCCGGCCGCGGCAGCGCCAGCCGGATCTCGGGATAGGTCGGGCATGGCAAGGATCGGAACCTGTCGGGCGTGATCAGCATGACCTCATGGCCGCGCAGCGTCAGCTCGCGCCGCATCGCCTGCAGCGTGCGCACGACGCCGTTGACCTGCGGCTCCCATGCGTCGCTGACGATCAGGATGCGCATCAGGCGGGCAGGATGCGCATCAGGCGGGTTGCAGCGCGCGCGCGTCGGCCGGTGCCGCGCCGGCGGCCGACGCGCGCGCCCGCGCCGCCACCTCCTCCGCCCAGTGCAGTATCTCCATCCGGCCGTCGTCATGCTCCACCAGCGCGGTGCAGCCTTCGACCCAGTCGCCATCGTTGCAATAGGCGATGCCGTCGATGCTGCGCATCTCGGCATGGTGGATATGGCCGCAGATGACGCCGTCGACGCCCTGCACCCGCGCCTCGTGCGCCACCACCTGCTCGTAGCGGCCGATGAACTGCACCGCGTTCTTGACCCGGTTCTTGGCCATTTTCGACAGCGACCAATAGGGCAGGCCGAGGACCGCCCGCGCGCGGTTGACCGCGTAGTTCAGCTTCATCAGCAGCGTATAGGCATGGTCCCCGACCACCGCGAGCCAGCGGTGGGCGAGCATGATCGCATCGAACTCGTCGCCGTGCAGCACCAGGAACCGCCGCCCGTCCGCGCCCTCGTGCACGCTGCGCGTCCTGATCTCGACCCCGCCGAAATCGAGCCCCGCGAACTGGCGGAACATTTCGTCGTGGTTGCCGGGGATATAGACGACGCGCGTACCGCGCCCCGCCCGCTTCAGGACGCGCCACACCACGTCGTTATGCTCGGGCGGCCAGTACAGCCGTTTCTTCAGCCGCCAGCCGTCGATGATGTCGCCGACCAGATACATGGTGTCGCAATCGACATGGTCGAAGAAGTCGATGAGCAGCGCGGCGTTGCACCCCCGCGTGCCTAGATGCACGTCGCTGACCCAGACGGCGCGATACCGCCGCCGCTCGCCCGTCCGCTCGGGCACATGCGGCGCGCGCCGCGTGGTCCCGGCGAGCATCGCCGACAGGTCGATCGCTGCGCTCGCCATGATGCTCACCTCGCACGGCCCGGATGGCCCCGCGCGATCCTTGGCGCAGCTTTGTTACAGGCGAATCGCGGGCCGGTGACGCGCAGGTGACGATTTGGCGTCAGTTCGGCGACAGCGCGCTCACATCACCAGCACGATCTTGCCCACATGTTCGCCCGCTTCCATGCGGCGGTGCGCCTCGCCCGCCTCGGCGAGCGGGAAGGTGCGGTCGATTACGGGTTTCAGCCGACCCTCGGCCACATGCGGCCAGACGGTGCGGTGCAGTTCGTCCGCGACGAGGCCTTTGAACGCCGCCGAGCGCGGACGCAGCGTGGAGCCGGTCAGCGTCAGGCGGCGGCGCATGACGTCCATGATGTTGACCTCCGCCATCGCCCCCCGCTGGAACGCGATCGACACGTGGCGGCCCTCTTCGGCCAGGCAGGCGATGTTGCGCGCCACATAATCGCCGCCGACCATGTCGAGCACCGCGGATACGCCGCGCCCGTCGGTGATGCGGCCGATTTCGGCTACGAAATCCTGAGCGCTATAGTCGATCGCGTGCGCCGCGCCCAGCGCGGTCGCCGCCGCGCATTTCTGCGGCGACCCGCAGGTGACGATCACCGTCAGCCCGAACAGCCTGCCCAGCGCGATCGCCATGGTGCCGATGCCGCTGGTGCCGCCATGGACCAGCACCGTGTCGCCCTCGGTCGCATAGGCGCGCTCGAACAGGTTGATCCACACGGTGAACAGCGTTTCGGGGATGGCCGCCGCCTCGATCATCGACAGGGCGGGCGGCACGGGCAGGCAGGTGACCGCCGGAGTCGTGCAATAGCCGGCATAGCCGCCGCCCGGCACCAGCGCGCAGACCTTCTGCCCCAGCTGCTCGCGCATCACGCCGGCACCGACCGCGACGATCTCGCCCGCCACTTCCAGCCCCAGGATCGGCGACGCGCCCGGCGGTGGCGGATAGGCGCCCATGCGCTGCAGCACGTCGGGCCGGTTGACCCCGGCGGCCGCGACACGGATCAGCACCTCGCCCTCGCCCGGCGCGGGGACGGGCATGTCGGACAGCCGCAGCGCGTCGGCACCCCCCGGCGCGGCGACCTCGATCGCCTTCATGCTCGCCGGTATCGCCATGCCGCCATCCCCTTCGCCCGTACGGCTTATTGACAGCCGCCTCTCGCAAAGGTCAACATCGCGCGCATGGATTTCGACGATCTTCTCTCCGGGCGACCCGACGATCCGCTGACCCTGCTGACCGGGCAGGACCTCGACCCTTTTTCCGTGGACGAGCTCGACGCGCGCATCGCCGTGCTGGAGGCCGAGATCGCGCGCACCGCCGCGCGCCGGCAATTTGCCGTTAACCATAAGGCAAGCGCCGCCAGCCTATTCAGGACCTAGGTCTATTCCCTTGCCATCGCGCGTCGCACGCCCGACATAAGCGGCAGGGGTTGGGGACAGACGATGGCTCGCGCGGACGGTTCGGCGCGGGCGGGCAACAATCCCGGCCTGGCCCTCCGGATGGAGCGACCCGGATGCCGTCCTTTGCGGAAAGCCTGGAAAAGACACTGCACAACGCGCTGCGCTATGCCGGCGAGCGCGACCATGAATATGCCGCGCTGGAGCATCTGCTGCTCGCGCTGGTCGACGACAAGCACGCGTCGGAGGTGATGGTCGCCTGCGGCGTCAGCCTGAATGACCTGAAATCCACCGTCACCCACTATCTCGATACCGAACTCGACAGCCTGAAGACCGGCGAGCCCGGCGACCCCACGCCGACCAGCGGTTTCCAGCGCGTCATCCAGCGCGCGATCCTGCATGTCCAGTCGTCGGGCAAGGACGAGGTGACCGGCGCCAACGTGCTCGTCGCGCTCTTCTCCGAACGCGAAAGCTATGCCGTCTATTTCCTGCAGCAGCAGGACATGAGCCGACTCGATGCCGTCAGCTTCCTCAGCCATGGCGTCGGCAAGGGCGGCAAGCCCTCCGGCGCCGCCATCGAACCGCGCGGCGGGGAGGAAGCCAAGGCGGAGGCGAAGGCCGAAAAGCCCGCCAAGAAGGAGAGCGCGCTCGCTCAATATACCGTCAACCTCAACGACAAGGCGTCCGACGGGCGCGTCGATCCGCTCATCGGGCGCGGGCCGGAGGTCGATCGCACGATCCAGATCCTGTGCCGCCGCTCGAAGAACAACCCGCTCTATGTCGGCGATCCCGGCGTCGGCAAGACCGCGATCGCGGAAGGGCTGGCACGCAAGATCGTCGAGGGCGAGGTGCCCGAGGTGCTGCTGCCCGCGGTCATCTACAGCCTCGACATGGGCGCGCTGCTCGCCGGCACGCGCTACCGCGGCGATTTCGAGGAGCGGCTGAAGCAGGTCGTCTCCGAACTCGAGGCGCTGCCGCACGCGATCCTCTTCATCGACGAGATCCACACCGTCATCGGCGCCGGCGCGACCAGCGGCGGCGCGATGGATGCGTCGAACCTCCTCAAACCCGCGCTGTCGGGCGGACAGATCCGCTGCATCGGCTCGACCACCTACAAGGAGTTCCGCAACCATTTCGAGAAGGACCGCGCGCTCCTGCGCCGTTTCCAGAAGATCGACGTGGTCGAACCCACGATCGAGGACACGATCAAGATCGTGACCGGCCTGCGCTCGGCCTTCGAGAACCATCACAGCGTCAAATACACGCCCGACGCGATCAAGGCGGCGGTGGAGCTCAGCGCGCGCTACATCAACGACCGCAAGCTCCCTGACAAGGCGATCGACGTGATCGACGAGGTCGGGGCGATGCAGATGCTGGTCGCGCCGGCGAAGCGCCGCAAGACGATCACCACCAGGGAGATCGAGGCGGTCATCGCGACCATGGCGCGCATCCCGCCCAAGACGGTGTCGAGCGACGACAAGCGTGTCCTCGAAACGCTGGAGACCGATCTCAAGCGCGTCGTCTTCGGCCAGGACAAGGCGATCCAGCTCCTGTCCTCGGCGATCAAGCTCAGCCGCGCCGGGCTTCGCGATCCCGAAAAGCCGATCGGCAACTATCTCTTCTCCGGCCCCACCGGCGTCGGCAAGACCGAGGTCGCGAAACAGCTCGCCAGCATCATGGGCATCCCCATGCAGCGGTTCGACATGTCCGAATATATGGAACGCCACTCGGTCAGCCGCTTGATCGGCGCGCCGCCGGGCTATGTCGGCTACGACCAGGGCGGCCTGCTCACCGACGCCATCGACCAGAACCCGCATTGCGTGCTGCTGCTCGACGAGGTGGAGAAGGCGCACCCCGACCTGTTCAACATCCTCCTCCAGGTGATGGACAACGGCCGCCTGACCGACCACCACGGCAAGACCGTTGATTTCCGCAACGTCGTCCTGATCATGACGACCAATGCCGGTGCATCCGACATGGCGCGCGAGAGCATCGGTTTCGGCGAGATCAGCCGCGACGACGTGCAGGAGGATGCGGTGAAGAAGCTCTTCACCCCCGAATTCCGCAACCGTCTCGATGCCATCGTGCCCTTCGCCTATCTGCCGACCGAGGTCGTGGCGCGCGTGGTGGACAAGTTCATCCTCGAGCTCGAGCTGCAGCTTGCCGACCGCAACGTCCACATCCAGCTCGACGACGCGGCGCGCGCCTGGCTGACCGAGCGCGGCTACGACAAGCTCTACGGCGCGCGCCCCATGGGCCGCCTCATCCAGGAGAAGATCAAGCAGCCGCTCGCCG
This sequence comes from uncultured Sphingomonas sp., assembly GCA_965365395.1. Lineage (GTDB taxonomy): Bacteria > Pseudomonadota > Alphaproteobacteria > Sphingomonadales > Sphingomonadaceae > Sphingopyxis. The sequence goes on from CBDUBN010000012.1 coordinate 7,271, forward strand.
AGGAACTGCTCTTCGGCAAGCTCGTCCACGGCGGCGAGGTGAAGGTGCGCCTGAAGGACGGCGAGGCCGGCCCCGAACTCGCCTTCGAAATCGTCGCCGCCCCGCCCAAGGTGACCAAGGCCAGGGGCGGCCGCGCAAAGCGCGCGGAGAGCCGGGCGGAGTGAGGGATGGCTGGACGAAGGTTTGCGAACCTTCGTCCATGCTGTTACAACGTGCGTATGAACCAGACCGTCAAAATCGTGAAAGTCGGCAATTCGGCGGGTATCATCCTGCCGAAAGCCGATCTGGACCGTCTGCAGGCTGAAGTAGGAAGCACCGTCGTCAAGATCGATACGGCGAGCGGGTTCGAATTGCGCGCGCATGACGATGATTTTGACGCGCAAATGGCTGTGGCGCGCGAGGTGATGGCGCGTCGCAAGCGTGCTTTGCGCGAATTGGCCAAGTAGCGTGCGCGCCTGGCGTTGGGTCACGCGCGACGTGGCTCTCGCCAGCCACCGCGAACAACTCGCTGAACACGGCGGAGCGGAAGGCGTCCGCGACCTCGGAATGCTCGAGAATGCCCTGGCGAGGCCGCAGAATCTGCTCGCTTATGGCGATGGCGATGGCGGCGCGGCGGAATTAGCGGCGGCCTATGCTTTCGGTATCGCGCGCAACCACCCGTTTGTCGACGGCAACAAACGCACCGCAGCGGTCGTCAGTGAAACCTTCCTACTGCTGAACGGCTTTCGCCTCACCGCGACGGACGCCGAGGTGGTTGTCGCCTTCGTTGCGCTCGCCGCCGGCGAATTGAGCGTGGATGAGCTCGCCGAATGGTTTCGAGATCACCTCGACGAGGGCTAATCAGCGGCGTTAGTGCTCGCCACGATCGGCGACATCCGCTCGGGATGCTTGCCCATGATCCCGGCGTAGAAGCGCGCGAGCACCGCCATGTCGGCCGCGTAATCGCCCGTCGGCACCAGCGCCGGGCCGGTGCCGCCGCGAAGGCGCGCATAGTCCATATAGCCCGGCACGATCGGCACGCCCGCGCCGGCCGCGATGCGGTAGAAACCCGTGCGCCATGCGGGCGCGCGCCCGCGCGTGCCCTCGGGCGCGATGGCCAGCACCAGATCGTCGGTGCGCGCGAAGGTGTCGATCATCGCCTGAACGTAGTTGCCGCCGCGCGACCGGTCGACCTCCACGCCGCCCATCTCGCGCATGAAGCCCCCCATAGGCCAGCGGAACAGGCTGGTCTTGGCCATGAAATGCGCGTCGATGCCCAGATCCTGCGTCAGTCCGAGGAAATAGGGGAAATCCCAGTTGGACGTGTGCGGCGACGCGATCAGCACGCATTTGCGGGGCAGCGGCTCGGCCGAATGCGCCCGCCAGCCATGGCGGCGATAGAGCGCGAGCAGCCCCGCCTTGACCGCGCGGGACAGCGGGCCGGGAACAGGATCCTCGCGCAACATCGTCTCCATCGCTCGCGTCCTCGCCATGTGCTGCGCCAGTCGGCACGCGACCGCTTGCCGGGCGCTCCGGCAAGGCTGCGGCCACGCTGCCCATGCACGCGCCGCGATGCAACCCCGCGCTTGACACCACGAACCAAATAGGCTATACGCTCGCCCACGTTCCAACCTGGCAAGTGGAGCGAGCGGCCGGTGCGGCCTGGGTGCCCAAGGCCAGGGTAACCCCGATGCGTGCACCGACCTTGCGGATACGGGGGCGATTGGCCGTATGCCATGAGCCCGCGTCCTGCCCGTGCAACCGGGGCCGGTGGAGGAACAAGGCTACCCGTCCATGCTGTCGACGGCATGGGTGGGAGGAGGACCGGCACAAACACGGCGCTGCACGGGCGCACAGGGACGATGCCGTTCCTTTCGCCCCCTGGCCCAACGGCGGGGGGAGGGAGGAACGATACCGGCAGACACCCGGCCTCGTGCCGGGTTCCGGCGAGCCCGAGACCGCAAGACCAACCAGCAGGCGCGGGCCCGCTTCGCCCGTGCCGCACGAAGCAACCCGGTCCCGCTGCCCTTACCGGCGCGTCGGGATCAGCATGCACGGGCCGCCCACCGGTTACGGGCACCGGACCCACCGGCCGCTACCTTGGCGCCGAAGCGAGTTTGTCTGCCCCGGCGTGCATGGCACGGCCGGGCTGTTCGCGCGCGCCGCGCACAGGGCTTCGGCCACGCCACCCCGCCAGGCGGAAGCAGCGTGCCTCCCGCCCGCGTCTCAGAAACTGACGCTTACCCGTCCGTAAAGGAAACGACCGTTGAACCCGAACGGCGAGAAGCTGCTGTAGGGGATGAAGAAGCCGTTCAGCCCGTAATTCTGGCCGCCGATCAGCCCCGCGCGCACGGTGTCGGGATATTGGTCGAACAGGTTGTTCGCGCCCACCGCGATCTGCACCGCCTCGGTCGGCTGCGCGCGCAGCTCCAGGTCGAACACCCATTCGGTGCCGAACACCTGGTCGCGCGCGGCGTCGGCGCCCGGCGACAGCACCTCGCCATAGCGGTTGCCGCGGAAGGTCGCGCCCAGGATGCCGAGATCCCAGTCCACGCCGACGTTGATCTTGTCCCGCGGCTGGCCGTCGGTGATGCGCAGGCTCTCCTGCCGCCCGAACAGCGTCAGCCCGGGCAGCGTCGGCAGGACGGCGCGGTCGGTGATCTTCGTGTCGGTGCGGTTGTACCCGGCCGTCAGGCTGAAATCGCCCAGGCCGAAACTGGGCAGGCGATAGCTCGCGACGACGTCCAGCCCCTCGGTCCTGGTGTCGATCCCGTTCACGAAGAAGCGCGCCGAGGTGATGTTGTTGAACCCCGCGCCCTGGAGCAGCGCGACGACCGCCGCACCCTGCAGATTCTCGGTCACGACGATGCGGTTGTCGATCTTGATGTTGTAATAATCGACCGTCACGTTCAGCCGATCGATCATCGAGAAGGTCAGGCCGCCGCCGAAGTTGAGCGACTCCTCGGGCTCCAGCGGCTGCGATCCCAGCGCCTGCGCGACCGGGCTCGACACGGGGAAGGTGCCGATCTCGACCAGCACGCCGTTGACGTTGTTGGTGCTGGTGGTCGCGTAGAATTGCTGGTGCAGCGACGGCGCGCGGAAGCCGGTCGACACCGATCCGCGCAGGCCGATGCCCTCGACCGGCTCGAACCGCGCGGCGAGCTTGCCGTTCCACGTGCTGCCGAAATCGGAGAAATGCTCGTAGCGGCCGGCCGCCTGCAGCGTGAAGCCCTGGGTGATGTCCGTTTCGACCTCCAGATAGGCGGCATAGCTGTCGCGGCTCGCGTCCACCTCGTTGGCGGGGCGGAAGCCCGGAAACACCTGCGCGCCCGCGGGCGCGTTGAACGGCGGCACGGAGAAGGGCCCGGCCTGGTAGCTCTGCGGGTTGCCCGCGACGATCCTGAAATTCTCGTCGCGATATTCGGCGCCCAGCGCGATCGACAGGCCGTCCCCGATCCCGATGTCGAACTCGCGCTGCAGGTCGAGGTTGAAGGTGGTCTGGCCGAAGCGCAGGCCGCCCGCGTCGAACTTGCGGTCCGACGCCGCGCCGAACGAGGTGTTGAAGCTGTTCTCGACCCCGAACTGGAAGCTGTTGTGGCCGTAGACCGCGCTCAGGTCGTAGTTCCAGCCGCCGGCGATCTCGCCGCGCACGCCCACCGCCGCCGCCGCATCCTCGATGGTCGAGACGATCAGCGGCAGGAAGCCGTCGGGATAGAATGGCACGAAGCTGGTCGTGGACGCGGAGAAGTTGCGGTTGCGCGGATCGACCGCGCGGCGATAGAAGCCCGCGCTTTCCGCATCGCGCACATTGTAGCTGGCGAAGGTGTAGAGCTCCGCGCCCGGCGTCACTTCCCAGCCGCCGTTCAGGAACAGCGTGAAATCGTTGGTCGCCGCGTCGCCATAGCGGTGCGTGAAGCGGTCGATGGTCAGCTCGCGCGGATCGACCGCACCGTTGATGCGCGGATATTGCAGGCGCGGATCGGCGCCCGACCGGTTGGTCGGATTGCGGTCCTGATATTGCGCGGTCAGGTTGAGATAGGCGGTGTCGCCGAGCGGCAGGCCGAAATTGACCGCGGTGGTCAGCGTCGCGCCGTCGCTACGGGTGCGTTCCCCGTCGCCGGTCAGCAGGAACACGTCGCCCGCGCCCGCGGATGGGTTGAGCGCCGGCTGGCCGTTCGCGCCGATCTGCACGCCGCTGACATCGGCGACGCCGGCCAGCGTGGTTTCGTAGCGGCCGTAGGTCACCTGCGCGCGGCCACCCTCGGCCCGGCGCAGCTGCACGTTGATCACGCCCGCGATCGCGTCCGAACCATATTGCGAGGATGCACCGTCGCGCAGCACCTCGACCCGCTCGATCGCCAGGGTCGGGATGGTGTTGAGATCGACCGCCGCCGATCCGCGGCCGACCGACCCGTTGAGGTTGAGGAGCGCCGACGTGTGCCGCCGCTTGCCGTTGACCAGCACCAGCGTCTGATCGGGCGACAGGCCGCGCAGCGTCGCGGGACGCAGCGCATCGGTGCCGTCGGTGATCGAAGGCTGCGGGAAATTGAAGCTGGGGACGAGGTCGCGCAGCACGCGGTTGACCTCGGTGAAGCCCGACTGCGCCAGCGCCTCGCCGCCGATCACGTCGATCGGCACCGGGCTGTCCTCGATCGTGCGGTCGGCGCGGCGCGAGCCGATGACCACGAGATCGGTCGCGGCGGCGCTGTCGTCCGCGTCCGCGGCATCGACCACCACCTGCGCGGCGGCGGGTGCGGACAGGAGCGCGACGGCGAGAGCGGCCGCTGCGGAGTGGCTGGCGAGGGTGGCGGTGCGGAGCATGGTGGCGGAAATCCCTGTTGACCGGTGCGCGCAATGGCGCGGGCTGACGGCAACGAGGCTAGGCGCACGCGCCAGATGAATCCACGTCTCGCGATGCCCGCGACATTTTTTACCCGCGGCTGTCACCTAAACGCAACAATCGCGCAGGGCGCGCGTTTTGGCGCGTTCCGCCGGCCCGGGCGGGCTTTGCGCCCACGCACGCCCCCTGCTATCGCGCCGGCCCTATGCCAGCGCCCGCCAAAGACCAGCCCGCCCACCCCATCCTCGACACGCCGTTCGATACCGCGCTGTCCGACCGCTATCTCGTCTATGCGCTGTCCACGATCACCGCGCGCTCGCTGCCCGATCTGCGCGACGGGCTGAAGCCCGTGCACCGTCGCCTGCTCTGGGCGATGCGCGGCCTCCGGCTCGATCCGGCGAACGCGCACAAGAAATCGGCGCGCATCGTCGGCGAGGTCATCGGCAAATATCACCCGCACGGCGACACCGCCGCCTATGACGCGATGGTCCGGCTCGCACAGGATTTCTCGCTGCGCTACCCGCTGGTCGACGGACAGGGCAATTACGGCAACATCGACGGCGATAACGCCGCCGCCTACCGCTATACCGAGGCGCGGCTGACCCGCGTCGCCATCGACCTCATGGCCGGGCTCGACGAAGGGACCGCCGATTTCCGCGCCACCTACAATGGCGAGGAACAGGAGCCGGAGATCATGCCCGGCCTGTTCCCCAACCTGCTCGCCAACGGCGCGAGCGGGATCGCGGTGGGCATGGCGACCAACGTGCCCCCGCACAATGCCGCGGAGGTGATCGACGCCGCCATGGTGCTGGTCGACCGGCCCGACGCGACCCTCGCCGACCTGATGGCGCATGTGCAGGGACCGGATCTGCCCACCGGCGGGCTCATCGTCGACAGCGCCGAGGCGATCGCCGCCGCCTACGCCAGCGGACGCGGCAGCTTTCGCGTGCGCGCGCGCTTCTCGACCGGGCGCGACGCAAGCGGCGCATGGGAGGGCAGCGGGATCGAGCGCCTGCCCGGCGGCACCTGGCAGCTCGTCGTCAGCGAAATCCCCTATGGCGTGCAGAAGGGCAAGCTCATCGAGCAGATCGCCACGATCATCGCCGACAGGAAGCTGCCCATCCTCGAGGACGTGCGCGACGAGAGCGACGAGCATGTGCGGGTGGTGTTCGAACCCAAGAGCCGCAACGTCGATCCCGACGTGCTCAAGGAAAGCCTCTACCGGCTGACCGATCTCGAAAGCCGCTTCGGGCTCAACCTCAACGTCCTCGACGCCACGCGCACGCCGCGGGTGATGGGGCTGAAGGAGGTGCTGGAGCATTGGCTGGCGCACCAGTTCGACGTGCTCGTGCGCCGCACCCGCCATCGCATCGGGCGCATCGACGAACGGCTGGAGCTCGTCGGCGGCTACATCATCGCCTACCTCAACCTCGACCGGGTGATCGCCATCATTCGCGAGCATGACGAGCCCAAGCCGCTGTTGATCGCCGAGTTCAATCTGACCGACCGGCAGGCCGAGGCCATTCTCAACATGCGGTTGCGATCTTTACGCAAGCTCGAGGAGATGGAGCTGGTGCGCGAACGCGCCGCGCTCGAGAAGGAGCGCGGCGAGCTGCAGGCGCTGCTCGACAGCCCGGCGCGGCAACGCACCCGCATGAAACGCGACCTCGGCCGGCTGCGCGACGTCTACGGTCCGGAAACCCCGCTCGGCCGCCGCCGCACGACTATCGCCGAGGCAGCCCCGGCGCGCGAGATCTCGATCGAGGCCTTCATCGAACGCGAGCCGGTCACCGTCATCCTCTCCAGACGCGGCTGGATCCGCGCCATGCGCGGTCATCTCGATGCCGCCGCGCTCGCCAAGCTCGGCTTCAAGGAAGGCGACGCGCTCGCCTTTTCGGTGGCGGCGCAGACCACCGACAAGATCGTCCTCGCGACCGCCGCGGGACGTTTCTTCACGCTTTCCGCCGATCGCCTGCCGGGCGGACGCGGCTTTGGCGAACCGGTGCGGCTGATGGCCGATATCGACGGCGAAGGCGGCGACATCGTCGCCGCCTTCGTGAGCGTGCCGGGTGGCAAACGCCTCGTCGCACAGAGCAGCGGGCACGGCTTCCTGGTCGCAGACGCCGATCTCGTCGCCGAAACGCGCAAAGGCAAGGCGGTCGTCAACGTGCGGGGGTCCAGCCGCCTCGCCGTCGTCCGCGCGGTGGCACCGGGCGACGATCATGTCGCGGTGGTCGGCGACAACCGCAAGCTCGTGCTGTTCCCGCTCGGCGACCTGCCCGTCATGAGCCGGGGCCAGGGCGTCGCGCTGCAACGCTACCGCGACGGCGGCCTCGCCGACGCGCGCACGCTGCCCATCGTCGATGGCCTCAGCTGGCCGATGGGCGGCGACAGCGGACGCACCCGCACCGAAAGCGACCTGACCCCCTGGCGCACCGCGCGCGGCGCCGCGGGACGCATGGCACCGACGGGCTTTCCGCGGAGCAACCGTTTCACGGGCTGAAACGGGACGGACCGGCCAGGAGCGAACCTTTTATTCAGGCCTCGCTGGCATAGCGGCGGCAATGACCGCGTCTGTGACCAGCAACATCGCGCCATCCGCCGCAGTGGACGTTCCCGACTGGATCGAGGCGCTGCCGCACGCCGCCGCGGTGGTCACGCTGATCGGCGACGATCTGCGCGCGCTCGCCTGCAACCGCCGGTTCAGCCGCCAACTGGGCGATTGGCCGGGCGAAGGCGGCGACAGCCTGGTCCATCGCGCCTGCCTGGATCTCCTGTGCGGTCGCCTGCGCGAGGCGAGCCTGGTGTGGGAACAGGGCGGGTTCCAGAGCCGCGTCTACGAGGTCGCGGTGCGCCCGCTCGGCCACGACCAGGGGCCGCCGCGCGCGTTGCTCAGCCTGGTCGACCGCACCACGCTGGTCCGCTCGGAGGCCAATCTGCGCCGCGAGCTCCTGTCGGACAGCCTGACGGGCCTGCCCAACCGCGCCGGGTTCGGCGAACAGCTGGAGGCGCGGCTGCAGGAACGGCTGCCGCGCGGCCACGCGCTGACGCTGCTCGTCATCGACCTCAAACGCTTCAGCCGGATCAACGAAAGCATCGGCGCGCTGGCCGGCGACGAACTCTTGCTGACCGTCGCGCGCCGCCTGCGCCAGCAGACGCGCGGCAGCGATCTCGTCGCGCGCATCGGCGGCGACGAGTTCGCGCTGCTCTCCTCCACCCGCCGCGACGAGGGCGGCGCGCTCGCGCTGGCGCACCGCGTGCGCGATACATTCGCGATGCCGTTCCGCATCGGCGACCTGATGATCAACGTCGACTGCGCGGTCGGCGGCATCGCCGATCTCGCCCGCTCCGGCGACGGTGACGGCGATCCGCCCGAACTGCTGCGTCAGGCGCAGATCGCGCTTAAACAGGCCAAGACCGGCCCCGACGGCATCGCCTTCTACGAACCGGTCGCGCTCGCCCGCCTCCACCAGCGGTTCGACCGGGAAACCGCGCTGCGCCAGGCGATCGAGGACGAGGCGATCGATCTCGCCTTCCAGCCGCTGGTCGACATGAAGCAGCGCCGGGTCATCGGGTTCGAGGCGCTCGCGCGCTGGACCAGCGGCGGCGAGACGATCTCTCCCGTGGAATTCGTACCCATCGCGGAGGACAGCGGCCTCATCGTGCCGCTCGGCCGCCTGGTCCTGTCGCGCGCCGTGGCGACGCTGAAAAGCTGGGACGAACGCCATGGCGGCGCGGTGCCGGTGCACATGTCGATCAATGTCTCGCCGATCCAGCTGGCGCGCGACGACATCGTCGGCGCGGTCGGCGCCGCCCTGTCGCAGCATGCGATGGCCGGCGGGCGCCTGATGATCGAGGTGACCGAAAGCTCGATCGTCGAGAATCCCGACGCCGCCGACGCCATCCTGCGCGCGCTCGTCGCGCTCGACGTGCGTATCGCGATGGACGATTTCGGCACCGGCTATTCCAATATCGCCAGCCTGCAGCGGCTGCCGATCGACACGCTCAAGATCGACCGCAGCCTGGTCGCCGGCATCGACACCAGCGCGGACAGCCTGGCCATCGTGCGTACCATCCATCGCCTGGGCGAGGCGCTGGGCATGAAGACCACGGCGGAGGGCATCGAAACCGAGACGGTGGCGCAGCAGATCGCGGCGATCGGCTGCGACACCGGCCAGGGCTACCTCTTCTCGCGCCCGCTCGACGCCGACGCCGCGTTCGAGGCATGGCAGCGAACGGCGGAGCGCTAGGCTGGTCGCTCCCGCGCCGCGGCGCGGGCGGCGGCTATCGGTCCCGATCGACGGCATCCCGCGCGATTTCCAAGGCGCGCTCGCGTTCCGGAAACCCCTCCGCCACCCAGCGCTCCTCGACGGTCCGCAACAGCCGCGCGACATCCGGCCCCGCCGGCACGCCCATCGCCACCAGCTCGCCGCCGCCGATCGGCAGGCGCGGCGGCACCCAGGCTTCCAGCTGCGCCAGATCGCCTAGGTGGCCGCCGTCGCCCAGCAACAGCCTGTCGCGCGCGCCCTCGACACCGATCCGATAGGCAAGCGCGCGGATCGGCGCGTCCACCCCGCCACCCCGCGCGGCTGCGATACGCTTGAGCAACCGTTTCGACAGCTTGAGCCGCACGCCCGCGCCCGCCGCCGCCGCCGCGTCCTCGGGCAGCAGCGCGACCAGCCGCAGCGTCGCCTGCGGCGCGGCGCCGGCCGCGCGCTCGTTGGCCACCAGGCGCGCAACGCGCGCCGACGCCCCCGGCAGCGCCTCGGGCAGGATCTGCGCCAGGACCTCCGCCCGCTCCATCAGCGCCACGGTCGGCGCGGGGTCGGGCAGCGCCAGGATGCGCAGCAGCTCGTCGGCGATGCGTTCGCGCGACAGCGCGCGCAGCGTGGCGGCCCGCCCGGCCACGATCGCGAACAGGCTCTCATCGACGTTCCCGTCGCCGAACCGCGCCAGGAACCGGAACCAGCGCAGGATGCGCAGATGATCCTCGTCGATGCGCGTGCCCGCATCGCCGATGAAGACGACGCGGCGCGCGGCCAGGTCGGCGAGGCCGCCGACCGGATCGTCGATCCGGCCCGTGACGGGGTCCGCGTAGAGCGCGTTGATGGTAAAATCGCGCCGCGCCGCATCCTCGGCCCAGTCGTCGGCGAAGGCGACGGTCGCGCGCCGCCCGTCGGTGCCGACGTCGCGGCGCAGCGTCGTGACCTCATAGGGATGCCCGTCCGCTACCGCCGTCACCGTGCCGTGCGCGATGCCGGTGGGCACCGCCTTGAAACCTGCGCCTTCGACGCGGCGCACGACATCGTCGGGGCGCAGCCGCGTCGCGAGATCGACGTCCGAAACGGGCAGGCCGAGCAATGTGTCGCGCACCGCGCCGCCCACCACGCGCGTGCACGCGTCGCCGCCCAGCGCATCGATCAATCGCACCAGCGCGGGCGAGGATCGCCAGCCCGCCTCGGGCAACCGCCCCGTGCCTGCCGCCATCGTCATGCCGGCACGCGCCGGTTGAGCGCGGCGGGATCGGCGTCGAGGCCGAGCGCCGCGCCGATGTTGCGGATCATGCCCGCGGTCGCGCCCCACACCCGTTCGCCCTCCGCCGCGATCTCGTGATAATGGCGCACGCGTCCCTCCCAATCGACGGCGCGCCGTTCCTGCCGGACGGGATCGAACAAGTGATCGCAGCGCGCCTCGAACACGCGCGCCACCTCGTCGGGCTGCGGCGTCAGCGGCAGGTCGGGCGGGATCACCGCCAGGATCGGCGTGACCCGATAGCCGGTGATGGTGCCATAGGGCGGCACCGCGCCGATGATGCGCACGGACCCGCGCGGCAGCGCGACCTCCTCCTCCGCCTCGCGCAGCGCGGTGGCGATCAGGTCGGCATCCTCGGGGTCGGCGCGCCCGCCGGGGAAGGCGACCTGGCCCGAATGTCTGCGCATCATAGCCTGCCGCCGCGTTAGCAGGAGAGTCGGGTGCGGCCGATCGACGAAGGCGACCAGCACCGCCGCCTCGGCGATCGCGGCATCACGGGCGTTCCATTCGTCGTCGCCGTCGTGCGGGATCCCGGCCGGGGCGGACGCCAGCCGCCGCGCCAGTTCGCCGGCGAGCCAGTCGCTCACACCGCGCCCAGCGCGAATCGCTGCCCGCCGCTCCATACCGCGCCGCTCGCGTCCGCGGCTTCCGCCAGCTGGTAATAGACCGGCCGGGAGAGCCGCGCCTCGACCGGGCGCTCGGCGCTGCCGCTGACGCGCAGATAGGGCAGCAGGCCCGCCGGCCCCTCGCGCAGCACCAGCGGATGCTCCGCGCCGCACAGGAGCATCGCGTCGGTATTGAGCCGGAACAGGATGGTCGCGTCCGCGCCCGCGCCCTCGATGCGCGCCTCGGCCACCACCAGCGCGGCGTCCTCGACCGTGATCGTCACCCGCTCGGCGGGCGTCACCAGCACATGGCTGCCATCGGCCTCGCGCCGCAGGATGCGCGAAAAGGCGCGCACCATCGCCGGCCGCGTCAGCGGCGCGCCCTCGTGATACCAGCGCCCCTCGGCGTCGATGCGGATGTCGATCGTGCCGCAATGCGCCGGATGCCACCGCTCGACCGGCGGCAGCCGGTCGCTCTCGATATAGGCGGCCAGCGCATCGAGCGGGGTCGCGGAAAAGTCGGGGATCTCCGGCATCGGCATCCTTACGGATGTGGCGGATGGCGGCGGCAGCGGCAAGGGGGCGGCAAATGGGGGCCCGCAAGCCGCAGGGGCGTCAGCGCGGATCGGGGACGAGGTCGCCCGCAATCGCCGGCGGCGCCGCGCCGGGCACGCCGCGCGCCAGCAGGCGGTGGCGCTCCACCGGACCGGGCAGGCGCCAGCCGCCCGTTGCCTGGGCCGAGAAGCCCCAGAAGCGCCCGTAATAGCCCGGATCGCCGATCATCATCAGCGCGCGCGCGGGCCCGGGCGCGCTTGCGTGCGTGTCCGCGGCGGCTATCATCGCATCCATCAGCGCGCGGCCCGCCCCCTGCCCCTGTGCCTCCGGCGCCACCGCCACCGGCCCGACCATCACCAGCGGCGTGCGCCCGCTCCCATGGTCGAGCGCGACCGGCCAGCTCTGCAGCGTGCCGAGCAGCGTGCCCGCGCGCCAGGCCGACAGGCTCAGCCCGGCAATCGCGTCGCACCCCTCGCGCAACCGATAGGCCGTGCGCGCGCGCCGATCGGCCCCGAATGCCGCGTCCAGCAGGGCCTCGACCGCCTGCCGGCCGGCCGCGTCCAGGGGTTTGATCTCGACCAACGCCGCGTCCTTCGATAGGGGGCGGGGCCTTAGGAGACAGGCCGACGCTTGTCGATGCCATCCCGAAAGACCCCGCGTGCCCGATCCCGCAGACAGCCTGACCCTGGAAGTGCACGATCTGGAGGTCAGCGTGCTGACCGGCGTCTATTCGGAGGAGACCCATCTTCCCCAGCCCTTGCGGATCTCGATCGTCGCCGACCTCGCCGTCGCCGATCACTATGCGCCGGCCACGCCGCTGGGCGCATCGAAAAGCTATATGGACCTCAAATGGGCGGCGACCGAGGGCCTGCCCAGGGACGTGCACTTCACGCTGATCGAAGCAGTGGCGGACCATATCGCCGGCACCATCTTCGCGCAGGATCGCAAGGTGGCGGGGGTCACCATCCGCATCGTCAAGCTGGCCATCGCCGAAGCGGACGAGCGCATCGGCATCACGCTCAGGCGGCGGCGCCCCGGCCCCCCGCTCGCACTGATGGCATGAGCCGGCCGGTCGCGCTCGTCACCGGCGGCCTGCACCGCATCGGCGCCGCCATCGCCGCGGCGCTCGCCCGCGCCGGATACGACCTTGCGCTGCATTGCCGGCAGGATGGCGCGCCCGACGCGGACCTGGCCGATAGCCTCGCCCAGGCCGGCGCGCGGTACGCCGTCGTCGCGGGCGATCTCGCCGCGCCGGGCGCCGCGCACCGCCTGTTCGGCGCCGCCCACGCCGCGCTGGATGCCGCGCCGATGCTGATCGTCAACAACGCTTCGCTGTTCGCCGAAAGCAGCCTCGAGAAGCTGGACGAGGCCGCGCTGCGGAGCGCGCTCTCGGTCAACCTCGTCGCGCCGGCGATGCTGACCCAGGCGCTGGTGGCGCATGGCGCGGGCGGCGCGGTGGTCAACATCCTCGACCAGCGCGTACGTAATCCCGTGTCCGACCAGATCGGCTACAGCATCGCCAAACAGGCGCTGTGGCAGGCGACGCGCACGCTGGCGCTCGCCGCCGCCCCGCATGTGCGGGTCAACGCCGTTGCGCCGGGGCTGACGCTGCCCACGCCCGATTACGAGGATGGCCGCATGGAGCGCATGGCCGGCCTGATGCCGCTCGGCCGCCTGGCCAGCCCCGCCGACATCGCCGACGCCGTCCTCTATCTGGTGGCCGCGCGCGGCGTGACCGGCCAGACCCTGTTCGTCGACGGCGGCGCGAACCTGCGCAGCTACGCGCGCGATTTCGCGCACCTTTAAGGCGCTACTTCTTCAGCCCGATCTCGCGCAGCCGCTCCTGCAGATAATCGTCCGCCAATATGGGTTCGGGATAGCGATCGGGATGATCCGCCGTCACGCAGCCGGGCAGCGTGCGGATGGGGAAATCGGAGCGCAGATGCAGGAAGAAGGGCATGGAATAGCGGCTGTGCGCGGCGCGCCCGGCATCCGGGTTGCTCACCCGGTGCGTGGTGGACGGCAGGCGATGGTTGGTCAGCCGCTGTAGCATGTCGCCGACGTTGACCGCCAGCGCGCCCGCCGGCGGGCTCACCGGCAGCCAGCTGCCGTCGGGCTCGAGGATTTCCAGCCCCGCCTCCTCCGCGCCGAGCAGCAGCGTGATGAGGTTGATGTCCTCATGCGCCTCCGCCCGAATGCCCGTCGGGCTGCCCTGCACCGGGGGATAGTGCAGCAGCCGCAGCACGCTGTTGCCGTCGCGCACCGGCTCCTCGAACCAGTCGGGCGCGAGTTCGAGATAGCGTGCGATGCCCGCGAGCAGCTGCGCGCCGATGCGGTCGAATTCGGCGAACATCGCCTCGAACGTCTCGCGGAAATCGGGCACCTCGTCCGGCCAGACGTTGGGCGGCATCGAATCGCTCAGCGGGTGCCCCTCGGGCAGGTCGCGTCCGACGTGCCAGAATTCCTTCAGGTCGACATGCGCCGCCCCTTTGGCGATCTCGGTCCCGAACGCGGTATAGCCGCGCGCGCCCCCCTTGCCGCTCAGCAGATAGCGCCGCTTCACCTCCTCCGGCAACGCGAACAGCGCGCGCGTCGCTTCCCAGGCGGCATCGACCAGCGCGGGGTCGAGCCCGTGGTCGGTGATCATGGCGAAGCCGAACCGCTGGAAGCTGGTGCCGAACTCGCGCGCGAAATCGTCCGGGCCGAGCGCGGTCATCGAGATCACGGGGACGGCGGGCTTGATGCTGCTGGTCATGGGGCTTTCCTGTGGGCGGGGCGGCGATTAGGGGCCGGCGGATGATGTTCGCGATAGCGCCGATGCGGGGAGACACAAGGGCGCGCGCCCGTATCGTTCCGCGCGCGTCCGCCGTCCCGCGCGCGCTGCTTCCCCTCGCCGCCTGTGCCTTGCTGCTCCCCGCCGCCTGCTCGTCGCGGCCGGACGAAGCGCCGCCCGCCAACCCGCGCGCGCTCGCATCGAGCGAGCCGGCGACGCTGCTCGCCGCGCTCGCGCCGCTGGGCGAATATGCGACACTGCGGCGGATCGTCGCGCTCACCGGCCACGAACCGCTGCTCGCCGGGCGGCAGGGCTATACGCTGCTCGCCCCGCGCGACACCGCCTTCGTCCAGCTCGATCCCGAACGCCGGCTCGCGCTGGAGGCCCCGGCGAACCGTGCGGCGCTCACCCGCGCGGTCGACGCGCTGCTCGTGCCCCGCATCCTGCGCGCCGACGAACTGCGCCGTCTGATCGCGCTGGGTGGCGGCAGCCTGACGCTCCCCACCCGCGCCGGCAGCCTGGTGGTGACGCAGGGACAGGGCGGCGTGCTGATCGTCACCACCCCGTCGGGCACCACCGCGACCATCGGCAGCACCGAACTCGCGACCGGCAACGGCACGCTCTACGTGCTCGACCGCTGGATCGCCGACACACCCTAGGGGGCCGCGCCATGAACCACTGGCTGATGAAATCCGAACCCGACGTCTACAGTTTCGACGCGCTGGTCGCGGCGGGCGAAGGGGTATGGGACGGCGTGCGCAGCCATGCCGCGGCGGCGCATCTCAGGGCGATGGCGGTCGGCGACCAGGCTTTGTTCTACCACAGCAACATCGGCAAGGAGGCGGTGGGCACGATGGAGATCAGCGCCGCCCACTTTCCCGATCCCACCGAACCGGACGGCACGCGCTGGGTGGCGGTGAAGGTCCGCCCGCTGCGCCGCCTGCGGAAACCCGTCGCCCTCGCCGCGATCAAGGGCGAGCCCCGGCTGGCGGCGATGATGATGATCCGACAGAGCCGCCTGTCGGTCGTCCCCGTCGATGCCGGGGAATGGAAGACCATCCTCGAAATGGCGGGCGGAACGGCGCCGCTGTGACAATGGCGTCAAATCACATCCGTTCCGGATGAAGCGCCAATCCGTTGTGCACCACGGCCGATCCGCGATTCGACCGAAGCGGCGCGATATCGGTTTGGTTTCGATCTGGCGCCACTTTACGCTACGTCTCTAAGCCTGGGCGACAGACAGGGGACAAGCCTATGATCAACCGCAGCGCCAGTTTCTCGCCCTTTGCCGAACCCGGCGCGCGCGCCACGCTCGCCCCGCGCGTCGGTCTGATCGCCGCTGCACCGCCGCCCGCCATCGTGGATGAAGCCGCAGCGATGTGCGGCGCGGAATTGCGCCATGTCACGCCCGACGCGCTGCTCGCCGGCACGATCATGACGGACGAACTCGTCTGGGCGATGGTCGATGACGCCGGCGCGGCCTGGGTCGAGGAGCTGGTCGAACGTCACGCCGACGCGGCCTTCCCGGTCGTGCTGCACACCTCGATCGCGGCACTCGACGGTGTGGTCGCGCTCGCCGACCGCATCCCCGACGCGACCGTGCTGGTCGATCCCGACCGCGTCACCGCCGTCGCCGCGCTCGCCGGCGCGATGCGGGGCCTTGGCGACGCCGTGCACGCGCCGGGCGACGCGGTGCGCGAGCGCGAGATCGAAAGCCTGCAGGAGGAGGTGCAGCGCATCAGCCGCATGCTCGCGCGCCTGGCGCAGGAGCCCGCGCCGCGCGCCGACGCGCCCAGCCCGTTCATCGAGGATCATGTGAGCGCGGCCGCGCGCGCCTATCACGCCGGCCCGGCCAGCGACTATGCCGGCCCCACCGTCACCGCGCGCGAGGTGCGTGCCGTCATCCGCCAGCGCCGCCTGCGCGACGAACTGTTCGATCCCGAACTGTTCGCCGATCCCGCCTGGGACATGCTGCTCGATCTCTATGCGGCCAAGCTCGACCGCGCGCGCGTTTCTGTCTCCAGCCTGTGCATCGCCGCCGCGGTGCCCGCGACCACCGCGCTGCGCTGGATCAAGACGCTGACCGAGAGCGGGCTGTTCGAACGCATCGCCGACCAGCATGACGCGCGGCGCATCTTCGTCACCCTGTCCGACGGCGCGACCGCCGCCATGCACCGCTATTTCGCGCGGCTCAGCGACGCCCGTCTGGCGATTTAGGTCGGATGGAATCTTCGTTGGCTTCCCAATAACCGTAGCCCTGAGCCTGTCGAAGGGCGCTTGGCCGACAAGCGCCCTTCGACAGGCTCAGGGCTACGGAACATTTTGCCCGACTTTCAGTGCGCGCAGGCCAGTGCCTCGAGCACATCCTCGAGCCGAGCAGGATCGCCCAGCGCGATCACATCGCCGGCGCTATCGGCGTTGAGCGGCTCTCCCGCCCAGTCGCACATCATCCCGCCCGCGCCGTCCACCACCGGCACCAGAGCGGCGAGATCGTGCAGCTTCAGCCCTGCCTCGACCACCAGGTCGACGTGCCCGCTCGCCAGCAAGCCGTAGTTGTAGCAGTCGCCGCCATAAACAATGCGCCGCGTCGCGACCTTGCTCGCCAAGTTCAGAAAATGCTCGCCCTCATGCGCTGAAAACAGATGCGGGCTGGTCGTCGCGAGCAGCGCTTCGTCCAGCGCCGGGCACAGGCGCGCCCGCACAGGCTTACCATTGAAAGTCGTCGGCTCGCCCGCAGCCCCGAACCAGCGCTCGCCCGCGATCGGCTGGTCGATCACGCCGACGACCGGCCAGCCGTCCTGCATCAGCGCGACCAGCGTGCCGAAGATGGGCCGCCCCGCGACGAAGCTCGTCGTCCCGTCGATGGGATCGAGCACCCAGGTCCGGCCGCTCGATCCCTCCTTGGTGCCATATTCCTCGCCGATGATGCCGTCGCGCGGATATTCCGCCTCGATCAGCCGCCGCATCGCCGCCTCCGCCGCGCGGTCCGCGGCGGTCACCGGCGACGCATCCCCCTTGCTCTCCAGCCCGATCTCGCCGCGCCAATATGGCCGGATGGCGGCACCCGCAACGTCTGCGAGCCGCTGCGCCAGCGCGATGTCGTCGGTCAGGCGCATCAATCGAACAGGGACGACACGCTGGTCTCGTCGGCGATGCGCTTGATCGCCTCGCCCAGCAGCGGCGCGATGGTCAGCGTGCGGATATGGTCGGACCCGCTGACTTCGGGCGTCGGCTGGATGGAATCGGTGATGACGAGCTCGGTCAGCGCCGAGCCGTCGACCCGCGCGACCGCGCCGCCGGACAGGACGCCGTGCGTGCAATAGGCGACCACCCCTTCCGCGCCCGCGGCCTTGAGCGCGCCGGCCGCGTTGCACAGCGTGCCCGCCGAATCGACGATGTCGTCGATCAGGATGCAGAAGCGTCCGGCCACGTCGCCGATGATGTTCATCACCTCCGATTCGCCCACCCGCTCGCGCCGCTTGTCGACGATGGCCAGCGGCGCGTTGTCGAGCCGCTTCGCGAGCGCGCGCGCGCGCACCACGCCGCCTACGTCGGGCGAGACGACCATCAGGTTGCGCCCGCCGAAACGCGCCTGGATGTCCGCGCTCATCACCGGCGCGGCATAGAGATTGTCGGTCGGGATATCGAAGAAGCCCTGGATCTGGCCCGCGTGCAGATCGACCGCGAGCACGCGGTCGGCACCCGCGGTGGTCACCAGATTGGCGACCAGCTTGGCCGAAATCGGCGTGCGCGGGCCCGGTTTGCGGTCCTGCCGGGCATAGCCGAAATAGGGCGCGACCGCGGTGATGCGTTTGGCCGAGGCACGGCGCAGCGCATCGATGATGATCAGCAGTTCCATCAGATTGTCGTTGGCGGGAAAGCTCGTCGGCTGGATGACGAACACGTCCTGCCCGCGCACATTCTCGTGGATCTCGACGAAAATCTCCTCGTCGGCGAAGCGCCGCACGCTGGTGTCGGTCAGCGGCATGTCGAGATAGTCGGCGACCGCGCTCGCCAGCGGCAGGTTGCTGTTGCCCGAGATGATTTTCATAGGCCGCGTCCCCGACTGACGATATCCGTGCGCCCCATATCGACGCGGGTGCCGATGGGAAAGGGACTCTGGCCTCCGCCACGGACCTTGCGCTTGGAACGGCGGCCGCGGCGCTCCATTATAGGCATATGATCGCCGCCCAATCGCTCACCATCGTCCTTGCCCAGCTGACGCAGGTGGTGGGCGATCTTTCCGCCAACGCCGCGGCCATGCTCGACGTGCGCGCGCGGCACGCGGGCGCCGACCTCATCCTCTATCCCGAGATGCAGCTGATCGGCTATCCGCCCGAGGACCTGGTGCTCAAACCCGCGTTGATCGCGCGCGCCAAGGCGGAGTTGAGCACGCTGGCCGCCGCGACCGGCGATGGCGGTCCCGCCATGCTGGTCGGCACGGTGGTCGAGGAGGCGGGCCTCCTCTACAACGCGCTGGCGCTCCTCGACGGCGGGCGCATCGCCGCACTGACGCGCAAGGTCGAGCTGCCCAACTACGGCACGTTCGACGAAAAGCGGCACTTCAGCCCCGGTCCGCTCCCCACGCCGGTCGATTTTCGCGGGGTGAAGCTCGGCCTGCCGATCTGCGAGGATATCTGGTTCCCGCGCGTCGTCGCCCATCTCGCGCAAGGCGGCGCCGAAATCCTCATCGCGCCGCACGGCAGCCCCTACGAGATCGACAAGGACGAGCGGCGCCTGCTCCAGATCGCCGCGGCGCGGGTGCGCGAAAGCGGGCTGCCGCTGGTCTTCCTCAATCGTATCGGCGGGCAGGACGAGATCGTGTTCGACGGATGCTCCTTCGTCCTCGACGGCGACGGCGCCCTGCGCCACCGGCTGGGCGATTGGGTGGAGGAGGAGCGTGTCACCCACTGGTCGCGCGGGACGGATGGCCGCTGGACCTGCGCGCCCGGGCCCTTGCGCGAATGGGATGCCGCGCCGGCGGACGTCTACTCCGCCATGGTCCTGTCCTTGCGCGACTATGTGAACCGCAACCGCTTCCCCGGCGTCGTGCTGGGCATGTCGGGCGGCATCGACAGCGCGCTGTGCGCGGCGATCGCCGCCGACGCGCTGGGGCCGGAGCGCGTGCGCTGCGTCATGCTGCCCAGCCGCTACACCAGCCAGACCAGCCTCGACGATGCGGCGGAATGCGCCCGGCTGATCGGAGCGAGCCACGAGACGATCCCCATCGGCCCCGCGGTGGCAGCGTTCGACACGATGCTGTCAGGCAGTTTCGCCGACGTGGACGTCGACATCACCGAGGAAAATCTCCAGTCGCGCATCCGCGGCGTCACGCTGATGGCGCTGTCGAACAAATTCGGCCCGATGCTGCTGACGACGGGCAACAAGAGCGAGATGAGCGTCGGCTATGCCACCATCTACGGCGACATGGCCGGCGGCTACAATCCGCTGAAGGACGCCTACAAGACCACGGTGTTCGCGCTCGCCCGCTGGCGCAACGCGCACCTGCCCCGCATCGGTCTCGGCCGCCCCGGCCCGGTGATCCCCGACGCCATCATCGACAAGCCGCCGAGCGCGGAACTGCGCCCGGACCAGAAGGATTCGGACTCGCTGCCCGACTATGCGGTGCTCGACGACATCCTCACCGGGCTCGTTGAGGACGAACTGTCGGTGGAACAGATCGCCGCGCGCGGGCACGACCGCGAGACCGTCGCGCGGATCGAGCGACTGCTGTCGATCGCCGAGTACAAGCGCCGCCAGGCCCCGCCCGGGGTGAAGCTCGGCCGCCGCAACTTCGGGCGCGACCGCCGCTACCCCATCACGCACGGCTTCCGTTCGGGCTAGCCGCCGCCCTCTCGCCTGCGCGCGCGATGCGTCGAACGGCGCCGTTCGCCGCCGCGCATCGCCTTGGCGGCGTACAGCCGCTCGTCGGCGCGCGCGATCAAGCTGTCGCCGGTGTCGTCGGGCCGGCTGTGCGCCAGCCCCGCGCTCGCGCCCACCGCGATCCGGTGCCCGTCGATCGCGAACGGTGCCGCAAGGCTCGCCAGCAAGCGCGCCGACAGCGCGCGCGTACTCGCCTCGTCGGCGAAGGGCGCCAGGATCGCGAACTCGTCGCCGCCCAGCCGATAGGCCGTCTCCTGCGGCTGGCAGGCCGCGCGCAGCCGTTCCGCCACCGCGATCAGCAGTCGGTCGCCGGTGGCGTGGCCGTGCGCGTCGTTGACGGGCTTGAACCCGTCGAGATCCAGCAGCACCAGGCCCGTGAACCCCGCCCCGCCCAGCTGCCGGTCGAGCGCGAGATACAGCGCGCGGCGGTTGCACAATCCGGTCAGCGCATCGGTCGCGGCCAGCTCGGCCATGTGCCGCTGCAGGCGCAGCACATCGACCAGCCCCGCATGCTGCTGCTGGATCATGCGCATCAGAAAGGCGGAGGCGAGGAGGATGACCAGCACCGCCATGCGATCGAGGTTGTCCCCGGCGACGAAAGCGACCGCCAGGATGGGGCCGATGCCCGTCACCAGCACGATCACCGTCGCGAACCGGACGCTCGACAGGCAGAAGGCCGCGGCCAGCGTGCCGATGCTCATGAACAAGGGGTAATAGGTGCGCTGACCCAGCGGCGAACCCAGCCAGATCAGCGAAGTCCAGAAACTCGCCAGCAGGCAGATGCCCGCGGCGATGACGACCGTGCGCACCACCAGCCGCCGCGCCCCTTCCGGCGTCACCCCGTCGCCGCGCCGGCGCAACCACCACAGCATGCGCAGGCCGCTGATCGCGACGATCGACAGCGGCAGAAAATAGGCGATCCAGGGCGGCAGCGATCCGACCATGCCCCACATCGTGGTCAGCACGACCAGCACCAGCGTCAGATACAGGGTGGGCACCTGCGCGCGCAGCCGTTCGACGCGCAGCATCGCCAGGTCGTCGCGCACGTCGGCGGGGACCGCTGGCCACATCTGGCGGAAAAGGGATGCGGGCGAGGACACCGCGACACGCTAGGCGGCCATGGTAAACAGCGGGTGAAACCGGCTGGCGGACGCCCGCGAAAAAACCCTTCGACACTCGACAGGGTCGCGGTCGCACTGACGCAGGACGTTGCCGTCACCCTTCGCCGACCAGCGGAACGAGCGCAGGCTCCGAAAGCCCGAGCGTGGCCCCCCTCGCCAACCGCGCCGCCGCCCCTTATCTTGGCGCCATGGCTCTCACCACTCCTCCCGACATCGCCGGCGGCCTGAAGGATTTCTGGAACTATATCCGCGTCGACCGGCCGCATCGCTGGCCCGCGCTCGGGCTCGCGCTCACCGTTCCCGCGGTCGTTCTCTATTTCATGATCAAGGGCACGGCGCCCGAACCGGAACGGCGCAGCATCATCTACGTGGAAAGCTGGTCGGGCGACCGTTCCGATTTCGACGTCCGCCGCGCCTGGCTCATCCGCGCGCTCGAGGCCAACGACCTCAACCAGCGCCGCCGCAACAACTACGGCGAGGTCGCCAAGGTGATCGGCCAGACCTATGACAGCCGCCGCGCGGATGCAGAATTCGACGCGGCGCGCGCCACCATCCGCCGGGCGCTCGCCGACCTCGACGAGGCCGAGGCCAAGGGCCTGCCGCTCCCGCCGCTGCCGCGCGCGGCATCCGAACCCGCCGCGACGCCGACCCCCGCAACCCCCACGGCCCCCACAGCCCCCTCGACGGCAGAGTGAGCGCCGCCAGCGACCAGCGGCACATGGCGGCGGCGATCGCGCTCGCCACCCGCGGTCGCGGACGGACCACGCCCAATCCCAATGTCGGCTGCTTGATCGTCAACGATGGCCGCGTCGCGGGTCGCGGCTGGACGCAGGGCGGCGGTCGTCCGCATGCGGAGGCCATGGCGCTGGACCAGGCCGGCGACGCCGCGCGCGGCGCTACCGCCTTTGTCACGCTCGAACCCTGCGCGCACGAAAGCCCGCGCGGTCCAGCATGCGCCGACGCGCTCGCGGCCGCCGGGGTCGCCCGCGTCGTGGTGGCGACGCAGGACCCCGATCCGCGCACCGACGGCCGCGGCATCGCGCGCCTGCGGGCCGCCGGCATCGCGGTGGAAGGCGATGTCCTGGCGAACGAAGCGCGCGCCGCCATGGCCGGCTGGTGGAGCCGCGCGACCCGGGGCCGCGCGCACGTCACGCTTAAACTGGCGACCAGCCTCGACGGCTGCATCGCCATGGCCGACGGCGCCAGCCGCTGGATCACGGGTGACCGCGCGCGCGCGCACGCGCATCTGCTGCGCGCGCGCAGCGACGCGATTCTCGTCGGGCGTTGCACCTGGGAAACCGATAGCCCCGCGCTCGACGTGCGCCTGGCGGGGCTGGACGACCGCGCGCCAGTACCAATGGTGCTCAGCCGATCCTCCCCGGGACGGGGAAGATTCATTGCCACCCCCTCCCCCCACGCCGCCACCACCCATCCGGGCATCGTCGACCTCCTTGTCGAAGGCGGCGCCGCTACCGCCGCGGCCTTCCTCGCCGACGATCTCGTCGACACGCTGGTCCTCTACCGCGCACCGATCCTGATCGGCGGTGGAAGGCCCGCGCTGGGTGATATCGGCCTGCCCTCACTCGCCGACGCCCACGGCCGCTGGCAGCTGACAGACGCCCGCCAGCTCGGCCCAGACCGCGTCGAAACCTACGCCCGTCAATCCCGAAGCCCCGCCGAGTAACCCCGTAGCACCATCGCCACACCAGCCGCTCTCCACTCCCGGCTTTCCTACACCCCGCGCGGCGTATAGAAGCTCGCCCATGTTCACCGGCATCGTCTCCAGCATCGGCACCATCCGCACCGCCGAGCAGCGGGGCGACCTGCGCCTCGTCGTCGGGTCCGATCATGATCTCTCCACCGTCGCGATCGGGGCCTCGATTGCCTGTTCGGGCTGCTGCCTGACGGTCGTCGAAAAGGGCGCGGACTGGTTCGCGGTCGACGCCAGCGCCGAAACCCTGTCGCGCACCGCCGCCGGCATGTGGGAAGAGGGCCGCCGCCTCAACCTCGAACGGGCCTTGCGCGTGGGCGACGAGCTGGGCGGGCATATCGTCACCGGCCACGTCGACGGCGTCGGCACCATCGTCGATATCGTCCGGGAGGGCAGCTCGCACCGCGTCACCGTCGCCGTGGAACGGAGTCTCGCGCCCTTCATCGCGCCCAAGGGGTCGGTGGCGGTCGATGGCGTATCGCTGACCGTCAACGCCGTTGCCGACCAGGCGGACGGCACCACCCATTTCACTCTCAACATCATCCCGCATACCTGGGACGTCACCACCTTCGCCACCCTGGCCCCCGGTCGGGCGGTCAATATCGAGATCGACACGCTCGCCCGCTACCTGCAGCGCATGCAGGCGGTGATGGCGGCATGATCCTGAGGATCGTGCTCCTTGGCCTAGCGCTGTTCGGGGCGGCGCCCGCCGCTGCCTGCACCGTCGTCGCGACACGGTGCGAACCCGATGGGTGCGGCGGCCCGCTGTACCGGCTGGCCCTGCGCGAGCGTGAGCAGCGTGCGGCGATCGAGCATGGCCGGGCGTTGGCGCGCGCGGTCGAGGCCCGGCGCGATGCGACAGGGCTCGATCGCGACTATGATCTCGCGCGGATCGTCTTCCCGCTGATCATCGCACCGGTCGATCTCGCCGAGGGCGGGGGCTGTGGCCCCAATGTACCGGATGCGCACGGTTTCGAACGCAACGGGCGCTTTGCGGTCGACGCGTTCGAGGCGGAACTTCGCCGCTCTGCAGGCATGGATAGCACGCAACCGCTGGGTCCCGACGCGCTACGGCGGCTCGCGGCACTGCGCATGCGCTGCCAGGACGAGGTCGTGCGCGGGTTCACGGCCTATCTTGGCACCGCCCTGTCGCCCGACAAGAGGGACGATCTGTGGAATTTCCTCGTACCGCGTGCGGGACTGATTCCGCCCGTGACCCCTGCGGAACCTTTGCCGGGGTACCGGTTTACGGCGCGTACCGGCTCGCCCGACGGGCTGATGTTCAACGAGGTCCCGGCCGCCTCCTATATTGCTCGGTCACGGGAGCGGGCATGGCAGTATCTGGAGAACCATCGCAACGGCCGCGCGCTGATGTCGGCCGTACGCCAGTACCTGCTGCTGCTTGACGGACGGGAGGCGAGCACCCTGTGCCCGGCTGCCTCGGGTTCCGGATAAGGCTGAACGCCATATTCCCAATCTGCTTCCGCGCCGCGATGTGAACTGCCTTTGACGGATCACATTATGATGTGATATGACGCCAGTCATGAGCATCATCGATCGTGTCCGGGTCCTCGTCGAGGAGGGCAGCATCACCAAGTCCGGCCTCGCCCGCGCCGCCGGTCTGCACGCCAACAGCCTGCGCGACCTGGACTCCGCCGGCTGGAACCCGACCGCCGAAACGCTGCGCAAGCTCGAGGAGTGGCTGGCCTACGGCTCCGACGCCTCGCCGATGGCGACGCCGGAGGAGATCATCGACGAAGCACGCAACGGGCGCATGTACATCCTCGTCGACGACGAGGACCGCGAGAATGAGGGCGACCTCGTCATCCCCGCGCAGATGGCGACGCCGGCCGCGATCAACTTCATGGCGACGCACGGCCGCGGCCTCATCTGCCTGACGCTGGCCCGCGCCCGCATCGACGCGCTCGGCCTGGAGCTGATGAGCCGCGCCAACGGCACCCGGCACGAGACCGCCTTCACCACCTCGATCGAGGCGCGCGAGGGCGTCACCACCGGAATCTCCGCCGCCGACCGCGCGCGCACCATCGCGGTCGCCATCGATGCGAGCCGCGGGCGCGAGGATATCGTTACCCCCGGCCACGTCTTTCCGCTCATCGCCCGCGACGGCGGCGTCCTCGTCCGCGCCGGCCATACCGAGGCGTCGGTGGACATCAGCCGCCTCGCCGGATTGAACCCCTCGGGCGTCATCTGTGAGATCATGAACGAGGACGGGTCGATGGCCCGGCTCGACGATCTCATTCCCTTCGCCCGCCGCCACGGCTTGAAGATCGGCACCATCGCCGACCTGATCGCCTATCGCCACCGCAACGACAGCCTCGTCGAATGCGTCGCCGACGAACCCTTCGCGAGCGATTACGGCGGCGACTGGCGGATGAAAAGCTATCGCAACAAGGTGGACGGATCGATCAACCTCGTCCTGCAGAAAGGCGCGATCGATCCCGACGGCACGACGCTGGTGCGTATGCACCCGCTCTCGGTCTTTCACGACCTCCTCGGCGCGCCCGGCACGCGCAAGCGCCGGCTGCAACGCTCGATGGAGGCGATCGGCGCGGCCGGCGCGGGCCTCATCGTCCTCCTGATGCCCGCGCTTCCCGGTACGCTCTCGGCATCGGCTACCCCGCCAAGCGAGGGCATGGATCTGCGCACCTATGGCATCGGCGCGCAGATCCTCGCCGACCTCGGCGTCCACCGCATGGAACTGCTCACCTCGAGCCACAACGTCCTCGTCGGCCTCGAAGGCTATGGCCTCAGCGTCGTCGCCGAGCGCCCGATCCCGGGCGAGGTGTGACGGCGGGCATCCTGCTGGCGCTGGTCGCGGCTCTGACCACCGCCTTGTCGTACGCCTTGCTGAAGGCGGGGCGGGACGGGCTGGCGGTTCGCGCCCTATGCAGCCTGGTCTGGTTCGTGGCGGCTGCGGTTCCG
>CBDUBN010000013.1:0-30567 GCA_965365395.1 uncultured Sphingomonas sp.
ATCGCGCAGGGGCTGATGGCGGCGACGCGGACGGTCGATCCCGCCAAGTTCCTCCATTCGCTGCACTGTTATTTCATGCGCGCCGGCGACGAAGCCCAAGAGATCGATTACGAGGTGCGCACTGATTTCGACGGCGGCAGTTTCTCGACGCGGCGGATCATCGCGCTGCAGGCGGGGCGGCCGATCCTCACAATGACCGCGTCCTTCCACCGGCTCGAACCCGGCTTCTCGCACCAGGAGCCGATGCCCAACGTGCCCGAGCCCGAGGCGCTATTGAGCGAGAATGAGCGCATCGCGCAGGAAAGCGATCCGGCGACGGCAGCGCTCCTCTCGCATTTTCAACGCATCCGCCCGATCGAGGTGCGCCCGGTCGAGCGGCGCTCGTTCGCCAAGCCGGTGCCGCAACCGCCGATCAGCCATAGCTGGGTGCGTTTAGGTAGCGGCATCGATGTCGACCCTGCCCTCCACCGCGCGATTCTCGCCTATGCCTCGGACATGATGCTGCTCGGCACCTGTGTCCTGCCGCACGGCGTCAACTGGCGCACGCCGGGTATGATGACCGCCAGCCTCGACCATGCGGTGTGGATCCACGACAATTTCCGCGTGGACGACTGGCTGCTCTATGCCACCGATTCGACATGGGCGGGGCGCGGGCGCGGCTTCAACCGCGGGCGGTTCTTTACCCGCGACGGGCGGCTGGTGGCGAGCGTCGCGCAGGAGGGGCTGATCCGGTACCGGGCGCCGGAGGGGTGAGCCAAGCCCCTACGCTTCAGGACAGGGGTTACGCTACCCCGCCACCACCGTGCCGCCGTCGACGACTATCGTCTGGCCGTTGACGTAGGCACCGGCGCGGCTGGCGAGGAAGACGGCGGCGCCGGCGAGGTCCTCGGGCACGCCCATGCGGCGCATCGGGTGCTGGGTGTTGAAACGCTCTTCCGCGGCCGCGTTCTCCCACAGCGCGCGGGCCATGTCGGTGCGGATGAGGCCGGGCGCGATGCAATTGGAGCGGATATTGTGCCGGCCATATTCGACAGCGTAATTGCGCGCGAGCTGCATGTCGGCGGCCTTGGACACGCAATAGGCGCCAATCGCGTCGGACCCCTTCAGACCGCCGATCGAGCTGACGATGATGATCGCGCCGTCCCGCTGTGCAATCATGTCGGGCAGCACCATCTGCGCCAGCCAGTGGCTGGAGAGGATATTGTTGTCGAGGATCTTGCGGAACTGTTCGTCGGTGATCCCGCCCGCGGGACCGTAATAGGGGTTCGACGCGGCATTGGCGACGAGGATGTCGATGCGGCCGAAGGTCTCGCGGGTCTTGGCGACCATGTCCTCAAGGCTGGATTTGGACGAAATGCTCGCTGGCAGCGGAATGGCGCGGCCGTGTCCTTGCGAGGACCGGGCCTCGGCGTTGATCGCCGCCGCGACCGCGTCGCACGCCTCGACGGTGCGCGAGGAGATGACGACGTTGGCGCCGTGGCGGGCCATATGCTCGGCGGTCGCGCGGCCGATGCCCTTGGTCGATCCGGTGATGATCGCGGTCTTGCCGGTGAGGTCGAAGAGGTTGGTCATCCTGGCTTCCTTTATCGCTCATCCTTGTTCCCCTGCGGAGGCAGGGGTCCATCACCTGCTCTCGCCTTCAGGACCACCGGTCGTTGGTGCGGCATCTTCCGGTGATGGACCCCTGCCTGCGCAGGGGCACGGTTTTATAGCGAGGGGTTGAGCAGATATTTGCTGCCCGTGGCTTTGGCTTGATAGGCCTGGGCCGTGGCCGGATCGAGCATCTGGGCGAGCGAGATCTCGCTGGTGTAGCTGCTAGAGAAGACCGTCGCGCGGTCGGCGATGACGCGCGCGCGCATCGCGGCCACCTCCTCCACGCCCGCCTTCATAAGATAGGGTGTCAACAGGAAGCCGCAAATGCCCCAATAGAGGCCGAAACTGCGGTTGAATTCGGTCGGGCCCATGTCGAGCCCGCCGTAAATGTAGACCTGTTTCCATACGGTGGAGCCGTAGACCGAGAAGCCCGCGCCGGTGCGCGTGGCGGCGGCCTCCATCGCGGTGAGGATCTGGCCGGCGAGTTTGCCGCCGCCGATGGCGTCGAAGGCGAGCGTCGCGCCGGTCGCGACGAGCGCGTCGGTCAGCGCCTCCATGAAGCCGGGCGTTGTGGAGTCCACGACATGCTCCGCGCCCAGCCCGCGCAGCAAGTCGACCTGGGCCGGCGAGCGGACGATGTTGACGAGGGGAATGCCCTCCGCCGCGCATAGCCGCACCAGCATCTGGCCGAGGTTCGATGCAGCGGCGGTGTGGACGAGCGCGCTGTGCCCTTCGCGGCGCATGGTGCCGACCATGGCGAGCGCGGTCAGCGGATTAACGGTGAGCGAGGCGCCTTCGCGGGCGGTCGACCCTTCGGGCAGAACCAGCGCGTCGGACATGCGCACGGTGCGATAGCTGCGGTAAAGCGCCCCGCCGAAGGTCGCGACGATGCGGCCGACGAGCGCCTGCGCCTGCGGCGAGGAACCCGCGGCGACGACCGTGCCCGCGCCTTCGTTGCCGACGGGCATCGGCTGTCCGACGCGGGATGCGACCGCGCGGCGGAAGCGTTCGGGAATGTCGACGACCAATGCATGCGAGCCGTCGGCACGGGCGGTGGATACGTCGGACGGGCCGAGCAGCAGGCCGAGATCGGACGGGTTGATCGGCGCGGCCTCGACCCGGACGAGCAACTCATCCTCGGCGAGCGGCGACAGTTGCTGCGGCTCGAGATGCACGCGGATCGCGCCATCGGGCGTCGCCGTGGAGAATAGCGCAAGGCCATCGGTAGGCAGATCGGTCATGGGCGTCGCTCCTGCAATCGTCGGCGCGACGCTATGGGAGAGCGAACAGGATGTCCAACCCCCTCGTTGCGGCTTGACTCCCATAGCGTCAATCGAACACATATGGAACATAACAGGAACATCTGGACTCGGCCATGCTGACCATCGAGGAACTGCGGCAACAGGTCGTCTTTGTCGAACGCCAGTACGGTGAGCTGGTGCGCAAGGCGGAGCCGGGAGCGCCGGTGTCGACCGGGCATGAGGAGATCGACGCCGCGCTGGGCGGCGGGTTCGCGCGCGGGCGGTTGCATGAGACATTCTCGAAGTGCGAGGACATGGGTAGCGCGACCCTGTTCGCTTCGATGGTGGCGGCGCGTTGCACCGGCCCGGTATTCTGGTTGCGCGAGGGCGCGGCGGAGCGTCGCAGCGGGCGGTTGTACGGTCCGGGGCTGGAGCAGTTGGGACTGCACCCCGACCGGCTGGTCATGGTGCTCACGCCCGATGCGCGCGAACTGTTACGCGCGGCCGCCGATTGCGTGGCAGGGCTGAGCAAGGGGTTGATAATCGCCGAACTATGGGGCGACCCGCGTGTGTTCGACCTCACCGCATCGCGCAAACTGGCCCTGATGGCTGGCGATAGCGGCGCGCTGCTGCTGATGCTGCGCATCAACGCGACACCCGCCCCCAGTGCGGCATGGACGCGCTGGACGGTAGGGCCGGCCCGATCGGTCCCCCGATATGAGCACGAACCCGGACTGCCGGCCATGACGCTCGACCTGACGCGCAACCGGCACGGGGGGGAGGAGCGGCGCTGGCTGACCGTATGGGACTATGAAGCGCGGCTCCTGGTGCCGCGCGAGGCGGTGCCGCCATGCGACTCCCAACCCTATGTCAATCCCAACTGGCACAGCTGCGACCTCGACGGGTTCGACTTTGAGGAGATCGCGCCCGACGACGGCGACGGCGGCTTCGTAATTTAGGCTGGAGGCAGGGGACGATCTGCGCCAAGGCGCGTTCCATGACCGACCAGTTCGCACTGACCGACGACCAGATCGCCATCCAGGACATGGCGCGCAAGTTCACCGCCGACGCCATCACCCCGCATGCCGCCGAGTGGGACGAGCATCAGATTTTCCCGCGCGATACGATTCGGGCCGCAGCCGAACTGGGCTTCGCCGCCATCTACGTTTCGGAGGAGAGCGGCGGCATCGGCCTCGGGCGGCTGGAGGCGGCGCTGATCATGGAGGCGATGGCCTATGGCTGCCCCGCGACCAGCGCCTTCATCTCGATCCACAATATGGCGGCCTGGATGATCGACCGGTTCGGCGGCGCTGAGCTGAAGGCGCGCTACCTGCCCGACCTGGTCACGATGGAGAAGCTTGCCAGCTATGCGCTGACCGAGCCTGGCTCCGGTTCCGACGCGGCGGCGTTGAAGACGAGCGCGCGGCTGGACGGCGACCATTATGTCGTCAACGGCACCAAGCAGTTCATCTCCGGCGCGGGCGTCAACGACGTCTATGTGACCATGGTGCGCACCGGCGACGCGGGCGCGCGCGGGATCAGCTGCCTGGTGATCGACAAGGATATGCCGGGCGTGTCGTTCGGCGCGAAGGAGCGAAAGCTGGGCTGGAACGCCTCCCCCACCGCGCAACTGATCCTTGAGGACGTGCGCGTGCCGGTGGCGAACCGCGTGGGCGCGGAAGGGGACGGGTTCCGTTTCGCGATGGCGGGGCTCGACGGCGGGCGGCTCAACATCGGGGCGTGCAGCTTGGGCGGGGCGCAGCGGTGCCTCGACGAGGCGATCACCTATACGAAGGAGCGGCAGCAGTTCGGGCAGCCGGTGGCGGACTTCCAGAACACGCAGTTCATGCTGGCCGACATGGCGACCGATCTCGAAGCGGCGCGCGCGCTCCTGTACATGGCGGCGGCGAAGGTGAGCGCCAACGCGCCCGACAAGTCGCGCTTTTCCGCGATGGCCAAGCGGCTGTCGACCGACAGCGGGAGCGCCATCGTCGACCGCGCGCTGCAGCTGTTCGGCGGCTACGGCTATCTGAAGGACTATCCGATCGAGCGTTTCTGGCGCGACCTGCGCGTGCATTCGATCCTGGAGGGGACGAACCAGGTGATGCGGATGATCGTCGGGCGGGATCTGCTACGGCAGTGAGCGATGTTCTGACCGTCGTGGATGGCCGTGTCGGTCGCGTCCGGCTGAACCGGCCGGCGGCGATCCATGCGCTCACCCTGCCGATGTGCGAGACGATGCTGGCGGCGCTCGACCGATTCGAGGCGGACGCGGGCATCGGCGCAGTCGTCCTTGATCATGCGCAAGGTCGTGGTTTCTGCGCAGGCGGCGACATCCGCATGCTGGCGGAGAGCGGTGCGGGGGATGGCAGCGCGGCGCGGGCGTTCTTCGGTACCGAATATCGCTTGAACCATCGCTTGTTCGACTTTCCCAAGCCCACCGTCGCCTTCATGGACGGGATCACCATGGGTGGCGGGGTCGGGCTTGCCCTGCCCTGTGACTATCGCGTGGCGACGGAGAATACGCGCTTCGCCATGCCCGAGACGGGGATCGGCTTGTTCCCCGATGTCGGCGGCGGCTGGTATCTGCCGCGTCTGCCGGGGCGCGCCGGTTACTGGCTGGCGCTGACTGGCGCGCGGATCGACGGGGCGGAATGCCTCTCGCTGGGACTGGCGTCGCATTATCTTCCCGCTGCCGCGCTCGACGAGGCGAAGGCGCGGATCGGCGTGGCGCCGGGCGCGATTGACGAGATTCTGCGCGATCTGTCGGTTGTGCCGCCGCCGGCGAAGCTCGATGCGCATCGGCCAGACATCGACCGCCTGTTCGCGGGCGAAACGGTCGAGGCAATCTTCGCCGCGCTGCAGGCGGACTGCGGGGAGTGGGCGGCGGCGCAGCTGGCGGCGCTCCGCACGAAATCGCCGCAGACGCTGAAGGTGGCGTTGCGCCAGCTGATGGAGGGCGCGGCGATGCCGAGCTTCGCCGACGAGATGGTCCAGGAATATGCGATCGGCACGCGGGTGGTGCGGATGCACGATTTCCTGGAGGGCGTGCGCGCGGTGATCGTGGACAAGGACAACCAGCCGCGCTGGGAACCGCCGACGATCGAGACGGTGAGCGACACGCATATCGATGCGATCTTCGCGCCCCTACCGGTGGAACAACGATGGAGCCCGCAATGACCTACGAAACCATCCTGGTCGAACAGCACGGCGCGGTGACGCTGGTGACGCTCAATCGGCCGCAGGCGCTCAATGCGCTGAACTCGGGCGTGCTCGCCGACCTGACCCGCGCCTTTGCCGTCTATGAGCGCGACGCGGCGCAGCGGTGCCTGGTGCTGACAGGATCGGAGAAGGCCTTCGCGGCCGGCGCGGACATCAAGGAGATGCAGGCGCAAGGCTTCGCCGAAATGTACGGCGGCAATTTCTTCGGCGGATACGAGGCGATCACGCGGTGCCGCAAGCCGTGGATCGCGGCGGTGTCCGGCTATGCGCTGGGTGGGGGGTGCGAGCTTGCGATGATGGCGGATTTCATCATCGCCGCCGACAGCGCCAAATTCGGCCAGCCGGAAATCAAGCTCGCCGTCACGCCCGGCATGGGCGGCTCGCAGCGGCTGACGCGCGCCGTCGGCAAGGCCAAGGCGATGGACATGTGCCTGACCGGGCGGATGATGGACGCGGCGGAAGCAGAGAGCGCGGGGCTGGTCGCGCGCGTCGTGCCGGCGGCTTCGCTGCTGGAAGACGCGCTGAAAGCTGCGACCACGGTCGCCGGCATGGCGCCGCTCGCGGCGATCGCGGCCAAGGAGATGGTCGACGCCGCGTTCGAGACCACGCTGGCGCAAGGCATCGCGTTCGAGCGGCGGCTGTTCCACGGGCTGTTCGGCACGGCGGACCAGAAGGAAGGCATGACCGCTTTCGTCGAAAAGCGCGCCGGGGTGTGGACGGGCAGATAGCGGCGGAACGAGCGGGGCCGACGTGCGCTATGCCTTGCGAGACACGCGCAAAGGAACCCGACCATGTCCGCTCCCGAAAGCCTCGAAGACCTGTACACCGGCGAATTGCAGGACCTGTGGTCCGCGAACGACCAGATGCAGCGCACTGTGAAGAAACTCGTCGGCAAGGCCAGCGACCCCGAGCTGAAAGCGATGCTCGAAAAGTCGGTGGAACGCATCGGCGAGCACACCGAGCTGCTCAAGACCCTGCTCGAGGAGAGCGACGAGAAGGTCGTGAAGGAGCATTGCAAGGGCATGGAAGGGCTGGTGACCGAGGCGACCAAGCACACCAGCGGCGAGGAGGCGCCGGACAAGGGACCGGTCATGGACGCGCAGATCATCGCGCAATACCAGCGCATGACGCATTACGGGATTGCCGGCTTCGGCACCGCCGCCTCCTATGCCGGCACGCTGGGCCTGAAGGACGCGCAGAAGCGGCTGAAGGCGCTGACGAAGGACACCTATGGCGGTGACCAGTATATGACGCGGCTGGCCGAGCTCGACATCAACGCGGACGCCGAGGCGGAGGCGTAGAGCCGGTCGGCGCCCGGACGGTTGCGCTCGCCCCCCATCCTGCTAGCCTGATCCCGCCAGAGGCCAAGCGCACGGACGCCGGCCCGGCGGGAGGAGAGGCATGGAACAGCTCCAGGGCATGGACGCGTCCTTCGTCGCGATGGAGACGCGGACCTCGCCGATGCACATCGGTTCGATCCTGATCTACGATCCCTCGACGGCGCCGGGCGGATTCGTGCGGTTCAAGGATATCCTGGCTTTCTACGAAAGCCGCATGAAACTTTCCAAGACGATGCGGCAGCGGCTGGTGCGCGTGCCGCTGGGTATCGATTATCCCTATTGGATCGAGGATCCGGATTTCGACCTCGAGTATCATGTCCGGCACGTCGCGCTGCCCAAACCGGGCGACTGGCGACAGCTGTGCATCCAGGCCGCGCGCATCTTCGCCCGCCCGCTCGACCTGACGCGTCCGCCGTGGGAGTTCACGGTGGTCGAGGGGATCGACAACATTCCGGGCATTCCGCGCGGCAGCTTCGCAATGGTGACCAAGGTGCACCATGCCGCGATCGACGGCATGTCGGGCATCGACCTGATGGAGGCGCTGCACACGCAGGCACCGGACGAGGCGCCGCCACCGGGCGCGGATGAATGGCGCGCGGATACGCCGCCCAATCCGCTGGGGCTGTTCCTGAAAGGCTATGCCAACGCGTGGCTGAACCCGTGGCGGCAGATGGATGTGGCGCGAAAGGCGATGCCGGGCCTGTTCCGCGCGGTGAAGGGGATCGCCGACCGCCGCTTTGACATCGATCCCGCGGTTCAGACCCCGCGCACGCGCTTCAACACCAAGCTGTCGCCCAACCGCGTGGTCGAAGGGCGCGCCTTTCCGCTCGCGGACATCAAGGGCTTACGCAGCCTGTCGCCGGGCGCGAAGGTCAACGATGTGTTCCTGGCGATCATCGGCGGGGCTTTGCGGCAGTATCTCATCGAGAAGAAAGACCTGCCCGACACCAGCCTGACCGCGATGGCGCCGATCTCGGTGCGCGCCGATGGCGAGAAGAACAGCATGGGCAACCAGGTGTCGGCGATGCTGGTGCCGCTGGGGAGCCATATCGTCGATCCGGTCGAGCGGCTGCGCTACGTTCATGGCCAAACCGGCAAGTCCAAGGCGATGACCGAGGCGCTGGGCGCGCGGCAGATGACCGAGATGAGCAAGGTGTCCCCTGCCCTGTTCATGGCGCTGGGCGCGCGCCTGTACACCAGCCTGGGTATCGCCGACGTGATGAAGCCGGTGATGAACACGGTCGTCACCAACGTACCGGGGCCGCCGGTGCCGATCTATTCCGCGGGCGCGAAGCTCCTCCACATGCAGGGCCTCCTGTGTCTGACCGACGGCATGGCGCTGGGCCATGTGGTGCAGAGCTATGTCGACCAGGCGACGATCGGATTCACCGCCGACCGCAAGGTCATGCCCGATCCGCAAGCCTACGCAGCCTGTATTCAGGGCAGCTTCGACGCGCTGATGGCCGCGCACCGTGCCCGTGCCGGTGCACCAGCGCCGGCCGCCGATGCTCCGGCCAAAAAGGCCAAGGGCAAAACAAAAATGGAACGCGCCTGACTTTGCTGCGTTGCAACATATTCCTTTTCCCGAAAGATCGACCATGGCCGCAACCTCGCACCGTCCAAACAAGCTGTTGATGCTCGCCGAAGGGCCGCGCGCCATGTTCGAGCTCGGCTCGTTCG
This sequence comes from uncultured Sphingomonas sp., assembly GCA_965365395.1. Classification (GTDB taxonomy): domain Bacteria; phylum Pseudomonadota; class Alphaproteobacteria; order Sphingomonadales; family Sphingomonadaceae; genus Sphingopyxis. The sequence goes on from CBDUBN010000013.1 coordinate 9,077, forward strand.
CCGCGCTGCGCGGGGCGCTGGGTTTCCTGCCGCGGGGCGACGGGCACCCTGTGCTGGTGCTGCCGGGCTTCCTTGCCGGCGACGGATCGACGCGGCCGATGCGCGGGCTCCTTAAATCGCTGGGCTATGCGGTGCATGGCTGGGGCCTTGGCCGCAACCTGCGTATCGACACCCCGCGCGAGCGCGCGATGAACGACGTGCTGGCGCGGATCGCCGACACGGCGGGGCAGAAGGTCTCGCTGGTCGGCTGGAGCCTGGGCGGCGTCTTCGCGCGCGAGATGGCGAAGGCGCAGCCGGACAAGGTGCGCCAGGTGATCACGCTCGGCAGTCCGATCTCAAACGACCTCGACCAGACCAATGCGACCCCGCTGTTCAAGGCGATCAACGGCGAGGAGCCCGAGCCCAAGCGCGAGGGACGCTACCGCGACCTCGCCGCCGCGCCGCCGGTGCCCACGACGTCGATCCTGACCAGGACCGACGGCATCGTCGCCTGGCAGGCAAGCGTGCAGCGCCCCGAGGGCGGCCAGACCGAGAATATCGAGGTACTCGCGAGCCACTGCGGGCTAGGCGTCAACCCGTCGGTGATGGTCGCCATCGCCGATCGGCTCGCGCAGCCGGAGGGGCAGTGGAAACCCTTCGACCGCTCCGGCTTCCGCAGCCTGTGGTTCGGCGATGTGAAGGTGCATTGAGCACAACGACAAGCAGCGGGAGCCGGCGATGACACGAAGCAATTTCGGCAAAGCCGGTGTGCTTCTAAACGCGACGTTTCTGCTGCTCGCGACATTCATGCCCGCAGCATCCGTGTCGGGACAGGACAGTCGCGTGGAAACACGCCAGGGTCATGCGCAACCCGGGCCGGAGACCTCGCGCCAGTCCGACGACGATCCCGAGATCGTGGTGACGGCGACGACCGTGCGCGAGCAGCTCCGGCTGGCCGCCGAGTATGTACGCGGCCTCACGGTCGCGGTCCCCAGCGATCCGTTGGCGCGGTACAATGCCGACGTTTACTGCCCCGCCGTCGTCGGGCTCAGCCCTGCCCGCAACGGCGAAATCGCCGCCCGTATGCGTGCCGTCGCAGCTGCCGCGGGCGTTCGTCCGGCTGGTCCGGATTGTCGGACGAGCGCTCTAGTGATCTTTGTGGACGACAAGGAGAGCTTCCTCGCCTCGTTTCGCAGGGAACATCCGGTCTATTTCACCGACCTCAGGCGAACTTACGGTCGCTTTCCCCCGCGCGAGGAAGGACCGGCCACTGCGTGGCATCTGGTTGCCCAGATCGATCCCCAAGGCGCGCCGCTCGGGCGCCGGACAAATTTGGGACCGGTCGTCGTCGAATCGCCGATGCGCGGATCGCGCATCCTGTCGATGATCACGCAATCGGTCGCCATGTCGGTGGTGGTCATCGAACGCCGCGCCCTGATCGGCCTGACCCCGACGCAGATCGCCGATTATTCGCTGATGCGCACGCTGACCGATCATGGTCAGCAGCGGCTGAATGTGCCGGGCGAGTTTACGATCCTGCGGGCGCTGACCACGCCGATGGGCGACGCTGTCCCTCAAACGCTCACCGAGTGGGACCTGGCCTATCTCGAGGCGCGATATTCCGGCCATCCGGCGCTCTACGGGGAGAGGCAGCGCGCCATCATCCAGCGGGACGTCCGGCGCGCGGTGCGGCGAGACGCGGGTGATTGAGCGGGGCGCGCGCGCCCGGTGCCCAAGGCGCGCGAGCGCGGTCAGCCGAAAGGAAACATAGTGCGCCTGGCGTCGGGATGGCGCGGCTGCTTTCCCTCAACAGAGTGGCCCGTCAACAAATCGTTACGCAGACCTCATCGTCGTCCAGGGGCTGGAAGCGGAACCACATCGCGTCGTAGGCTTCAGGCGCGATATAGAGGCTGCGATCCATTGATCGATTGCGGCCGTCGATCCGCTGGCGCGCTTCATCATGGGTGCATGCCAGATGATAAAGCAACGCTCGAGCGCCAAGCTGCTCGACAGTTGCGCGGACGTCGTCACGCTCGCTGCGTCGCCAGAAGCCATAGTCCAAGACGACATCCATGCCCAACGATAGGCAGCGCGTCCAAAGCGGTTCGAGTGATTGCATAATGGCGCTGGCCTTTTGCTGGAAGGTCTCAGCGGGCGGGTTTTCCCCGAACAGGCGGGCCATCCACTCGTCCGGGGTGAAACGGACAGCGGCATGCCTCACCTCCAGGCATTTGGCCAAAGTGGTCTTGCCCGACCCCAGGTAGCCGAACAGAAGATGTGCCGTGGCCATCGGTGAGCGACCAGGCTACGCCGCAGCCCTGCGCCGTTCCTGCATTTCCTGGTTGAGCATCTCCGCAAGCAGGAAGGCGAGCTCGATGCTCTGCGCCGCGTTCAACCGCGGGTCGCAGTGGGTGTGGTAGCGGTCGGCGAGGTCCATCTGCGTGACGTCGACCGCGCCGCCGGTGCATTCGGTGACGTTCTGGCCGGTCATCTCGATATGGATGCCGCCGGCGTGGGTGCCCGCGGCGCGGTGTACGGCGAAGAAGCCCTTCACCTCGGCGAGGATGCGTTCGAATGGGCGGGTCTTATAGCCGTTCGGCGTCTTGATCACGTTGCCGTGCATGGGATCGCACGACCAGACCACGGGGTGGCCTTCGCGCGCGACAGCTGCGACCAACGGCGCGAGGCCGGCCTCCACCTTGTCATGGCCGAACCGGCTGATGAGGGTCATGCGGCCGGGGTGCCTAGCTGGGTTGAGCGTGTCGAGCAGGCGCAGGAGCTCGTCGGCGAGCGTGCTAGGGCCGACCTTCATGCCGATGGGGTTGCCGACGCCGCGCAGGTACTCGACATGCGCGGACCCTTCGAACCGGGTACGGTCGCCGATCCACAGCATGTGCGCGGACGTATCGTACCAGTCGCCGGTCAGGCTGTCCTGCCGGGTCAGCGCCTGCTCATAGGGGAGCAGCAATGCCTCGTGACTGGTGTAGAAATGCGCGGTCTGGAGCTGCGGCACGGTGGTCGCGTCGATGCCGCAGGCGGCCATGAAGTCGAGCGCCTCGCCGATGCGGTTGGCGACGTCGCGATATTGCGCGGCCCACGGGCTGCGGCCCATGAAATCATGCGTCCAGGCGTTGACCTGCTGCAGATTGGCGTAACCGCCGCTCGCGAAGGCGCGCAGCAGGTTGAGCGTCGCCGCGCTCTGCGAATAGGCGCGGATCATGCGACCCGGATCGGGCACGCGGCTTTCTGGGGTAAAGGCGATGTCGTTGACGATGTCGCCACGGTAGCTGGGCAACTCGACCCCGCCGACCACCTCCATGTCGGTCGAGCGCGGCTTGGCGAACTGGCCGGCCATGCGGCCGACCTTCACCACCGGCAGTTTGGAGGCGAAGGTCAGCACCACCGCCATCTGCAGGATGACGCGGAAGGTATCGCGGATATTGTTGGGATGGAATTCGGCGAAGCTTTCCGCACAATCGCCGCCCTGCAGCAGGAAGGCGCGGCCGTCCGCGACCTTGGCGAGCTCCGCGGTCAGGTTGCGCGCCTCGCCTGCGAACACCAGCGGTGGGAAGTTGGCGAGCTCGCCCTCGACACGGGCGAGCGCATACCCGTCTGGCCAATGCGGCATCTGCCGTGCCTCGGCTCGTTTCCAGCTATCGGGGGCCCAATTAACGGCCACGGTGTCGCTTCCTCATGCTCGCTGGCGGACGGGGTGCCGTGCCATGCGCCTGCCCTGCGGCCTAGGCAAAGCGCCCGCGGCTGTCCATGCCCGTACCGCCTCTGGCGACCAGACGCAAAAGGGGCCGCGCATCGCTGCGCGGCCCCCAATAACGCGTGCCGAGCGCGTTCAGGCGATGGCGAGGCGGCCCGCCGCAGCCTTGCGACGGCGAACCGCGCCGCCGATGACACCAAAGCCCAGGATCATCATCCCCCAGGTCGCCGGCTCCGGAATCGCGGCGATCGAGACGCTGTCGAGCGCAGGGCCATAGGCGCCGCTGGCGGCGCCGGAGGTGAAGGACAGTGCCTCGCTCGTGCCGCCGGCGACGAATGTGTAGGATTGACGGATCCAGCCCATGTTCGAAACGCTGCGACCCGTCGTGTCGAAGCTGTAGCTGCCCATCGGCGAAGCGCCCGCGACAACGGTCAAGGTCTTCACCGCCGGGCTGCCGGCGAAGCCTCCATCGGGGTTGCCGGCGAGCCAGAAGTCAACGCGGTACGTGCGACCGGCGATCAGATCGGTGATCGTCTGCGACAGCGTGGAAGGCGCGCCGTTACCGGCAAGATCGACGCTGCCCGGGCCGCTCTGGTTCTGCCAATAGCTGCCGATGTGATCGACCGTGCCATTGGTGACGGTCCAGCCGGCGGGCGGAGCGGTTACGAAGGTCGTGGGCGGCGCATCGTCATCGAACCCGCCGTTGATGATGGTCGCCGCGTTGGCGGAGGTGGACAGCAGCGCGACCGCGCCGATGATGAATGCCTTGCCGATCATAACAGTCACTCCCTGATGGGAACCGCTTAATCCAGGATTGTGACAGTTAATAGTTGCTTAAGATTCGGGTCCGACAAATGTCCCCTTTGGGCACCCACGGACGATTGGCGCGTTCAGCGCTATCCGCCACGAGCCAAGAAAAGTTGCGTGAGCCGCCGTGCACAGCCATGGCGGCATGACTTAGCCCGGCTGAAGAGGCTCTCTCCCATATGCATCATCATCCTGGTTTTCGGCCGCTGGCGGGAGCCGCTCTGCTGTCCCTTGCCCAGCCCGTGCCGGCGCAGCCGGCCGACGCGCCGCAGAGCGGCGATGCGGCGATCGTGGACGGCACGCAAGCGGACGACGGCGATGACATCGTCGTCACGGCTACCCGCGGCTTTTCCTCGGTCATTTCGGATATTCCCGCCGACGAGGTCCTCGATGAGACCGCAATTGCGAGCTATGGCGCCAGCAATGTCGGCGATCTGGTCGCCGCGCTGTCCGCGCAGACAAGCTCGGGCCGCGGCCGGGGCAGCGGCCCGCCGGTGGTGCTGGTCAACGGACGGCGCGTGTCGGGTTTCGGCGAGATCCGCAACCTGCCGCCCGAAGCGATCGAACGGACCGAGATCTTCCCGCCCGAGGTCGCGCTCGACTATGGTTTCGCGGCGGACCAGCGCGTCATCAACTTCGTGCTGAAGCGGCAGTTCTCGGCGGTCACCGCGGAGATCGAGGCGGGCGCGTTGACCGATGGCGGGCGCGGCACGGGTGAACTGGAAAGCGGCGTCTTTCGCATCGACGGGAACAACCGCATCAACATCAGCGCCGAATATGAACGCGCCGGCGCGCTGACCGAGGCGGAGCGCAGCATCATCCAGGCGAGCGGCATCGCGCGGGACGGCACGCTGCGCACGCTGTTGGGCGCGAGCGAGAGCATCGACATCGAGGGGACGATCGTCCGCCCGATCAGCGATACGGTCGGCGGGTCGCTCAACCTCCGCTACGAGCATTCCCGCAACCGCAGCCTGCAGGGACCGCAGGTGCTTGACGCGGACATGGCGCTCGAGGCACGGACGGTGAGCGACGTCCTTCATGCCGGCGCGAGCAGCGACGGCCGCTTCGGCGACGGCTGGCGCTGGACGCTGACCGGCAATTACGACCGGGTTTTGACCCGGGTATCGAGCGAGCGCGACGATGGCGCCGGCAACGCGCTGCGCGTGGATCGAACGCGGTCGCTTTCCAACACAGGCGATGCTGATCTGGTGCTGTCGGGCGGGCTGTTTCAGCTGCCCGCGGGGCGGGTGCGCACCTCGCTCCAGGCGGGATGGCGGGGCATCGCCCTCGATACGGTATCGGAGCGGGACGGCACGGTAAGCGAGGCCGAATTGCGCCGCACCGCCTTCACCGGCAGCGCCAACCTGGACCTGCCGATCGCCAGCCGGTCCGACGAGGTGCTGGCATTTGCGGGCGATCTGTCGGTAAACGCGCGCTACGCCTATCGCGATGTCAGCGACTTCGGCGGGCTTGTTGGTACCACGCTGGGCATCAACTGGTCGCCGATCGAGCGCGTTGACCTGGTGGCATCCTGGGTGGGCGAGGAGAATGCACCGACCGTCACGCAGCTGGGCGCGCCGCAACTGGTGACGCCGGGGCGCACGATCTTCGATTTCACGCGCGGAGAGACGGTGATCGCCGACCTCGTCAGCGGCGGGAACCCGAACCTGCTGGCAGAGACGCGGCGCGACTTCCGCGCGCAGATCAGCTGGCGGCCGATCCAGGATACCGACCTCGTCCTGTCAGCCAACTATGCGCGCACACGCAGCCGCGACACCACGGCGGAGCTACCGCTGCTGACGCCCGAGATCGAAGCCGCCTTTCCGGGGCGCGTGGTGCGCGATGCGGGCGGGCGCATCGTCAGCGTGGATGTGCGGCCGGTCAATTTCGAGGCGACATTCGGGCGGCAGCTGAGAAGCGGCATCAGCTATTCCAAAAGCTTCGGGCAGCCGGCGCAGGGGCCGGGCGCGGGCGGGCGCGTGCCGGGTGCCGGGCGGCCGGACGGTGGGGCCCGCGCCGGCGGCGGCGCGCGTCGCGGCGGCGGGCGGGGACCCGGTGGGCCGGGCCTGTTCGGAGGCGGTGCCAGCGGCGGACGCTGGAACGTCGCGCTGTACCATACGGTCCGGTTCCAGGACGAGATACTGATCCGCAGCGGCCTCCCCGTGCTCGATCTGCTGAACGGTTCGGCGACCGGCGGCAGCGGTGGGAGCGCGCGGCATGAGGTCGAGTTCGACGCCGGCTGGTTCAACCGGGGCATTGGCGTGCGCGCGAACGGCACGTGGCGGAGTGGGTCGACGGTCGTGGGCGGTCCGATCGCGGGCGGCGGCACCGCGAGCGACCTCACATTCTCCAATCGAATGAGCGTCAACCTGCGCTTCTTCGTCGACCTGGGCCAACGCGAGGCGCTGGTGCGCCGCACGCCCTTCTTCAGAAACGCGCGGGTGCGCCTAGCGGTCGATAACCTGTTCAACGACCGCCAGACGGTGCGCGATACGAACGGGATCGTGCCGCTGCGCTATCAGCAGGGGTTCCTCGATCCGGCTGGGCGCTTCATCGAGCTGTCGTTCCAGAAGCGCTTCTAGGCCCGGCGTTCCTGCGTCGCGTCGAACAGGCCGGCGAGCTGATCGATGATTGCGCCGCCGAGCTGTTCGGCATCCATGATGGTGACCGCGCGGCTGTACCAGCGGGTGACGTCGTGCCCGATGCCGATAGCGACCAGCTCGACCGGCGATTTGGTCTCGATCCACTGGATCACCTGCCTGAGATGCTGATCCAGATAGCCGCCGCTGTTCACGCTCAGCGTCGAATCGTCGACCGGTGAACCATCGGAGATGACCATCAGGATGCGCCGGTCCTCCGGACGGCCGATGATGCGGCTGTGCGCCCAGATCAGCGCCTCGCCGTCGATATTTTCCTTGAGCAAGCCTTCGCGCATCATCAGGCCGAGCGCGTTGCGCGCGCGGCGATAGGGCTCGTCCGCGGGCTTGTACACGATGTGGCGCACGTCGTTGAGGCGGCCGGGCTGCGCCGGGCGGCCCGCAGCCAGCCACTCCTCGCGCGCCTGCCCGCCCTTCCACGTGCGGGTGGTGAACCCCAGTATCTCGGTCTTGACGCCGACACGCTCGAGCGTGCGCGCGAGGATGTCGGCGCTGATCGCGGCGATGCTGATCGGGCGGCCGCGCATCGAGCCCGAATTGTCGATGAGCAGCGTGACGACGGTATCCCGGAAATCGGTATCGCGCTCGACCTTGTAGGAAAGCGAGAGCGTGGGGTTGGCGACCACGCGCGCGAGCCGGGCGGCGTCGAGCGTGCCTTCCTCCTGATCGAAATCCCAGGCGCGGTTCTGTTGCGCCATCAGCCGTCGCTGCAGGCGATTGGCGAGCCGCGTCACCGCCGATTGCAGCGGAACGAGCTGCTGGTCGAGGAAGCCGCGCAACCGGGCCAGCTCGTCCGCGTCGCACAGCTCGCCGGCGGCAAGTATCTCGTCATGCGCCTGCGTGAAGATGCGATAGTTGAAATCGGGGATGTCGTGGTGCGGACGGTTGGGACGTGTGGGCATGGGCGCATCGTCGCCCTCGCCGCCCATCTCGTCCTCGTCCTCGCCCTCCATCGCGTCGAGGTCGACCTCGCCTTCCTCGCTGCCCTCGCTCTCGCCCTCGCGCCGCTCCATCCGTGCCTCGGCCTGCGCGGCACCGCCCTGCTGTTCCTCCTCGCCGCCGGCATCGTCGTCCGGCTGTTCGTCGGCCTCGTCCCCGCTGTCGTCCGGTTCGGTGGGTTCGAGCGGATTGTCGGGCGCAAGCAGGTCGAGATGCTCGAGCATGCGCCGCGCCATCTGGGCAAAAGCCGCCTGGTCGTCGATCAGCAGAGCGAGCGCTTCGAGGTCGCCGCCGGTTTTGCCGGAGATTTCCGCACGGACGAGAGCCAGTCCCGCCTGCGCCGACGCCGGCACGGCGAGTCCACCAAGCGATTCCCGCGCGAGAAGCTCGACCGCCGTGGCCAGCGGCACGTCGCCGGCAACCGTCGCACGCGCGATGGGATCATTGGCCAGACGCGCGGCTGTTTCCGCCCCGAGGTTGGCGCGCAGGCCGATCATCCGCCGCGCACCCAGCGCCGCGACGCGTGCGCCCTCCGCCGCGTCGAACACCGCCGCGGCCGCCGCATCCGCAGGGCGCAGGCGCGCGTGCAATAGCGTGTCATGATGCTTCATGCGCAGGCTGAGCGCGTCCGCCTGCCCGCGCGCGATGGCTACCTGCCCGGCCGGCAGGGCGCGCGCCGGCGAAGCGACCTTGATCGTGCGCCCGAGCGCGTGCGGGGCATCGGCGGTGTAGGCGACCTCCACCTCGGCCTCCCCGGACAGCGCGCGCGCCGCGCCGGACAGGACCGATTTCAGATCGTCGAGCGGAGTATGCGCGGACATCGTCCGTTTCGTGGCGCAAGATGGCGTCCAATCCAAGCGGCTTCTGGCACCGACGGCCGCGATCCGTCGTACCGGACGGAAACGCCAATGCGGTCCATCCGTACCGAATCGGGTCAATCCGCGAATTCCGGATCGCGTTGCGGTTTCGAAACCATCTGTTAATGTCTGCTACTCGGCGGGCCGGCCCGGGGGTGGGGCGCTTCGCGATAAAGCTTGGGGGACATCATGAAGAGATTAACGCGCGCGGCGGTCGCTTTTTCCGCGCTGACGCTAGCCATCTCGCCGGTTCAGGCGGCCGAACTGGTCGATAACGGCGGCTTCGAAACCGGTGATTTCAGCGGCTGGACACAGGGCGGCAATGGCGCTTTCACGGGCGTGGCCTGCAACGGTTCGTTCACCCCTGCCTCGGGTAGCTGCGTCGCCTATTTCGGGCCTGTCGGCAGCACGGGTCTGCTCTCGCAGACCTTCGCCACGACGGCCGGTGCGAGCTATATCTTCAGCTATGCGCTCGCGGCAGGCGGCGGCGCCACCAATAGTTTCACGGCAAGCTTCAACGGCAATGTCCTGGACTCCTTTTCCAACACGGCCGGCTTTGGAACCACGGTACGCAGCTTCCTGGTCACGGCAACCGGCGCCACTTCGACCATCAGTTTCGCCCTGCGACATGACCCCAGCTACTATACGCTCGACAATGTATCGGTCGCGGCGGCCGTGCCCGAGCCGGCGACCTGGGCGATGATGATCATCGGATTCGGCGTAATCGGCGGCGCGGTTCGGCGGCGTGTCGCCGCCACGGCCCGGATCGCCTGCGCGTAACATCGCCGTCAGCGAGCGAAGGGCGGTGCCGGCAACGGTGCCGCCGCTTTTCGATCAGCCGACCCGCTCCGGCGCGACGCGCAGCTCGGCCGGCTGCGATCCGATACGCAAGGCGCGCGGGCGCGTGGCGAGCGACAGCTGCCACGGCCCGATGATCAATATGCTATGATGGCGGAGCGTTCGCGCGCCCAGGCGGCGATGCGCCGCGGCCGAGGCGAGATTATAATCGGCGATGCGGCTGTAGCTGATGGTCAGCCCGCGCGCGGCCATCCAGTCGCGCGTACCCGCCCAGAGCGCGGCGAACGCGCGCGACATACGATAGCGCGGATCGATCCATAGCCCGGTGTCCCAGCAGCCACCCGACGGCAGGACGAAGCGCACGGCCACGTCGTCTTCGACCGGATGCTGCGCCGTGATCCAGGTGACGCCCAAGAGAGCGCCGCGCGCGTTGAACGCCCCCAGGCAGGTCATGCCTTGCCCGAAACGGGCAGCCTGCACAGCCGCCGGCGCATCGATCGCATGGCCGGCGAGATCGTCGGCGCTGAGCGCGCGCACGTGCAACCCGCGCGGCATCGCGGGCAGATCGGCCAAATCCACGGCCACGAGCGCGTAGCGATAGAAACGGATCGCGCGCGAGCGCGCGACCGCCCGCGCCAGGGCATAGGAAGCAAGTCCGGCCAAGCCGAGCGCGGGGAGGGTCTGCAGCGCGGGCACGGCGCGTGCGGCGGTCCCGCTAGATCAGGCGGAAAGCGCCAGCAGCCGCGGCCCGGCCCCGGCATGCCAGAATGCGGCCGGCAAGGAGCGGGCGATAGCGGGATCGTGCGCGGCTTCGGCGGCCAGTCCGTTCATCGCCTCGTTCAGCATGGCGACGCCGCCGCGGCCGACCAGGCGCAGGCTGGCGTTGTACCAGTTCGTGAAGGCGCGCGCGTCTTCCTCGGACAGCGCATGATCGCGGCACATCGCCCCGGCCAGGCTGCGCCATGCGGCGCATTCGGACGGAACGTCGGTGTCGAGCAGAAACTCGTCGAACCGCGCGAGACCCTGGACGGCCCGGTCGATCCCGGCGACGCTCCACGGGAAACCCGTATCCTGCCGTACGCGAGCGGCGTTCCTGACGCCGCAGTCGATCAGCCAGCTGATCCGGCTGACAGGCTCGGCACCAGGGGTGGAGGCATGCGATTGCGCCGGCGGCGGAGGCATGCGCTCACCATCGCTGGCGACGAGGTGGAGATCGGGACCGGAAGGTGCAGCGACAGGCTCGATCGGGGGCTGAGCGGCCACGGCTTCTTGCGCCGGTTCATCGGCGCGGGACAGGCGGGCGAGCCGCGAAAGCATCGCCTCTTCGCCGATCGACGCAGCGGCTTCGCCATCCAGCGATCCGCGTGTCCCGACGAACGCGATCCGGGCGCGTCCGATATGCTGCGAACGACGGGCATAGCGCGTCAGCACCACGATACCGGCAATGCACAGCGATCCCAGCCCGAACGCAAGCGCCCAGGTGAACGCGCTGCTCGGCCCGGCGCAGGTGCCGTCCATGTTGCAGCCGCGCAACAACGCGTAGGCGGCGTTGCCGGCGATCGCCGCGGCGACGAGCAGGTTCATGCCGGCGATGACGATGTATCGATTCATGGATGGTCAGCCCCGTTTCGGCCACCCATCTACGCCATCGCGGGTTAACGTTGTGCCAACCAAGGCGGCGACGCCCTTCTCCCGGCTAGGACGCCCCGACCACGCTCTCGGGCAGATCCTTGCCGAACACGCGCTGATAATATTCGGCGACCAGCATGCGCTCGCTCTCGTCGCATTTATTGAGGAACGACAGTCGGAAAGCGAAACCGACATCCTTGAAGATGGTGGTGTTCTGGGCCCAGCTGATGACGGTGCGCGGGCTCATGACCGTCGAGATGTCTCCGTTCATGAAACCGGCGCGCGACAGCTCTGCCACCTTCACCATATTTTCGACCAGCGCCTTGCCCTTCGGGTCGTCATATTCGCCGGATTTGGCCAGCACGATGCGCGCCTCGGTGGTGGCGGGCAGATAGTTCAGCGTGACGACGATGTTCCAGCGGTCCATCTGCCCCTGGTTGATCTGCTGGGTGCCGTGATACAGGCCGGTGGTATCGCCCAGGCCGACCGTGTTTGCGGTCGCGAACAGGCGGAACCAAGGATTGGCCCGGATCACGCGGTTCTGGTCGAGCAGCGTCAGCTTGCCGTCCGCTTCCAGCACGCGCTGGATGACGAACATCACGTCGGGCCGGCCCGCGTCATATTCGTCGAACACGAGCGCCGTCGGTGTCTGGAGCGCCCAGGGCAGCAGGCCTTCGCGAAACTCGGTGATCTGCTTGCCGTCGCGCAGCACGATGGCGTCGCGTCCGACAAGGTCGATGCGGCTGACATGGCTGTCGAGGTTGATGCGCACGCACGGCCAGTTGAGGCGCGCGGCGACCTGTTCGATATGGGTCGATTTGCCGGTGCCATGATAGCCCTGCACCATCACCCGGCGATTGTGCGCGAACCCCGCCAGGATCGCGAGCGTCGTGTCGGGGTCGAAGACATAGGCCGGGTCGTGGTCGGGGACGCGCTCGTCCTTCTCCGAGAAAGACGGCACCTGCCAGTCGATGTCGATTCCGAACATCTCGCGCACGTCGACGCTGCGGTCGGGCGCGGCCATCGCCGTTTCGCCGCGGCTGTCGGGCTGGCTGTTGGGTAGGTCGGGCATGCGCGGCTTTCCGTTAACGTGAGGCAGCCCCATGCCGCAAAGCGGGGGTCGGCGAAAGCCGCAATATGGCCGACCAACTTGGGTGGCGGATCAGGGCGCGGCGCCGTCGGCCGCTTCGAGGTCCTGCAGGACGAGCGCCGCGCGCACGTCGCTGCGCAGGCGCCCGCGCTGCTCCCACGCGAGGCGCGCGGCAGGAAGCGCATAGAGGCTAGACAGATAGGCCCGGTCAGCCGCGGTCATGCCCGCCATCCGACGGGCCTCGGCCGATCCGAACAGGCCCATTATCGAGCTGTGGGATGCGCCGCCGTAGGTCGCGCGCATGACGGTCCCGGTCAGCGCCACCATCGCGACATAGTCGGCGAGCGCGGTCAGCGTCACCCCTTCGGCCCATCGGCTGTCCACCAGTACCGCGGTGCCACCGATGCCGGCCATGAACGGTTGGCGGATCAGGCTGGCGTCGCGGCTGACGATGGTGGGCAGGTCGATGCCGCCGCCTACCCCTTCGAACGCCAGGCCGGGAACCTCGCCCGCCGTCCCTTGCGGGCGCATGCCGTCCGCGCTCTCGGCATGGGTCAGCGACCACCAGCGGACCGGGTCCGAGCCCTCGATGAAACGCTGGCGTTCGATCACCGGGCGGTTGACGAACATCGCGGGTCGGCGCCGATGAAGCAGCTGCGCGGCGCCCGGTGCATCGTCGGTGAAGGCGACCACCAGATTGGGATTGCACCCGTCGCGGGCCACCGGCGCGCCGGCATCGCGCGCCACGCTGCGCACGCGCTCCTCGAACTGTTGCGCCGCATCCGTGCGCATGCCGATCATGCGCACGCACACCGGTTCGGTCCAGCGCGGCAGCATGCCGCTGATGCGGCCCAGCGCTAGGCCGCGGGTCAGCTCCGCGGCCCTTTCGCGCCCGCCGGTGACGACGATGTCGTCGGGCGCCGAGCTTGCGGGCGCTTCGGCGGCGGCGAGCGTGGCGGACAAGAGCGCGACAGCGCCGATCAAACAGGTGCGCAGATAGCTCATCGGCCGAGGCTAGGATCGCCGATCCGCCCTGTCAAACCCGCGCGGAGGCGGCGGCGGGCTGTAGCTGGCGCAGGTGATGATAGGCGTCGACCACCGATCGCAACGCCGCCTCGTGGCGGCGATCGCCGCCATTGCGATCGGGATGGAAACGACGAACGAGCGTCGAGTAGGCCTTGCGTATCTCGCCGCGATCGGCGCCTGGCTCCAGGCCGAGCGTCGTGTATGCGGCGCGCGTTTCGCGCGACAGGCCGCGCGCGCGTTCCTCCGCTTCGCCGCGCGAACGGCGATAGCGGGCGCCGAGTGCATCCATCGGATCGCGGAAATCGGACCAGGCAGGCGGCGCATCGGCGCCGACGTGGGCGAAGGCGCGCGTTTCGCGCTCCCAGCCGCCAAGGGGCGACTGCGCCTCGGCAATCTCGTCGGCGCTCATGCCGTCGAAGAAATTGTAGCGCGCGTTGAATTCGCGGACATGATCGAGACACAGCCAGCGCCATGCGCCAGGCCCGTCGAAGCCCGCGCGCCGCTCGCCCGGCGCACGGAACTCGCCATGCGCGTCACAGCCGGGCACGGCGCATGGGCGCACACCCGGCACGCGGCCGTGGAAGCGGGGGGAGCTGCTGTTCGCCAAGAGTTCGCGCTTCGCCCCGCTTGTCGCGGGACCGTCCTTTCCGTACCCATGTAAGGATTGCGGCGTCGCTTCGACAAGCTACGACGTCGGACGGACGAGGAACGGAGATCGCATGCACGTCGGCTCGGTGGAAAATGAGATCGTCACGCGCCTGACCGACGCGCTGGCACCCACCGCCCTCGCCGTCAGCAACGACAGCGCGCAGCATGGCGGGCATGCCGGCGACGACGGCAGCGGCGAATCGCACTTCAGCGTCGCGATCACCAGCGCGGCGTTTGAGGGTGTTTCGCGCGTCGACCGTCAGCGGATGGTCAACCATGCGCTGGGTGATCTGATGCACGGACGCATCCATGCGATGGCCATCAAGGCGACGGCACCGGGTGAAGTGGCATGATCGACGAATTTCCTATGCAGCGCGCCACGCTCTCCACCGGAGTCTCGCTCGATTACGTCGACATCGGTCCGCGCGACGGCGAGGCGCTGCTATTCCTGCACGGTTTTCCCGAATCGCATCGCACCTGGCGCAACCAGCTCGTCCACTTGTCGGATCGCTATCGCTGCATCGCGCCGGATCAGCGCGGCTATCGCGGCTCGTCCAAACCGCAGGAGCCCGAGGCCTATACCCCGGACAAGCTGACCGCCGACATCTTCGCGCTGGCGGACGCCGCAGGCGTGGACCGCTTCACCATCGTCGGGCACGACTGGGGCGGCGCGATCGCGTGGAGCGTCGCGCTCAACGGTCAGACGGGAGCGCCGAACCCCGCCTGGGCGGGGCGCGTCGTGCGCGCGATCATCGCCAATGCGCCGCACCCGTTCCTGTTCCAGCGCCTGCTGTTCGACAATCCCGAGCAGCGCGCGTCGAGCCAGTATATGCGCGTGTTCCGCGACACCGCGAATGACGATCTGGTACGCGAAGGAGGTATCGCGGCGATCCTGGCGAAGGCGTTCGAGGGCCGCGTCCCAAGCGGCGGCATGGCCGAGCCGGAGGAGATCGCGCGCCTGCTGAAGGATTGGGAAGACCGGGACGCCTGTTTCGGCATGCTGAACTGGTACCGCGGCAGCAGCGCGATCGTGCCGGCGATGGACGACGAGCCGGTGCGCCCGGCATGGCTCGACGGCCCCTTCCCCAAGCTGGGCACGCCCACGCTGGTGATCTGGGCGATGGATGACGCGGCGCTGCCGCCATGCAATCTCGATGGTCTCGACGCGCTCGTGCCCGACCTCAGCATCGAACGCGTGCACGGCTGCGGGCATTTCGTGACCTGGGAGGCGCCGGCTGCATTCAACTCGGCGGCAGAGAGGTGGCTGGCCGCGCACCCGGTCTAGATCGCGGGCCCTTTCTCCGGCCCTATGCGAACCACTCGACCCAGGCACCATGCGCCTGCGCCTGGCCGAGCACATGCGGGGTGCCGTCACCCGGCCAGTGGCGCACGGTCAGCTCGTGGCGGAAAGTCTCGCGGTTGGTCTCGAGCATCATCCAGGCGATCGGTCGCTCGCGCGTCGCCGCCCGGCCCGCGGCCTCGATGCTCGCGGCGATGCGGCGGCGACGGTCCTCGGAAATATATTGCCAGACGATGCTGTGGTGAAAGACGCGGCAGACGCCCCCCTCCTGCGGCGCGGCCAGGCGCCGTTCCACCCAGTCGGCGGCGTCGGCGCGCGCGACTTCGGGCGGACGGATGGCGGCGAGCGCGATTGCTGCGTCGATGCGACCCAGCCGCACCGGGCTGTCCGGCCAGACATAGGATTTTATGCGCAGGGCGGCGGCCGGATCGGACAGATCGGCTGGCGCGGTGTCGCACCCGCGGATCGCGACGATCTCGACCGGCGCCAGCGGCGGCGATGCGCCGCGCCATTCGGGCGTAATGTGCATGGGCGATCCGGCGGGGCCAACGCCTACCCCGGCCAGCGTGTAGCGGTACCGCTCCATCATCGTGTTCACGCCAGCGCTCGCGCCTAGTTCGTTGAGCTCGAACCTGTGTCCGACCCGTCCCGATAGCCAAAGCAGCCCGGCCATGAAGCTCGCCGACCGTCCGGCCTCGTTGGTCTGTGGCGGGCCATCGAACCAGTCCAGCAAACGCGCGTCATGGTCCGCCAGCACGGCGAGCAGGATGCGGTCGACCTGCGCCTGATCCGTGACCAACCCGGCGTAGATCGGAGCCAGTCGCGCGTCATCGCCGCTCAGATGGAGATGATGGAAGCCCGCGGCGAAGCGCAGGGGCATGGCGTCCTCGAGCGGGAGGCCGGGCCAGCTGCGGATACGGCCACCGCAGCGAGTAGCGCTGTGCATGATCGCAAGGCCGGCCTGCACGACGCGCGCGGTGACGGGCGCGTCGTTGCGGAGGCAATGTTCCGCCTGCAGGGCGATGCCCGCCGCGATGCCCGCTTCGTCCATCGCCATGCCGGGCGGCACACCGTCGCCGTTCGCCGTCCCGTCCTGTGTCATTGCACACCCCCGCATTGCGCCCTAGGTGCGCGGCATCATGGCAGACCCGCTGATTTTCGCCATCCCCAAGGGGCGCATCCTCGACGAGGCGCTGCCGTTGCTGCGCGCCGGCGGCGTGCACCCCGGCGCGGAATTCTTCGACGCGAAGAGCCGCGCGCTGATGTTCCCGAGCGACACGGCCGACCTGTCGATCATTCGTGTGCGCGCGTTCGATGTCGCGGCGTTCGTGGCGCACGGCGCGGCGCATATCGGCATCGTCGGGTCGGACGTTATCGACGAATTCGATTTCTCCGAACTCTATGCGCCGGTCGACCTGGGCATCGGCCGTTGCCGGATATCGCTCGCCGCCCCGGCGGGCGCCCCACCGCTGGACGCGAGCGCCAGCCATGTACGGGTCGCCACGAAATATCCCGGCATCGCGCGCGTCTGGTTCGCGAAAGCGGGTATCCAGGCGGAGTGTATCAAGCTCAATGGCGCGATGGAGCTGGCGCCCCTGCTCGGCCTTGCGCCCTATATCGTCGATCTGGTCTCCACCGGACGCACCCTGGCCGAAAACGGGCTGGAGGAGCGGGCGGTGATCGCCGAGGTTTCCGCGCGGCTGATCGTCAACCGCGCCGCGTTCAAGCTCAACCCGGCGGTGCCCGCGATGGTCGATGCGTTCCGGGCGGCGGTGGCATGACCCTGCGTCTGCACAGTGGCGACGAGGGGTTCGAGACCGCTTTCACGGCTCTGGTCGAGGGCCGGCGGGAGAGCGACGCGGACGTGGGCCGTGACGTCGCCGCGATCATTGCCGACGTCCGCGCGCGGGGCGATGTCGCGCTCGCCGAGCTGACTCGGCGCTTCGACCGCTTCGATCCCGACGCCCGGGGCTGGCGAATCGAGCGCGCGGCGTGCGATGCGGCGCGGGACGACCTGCCCCGCGACCTGCGCGACGCCATCGAACTCGCGGCGCAGCGCATCGAAGCGTTCCACGCGAGCCAACGGCCGACGGATAGCCGCACCACCGACGCCGCCGGCGCGACGCTGGGCAGCCGCTGGACCGCGGTGGACGCGGCGGGCATCTATGTGCCGGGCGGACGCGCGGCCTATCCGTCGTCGGTGCTGATGAACGCCATTCCCGCGCGCGTCGCGGGCGCCGGTCGGGTGGTCATGGTGACGCCGACGCCGGACGGTGCGATCAACCCGCTGGTGCTCGCCGCCGCGAGCATTGCCGGGGTGGACGAAATATGGCGCATCGGGGGGGCGCAGGCGGTTGCCGCGCTGGCCTATGGCACGCAGCGCATCCGGCCGGTCGATATCGTCACGGGTCCCGGCAACGCCTGGGTGGCGGAGGCCAAGCGCCAGCTGTACGGCGTTGTCGGCATCGACATGGTCGCGGGGCCGAGCGAGATCGTCGTCGTGGCGGACGCGGCCAACAACCCTGCGGTAATCGCCGCCGACCTGCTCAGCCAGTCGGAGCATGACCCGACCAGCCAATCGATCCTGTTCACCGACGATCCGAGCTTCGCCGATGCGGTGACGGGCGCGATAGAAGCCCATATTCCGACCTTGGCCACGGCGCAGGTCGCGCGGGCGGCGTGGGAAGCCAATGGCGCGGTCATCGTCGTGCCCGATCTGATGGGCGCCATGCCGCTCGTGAACCGGCTGGCGGCCGAGCATCTGCAGCTGGCGGTGGACGATCCGGAGGCTTTGTTCGCCGCGGTGCGGCACGCGGGATCGGTGTTCCTGGGCAGGCTGACGCCCGAGGCGATCGGCGATTATGTGGCGGGGCCCAACCATGTGCTGCCAACAGGGCGACGCGCGCGCTTCTCCTCGGGCTTGTCCGTGCTCGACTTTATGAAGCGCACCAGTTTTCTGCAGCTGGACAGGCGCGCGCTCGAGGCGATCGGCCCCGCGGCCGTGGCGCTGGCCGGGGCGGAAGGCCTGCCGGCGCATGCGTTGAGCGTGGCGCTGCGGCTGGACCATGCGCCGGCGGGCGACTAGGGCGCGGTCATGAGCAAGACGAAGACCATGGCACGCAGCGCGGCGCGGTCGGCGGCGCGCCTTGCTGCGGTGCAGGCGCTGTACCAGCACGACATGGAGGCGACGCCACCCGCGCAGCTGCTGCACGAATTTCACCATCACCGCCTGGGCGCGGTGATCGATGAGGACGACTTCGATGCGGCGGAATATGCCGACGCCGAGGTCGACTTCTTCGACGATCTGACCCGTGGCACCATCGCCCGGCTGGCCGAAGTCGACGCGGCGATCGCGGCGCGCCTGTCCGAGCGGTGGAGCCTGGCGCGGCTCGACCGGTCGATGAAGGCCGTGCTGCGCGTGGGCACGTACGAACTCATCGCGCGGCCCGATGTGCCGGCGAGCGCGACGATCAGCGAATATGTCGACGTGACCAAGGCTTTCCACGAGCAGAAGGACGCAGGCTTCGTCAACGGCCTGCTCGACGCGGTTGCGAAGGACGCCGGCCGCTGAGCGGCGAGACGCGCTTCATCGACCTGCTGCGCGGTTTCGCGACCGCGCCCGAGGCGCGCAACCTCACCGACGATTGCGCCGTATTCGGCGATATCGTGCTCACGCACGACATGATGGTCGCGGGCACGCATTTCACGCTAGACGCCGATCCGGCCGATGTCGCGTGGAAGCTGGTGGCGGTCAATCTGTCCGACCTTGCGGCGAAGGGCGCGCGACCGATCGGCGTGCTCCTCGGCTACATGCTCGGCGGCGATGCGTGGGACACGGCCTTCGCCGCGGGCTTGCGCCACGTACTCGCGCGATACGGCGTGTCGCTGTGGGGCGGCGATACGGTCGCCGCGCCGTCCGCCACGCAGGCGCGCACCCTCGGGCTGACGGCGGTGGGCCAGGCCAGCCATAGCCCGGTGCCCTCCCGCGGCGGGGCGCGGCCCGGGGACCGGCTGTGGGTTACAGGCCTGATCGGCGAGGCGATGGCGGGCTTCGGGGCGGTGGACGCCACGGTCGGTCAGCTCGACCGCTTCCATCGTCCGACGCCGCGGATCGAGGAGGGGGCGGCCCTGGCGCCGCATGTCACCGCGATGATGGACGTCTCAGACGGCTTGCTGCTCGACGCGCAGCGCATGGCTCTCGCGAGCGGGGTCACGATCGATATCGATCCGGCGCTGGTGCCGATGGCGCTGCCGCCCGCGCGGCGCGACGCGGGCATGCGGTGGGGTGACGACTACGAACTGTTGTTCACGCTCGCCAATGAACGCGCGCCGCCCTGTCCGGCGACCCTGATCGGTCTGGTCACCAAGCGCGGTGCGCACCCGCTGACGCTCGCTAAGGTTCCGCCGGGTGAGGACTGCACCCTGGGCTACTACCACGGGGCATAGCGGGCCGCGCAGGCCCTTGCACGGTTCGGGCTAAGCCCTTACGCGACTGCGCCATGCATTCGCGGATTTGGGGGCGCGATGCTGGTCCGTGGCATGGTTCCGCCGCCCGGCCGCCGCTCCCGACCCGTCCGCATATAACAACGGGAGGAAGCCTTTCTCATGTCCATCGCTCTCATCGCCATAGGGTTCGGCCTGCTCGCCGTGCTTTATGGCATCGTCACCAGCCAGCAGGTGCTGCGCGCGCCCGCCGGCAATGCCAAGATGCAGGAAATAGCGGCCGCCATCCAGGAAGGCGCGCAGGCCTATCTCGGCCGGCAGTATCGCACCATCGCCATCGTCGGCGTGGTCGTAGCGGTGATCCTCGCCCTGTCCCCGCTGGGCGTGACCTCGGCGGCCGGGTTCGTGCTCGGCGCCGTGCTATCCGGTGCCACCGGCTTCATCGGCATGAACATCTCGGTCCGCGCCAACGTGCGCACAGCCGCGGCGGCGCAGAGCGGCTTGCAGCAGGGGCTGACTATGGCCTTCCGCGCCGGCGCGATCACCGGCATGCTGGTGGCCGGCCTCGCGCTCCTCTCGATCGCGGGCATGTTCTACTATCTGATCGAGGTCGTCGGCGCGGCGCCGAACGACCGACTGGTCGTCGACGCGCTCGTCGCGCTGGCATTCGGCGCATCGCTGATCTCGATCTTCGCGCGGTTGGGCGGCGGCATCTTCACTAAGGCCGCGGACGTCGGCGCCGACCTGGTCGGCAAGGTCGAGGCCGGCATCCCCGAGGACGATCCCCGCAACCCCGCGGTCATCGCCGACAACGTCGGCGACAATGTCGGCGACTGCGCCGGCATGGCAGCCGACCTTTTCGAAACCTATGTCGTCACCATCGGCGCGACGATGGTATTGATTGCGCTGCTCGTCACCGGGGTCAGCGACAGCGGGCTGTTCACCAATCTTATGAGCCTGCCGCTGCTCGTCGGCGGCGTCTGCATCGTCACCTCGATCATCGGCACCTACCTCGTCCGCCTGGGCGGGGGCACGAACATCATGGGCGCGATGTACAAGGGGTTCCTGGCCACCGCGATCCTCTCCATCCCCGCCATCTGGTGGGCGACCGGCTATGCGCTGGGCGACATGAACACGGTCGTCGGCGCGAACGACATCACCGGCGAGGCGGGCTTCACCGGCATGGACTTGTTCTGGTCGATGATGGTCGGCCTGGGCGTTACCGGTCTGATCGTGTGGATCACCGAATATTATACCGGCACCAACTACCGCCCGGTCCGCTCGATCGCCAAGGCGTCGGAGACGGGCCACGGCACCAACGTCATCCAGGGCCTGGCGATCAGCCTTGAGGCGACCGCGCTGCCCACGCTGGTCATTGTCGTCGGCATCGTCGTCGCCTTCCAGCTCGCCGGCCTGATCGGCATCGCCTTCGCCGCGACCGCGATGCTGGCGCTCGCCGGCATGGTCGTCGCGCTCGACGCCTATGGCCCGGTTACCGACAACGCCGGCGGCATCGCCGAGATGGCGGGCCTGGACGACAGCGTGCGGGAAAAGACCGATGCGCTCGACGCGGTGGGCAACACCACCAAGGCCGTGACCAAGGGCT
>CBDUBN010000014.1:0-29195 GCA_965365395.1 uncultured Sphingomonas sp.
AAGCCGCACATCGAGCAGATCGCCGCGATGGTCGACCGCATCCGCGAGGTCCATCCGACCGCGAAGCTCGTCTACAATAATTCGCCTAGCTTCAACTGGACGCTCAACTTCCGCCAGCAGGTGTTCGATGCCTGGACCGAGGAGGGGCGCGACCTGTCGGCCTACGACCGTTCGCGGCTGATGAGCGTCGATTACGACAGCAGCGATCTGGGACGCGAGGCCGACGAGCGCATCCGCACCTTCCAGCGCGATGCCGCGGCCCGCGCCGGCATCTTCCACCACCTCATCACGCTGCCGACCTATCACACCGCCGCGCTGTCGACCGACAATCTCGCGAAGGAATATTTCGGCGACGCCGGCATGCTGGGCTACGTCGAGGGCGTGCAGCGCAAGGAGATCCGCGAAGGCATCGCCTGCGTGAAGCACCAGAATATGAGCGGAAGCGACATCGGCGACGACCACAAGGAATATTTCGCCGGGGAAGCCGCGTTGAAGGCCGGCGGCGCACACAATACCATGAACCAGTTTGCCGCCTGACGGCGGTGGGGAACCAGTTCGCCGCCTGACGGCGGCGGGAACCAGTCGGCGGCCTGGCCCGCACCGAACTTTCCTGGGGAGGAAAGCGGCCCGTCGTGGAGCTTGTCGCTCCGCGGCGGGCTTTCGTCGCAGAATGGGAAGGTAAGGGCGGGGTTAGTTAACATCGCTGTTTGCGTTGCGCGAATCGCCGGCCTAGCGTTGCCCAAATATGGGATGCGGGGTTCTGATCCATGGTCGCGCGGCACTGTTGGGGCTCGGCGTCATAGCGGCCAGCGCCTGTTCGCACGCGGCGCCCGCATCCGGTGGCGGCATCAGCTGCACCCTGGCGCAAGCATCGGGCACCGCGCTCGATGCCGGTGCCTGCGACGCGGTTCTCGCGCGTGTGCGCTCGGCCCTTGCCCGGTCGCCCGAACCCGTTGCCATCATCGCGCTCGACCTGTCTCGGCGGGGCTCGGCCATCGCCCGGATTGATGGCCGGCCCGATATCGCCGTGGACGTCATGGATCGTTCGCTGCGCGCCGACGATCTGTCACGTCTCGGTGACGCCGTCGCCGCGGCGCTCCGCCAACCAACGACATCGGCCGACGCGCCGCAGTAAGGACCGGCCATGAAACTCTTCCTGCTCGACGACAGCGCGCCCCTGTTCGCGCCGACCACCCATCTGGAGGGATGCGCTTGCGGCGACTGCGCCGTGTACGACAAGCCCGCGCCGGACGGCGACGCCACTCCAACCCTTCCCCTGACGCCTTATGAAACACCGTCGGATGGGCGCGCCGGTGAACGGCCGGTCGGGACCGGCCCGGCCACGTCCGTCGATCTCGCGACGGACGTTGGCGCGCTCGCCCCCGACGGGCCCGTGTTCGTCGACACCGTGCCTGGCGACGCGACCACCACCGTCACGCTGACGCTCGGCACCGCCGTCGACGGCACGCTTGATACCGTCGGCGACCGCGACTGGTACCGCATCACGCTGACCGCGGGGCAGACCTATACTTTCACCACCAGCGGGACCGGCAGCGGCGATATCGAAGACAGCTACCTCAGGCTGCACAACGCCGCCGGAACGCAGATCGCCTTCAACGACGATATCGGCGCCGGCAACTATTTCTCGCGCATCGTCTACACTGCGACCGCGACCGGGACCTATTTCGTCAACGTGGGCGCCTATAACGACGCCGAAGCGGGCAATTTCCGGCTGCGGGCCACCGTCGACGTCGCCGATGCCATCCCCGGCAACAGCACGACGACCGCCAGCGTGACCGTCGGTGGGCCCGCGGTGGCGGGCGTGCTGGACGTCGTCGGCGATCACGACTGGTATGCGGTCACGCTGACCGCGGGGCAGAGCTATCTGCTGCGCACCAATCCGACCGGCGGGGCGAACGACCCCGACACCTATCTGCGGCTCTACGCCGGCAACGGTTCGACACTGCTCGCGCAGAACGACGATGGCGGCGGCGGCACCTATTCGGCGATCCGCTTCACACCGACCGCCAGCGGCACCTATTATCTCGATGTCGGCGCGTTCGACGACGGCGGGGCGGGGGCATATAATATCTCGGTCGGGGTCGCGCCGCCGCTGCCGATCTATACCAACGACCAGATCGCCGACCAGCTGCTCAACGGCTATTGGGGCGGCCCGCAGGCGGCACGGCATTTCAACGTCGCGCCGGGCGGCACGATCACCGTCAACATGACCGGCCTGGCCGCCGCGGGCCAGGCGCTGGCGCGCGAGGCGTTCAACCTGTGGTCCGACGCCATGGGCATCACCTTCCAGGAGATCACGGGCACCGCGCAGATCACGCTCGACGACAACGAAAGCGGTGCCTACGCAAGCTCGACCCGCAGCGGGAACATCATCCTTAGCTCGGTCGTCAACGTCGGCACCGCCTGGCTGACGAGCTATGGCACCGGCCTCAACAGCTATTCGTTCCAGACCTATCTGCACGAAATCGGCCATGCGCTGGGGCTGGGCCATGCAGGGCCGTATAACGGCAGCGCGAGCTACGGGCAGGACAACAGCTACCAGAACGATGCCTGGGCGACCACGGTGATGAGCTATTTCGACCAGACCGAAAACAGCTATTTCGCCGGACAGGGCTATACGCGCCAGTTCGTCGTCTCGCCGATCGTCGCCGACGTGCTGGCAATGAGCATTGCCTATGGCACCGCGACCACCACGCGCACCGGCGATACGGTCTACGGATTCAACAACAGCAGCGGCCGGGTGATCTACGACGCCGCGCAGTTCCCTTCGGTCAGCTACACCGTGGTCGATCATGGCGGCACCGACACGCTCGACTATTCGGGCTTTGGCCAGAACCAGCGCATCGACCTCAATGCCGAGGCTTTCTCGAACGTCGGCGCGCGCGTCGGCAACGTCACGATCGCGCGCGGCAGCCTGATCGAGAATGCGTTCGGCGGCAGCGGCAACGATACGCTGATCGGCAACGCCGCGGCCAATATCCTGCGCGGGGGCGCGGGCGCGGACGTGCTGCGCGGCTTCGACGGCAACGACACGCTGCAGGCGGACGCCGCCGACACGGTCATCGACGGCGGCGCGGGCTTCGACACCGCGGTCTTTTCCGCCTCGGGCACGGTGGCGGCACAGTTCACCGCGATCGAGGGGTTGAGCGTCACCGGCGGCGCGAACATCGGTTTGACATCGTCGCAGATCGCCGGGCAATTGCCGCGCACGCTGCAGCTTGGCGGCAACGGGACGATTACCGTCACGCTGGAGGGCACGGCCAGCGACCGGGTGGTCGTCAACACCAGTTCGGCGAGCATCGTGGCCGGATCGTCGCTGCAGTTCGTGGTCAACGGATCGGCCGGCAACAACATCATCAAGATGGCCGATGTCGCCGCGACCGTGAACGGCGGGTCGGGCGTCGACCAGATCCGCGGTGGCGCGCTCGCCGATACGATCTATGGCGGCAACGGCAACGACAAGCTGATCGGCCTCGGCGGCGCGGACATCATCTATGGCGGCGGGGGTGCGGACCAGTTCCGCTATTATTTCCGTAACGACAGCGGTCTCGGCACCGCGGCGGACCGGATCATG
The DNA here is from genome assembly GCA_965365395.1 of uncultured Sphingomonas sp. Classification (GTDB taxonomy): domain Bacteria; phylum Pseudomonadota; class Alphaproteobacteria; order Sphingomonadales; family Sphingomonadaceae; genus Sphingopyxis. The sequence goes on from CBDUBN010000014.1 coordinate 3,596, forward strand.
GATTTCGTCCCGGGCACCGACCGGCTCGATTTTCGCGTGCTCGATACCGACCTCACGACCCCGGGCTACCAGCATCTGACACTGATCGGTACCGCCGCCTTCGCCGCCAACGGGACGGCGCAGATCCGCTACCAGACGCAAGGAACGGACATATTGGTGGAGGCCGACATCAACGGCGACAGCGTGGCCGACATGCAGATCGTGCTGGTCGGTCTCGGTGGACAGACGCTGAACCCCGCGGATTTCTGGCTGACGCTATGACACCGCGCCTGAATGCCCCTCGCGCACGCAAACTGCGTTGGGCCGCTGGAGCGGGCGAAGGGATTCGAACCCTCGACCCCGACCTTGGCAAGGTCGTGCTCTACCCCTGAGCTACGCCCGCTCTGGCGTGTCGGACACGCGCCCATCGGCGTGTCGAATGACGGGGACGAAGGCCACCGCCGGGGACAGGAGGGGGCCAATAGCCGCGTCGTCGGGCACCGGCAAGCGAAAATCGACGCCGCGGGAAAAGCGCGGCATCGCCCGCCGACGCACCGCACGCCGCACCCGCACGGGGGTTTGCAGCATCGCGCGGGCGCCCCATATGCGCGGGCAGGACGGGCGCCGACGGGGCGCCGCAGCAGGGAACAGGTCGTGGCCACATTGGGATTGAGCGCAAGCGATCAGGAAGCGGTCGAGCGGTTCCGCGCCGACGTTGTCGAACCGTCGATGACCAGCCTCGTCATCCTCGATTTCTGGGCCGAATGGTGTGGCCCCTGCAAACAGCTGACGCCCATCCTGGAAAAGGTCGCCGCCGATTATGCGGGCAAGGGCGTCGTCCTGAAAAAGGTCGACGTCGATGCCGAAAAGTTCATCGCCGCGCAGTTCCGTGTCCAGTCCATCCCCACGGTCTATGCGATGTTCCAGGGCCAGCCTGTCGCGGACCTCACCAATGCGCGCACCGAATCGCAGCTGAAGGCGCTGCTCGACCAGCTGCTGCGCCAGCTCCCCATCGCCGGCGCGGACGCCGCGGCCGAGGCGGAGGTCGAACCGCTGCTGGCCATGGGCGAGGAGGTGCTCGCCGGTGGCGACGCCCCGCGCGCGGTCGGCATATTCAGCCAGATCGTCGACATGGCGCCCGCCGCGGCGCCGGCGCACGCCGGGCTGATCCGCGCGCTCGTTGCTGCGGGCGATCTCAACGGCGCCGATGCCGCGCTCGCCGCCGTGCCCGCGGAAGCGGCGAAGGACGCCGCGATCGGCCAGGCGCGCTCGGCGCTCGAACTCGCCCGCAACGCGCCCCCGCCGGGGGAGGCCGATGCGCTGCTGGCCGCAGTCGCCGCCGACCCGGACGATCACGCCGCGCGGCTCAATCTTGCATCCGCGCAGATCGCGGCGGGACAGCGCGATGCGGCGGCCGACAACCTGCTCCACATCATCGCCGCCGACCGGGAATGGAACGACGGCGCGGCGCGCGGCCGGCTCGTCGCATTGTTCGAGGCGGTCGGGCTGGAGGACGCGTGGGTGCGCGCGCAGCGCCGCCGCCTGTCCGACATATTGTTCGGCTGATGGCCGCCTCCGCGCTCAAGCGCGTGTCGCTGTTTCCGCTGCCGGGCGCGCTTCTCTTTCCAGGGCTGCAACTGCCGCTGCACATTTTCGAGGACCGCTACCGCGCGCTCGTTTCGGATGCCCTCGCGCGCGACCGGCTGATCGGCATGGTCCAGCCGCGGGAGCCCGAGAATGCAGAGCCACGGCGCGGTGCGCCCGCCCCGCCCGCGCTGTTCGATGTAGGCTGCCTTGGCCGGATCGCGGATGTCGAGGCGATGGAGGACGGACGCTTCAACCTCATCCTCGAAGGGACCAGCCTGTTCCGCATCGTGCGCGAACTCGACCCGGCGACCCAGTTCCGCCAGGCGGAGGTGCAGCTGATCGACCCGCCGGCGGACAGTGTGCTCGCCGCCATCGAGCGCGCCGCGCTGGAGAACGAGGCGAAGCGCTTTGCCGTGTGGCTGGGCTATCGCGTCGATTGGGACGGCGTGACGCAGCTCGACGATGCCACGCTGGTCAACGCCATCGCACAGATCGCCCCGTTCGACATCGCCGCGAAACAGGCGCTCCTGGAAGCACCGGACATCTCCGCCCGCTCCGAACTGCTGGTGCAGCTGATGCGCTTCGCCGCCAGCCGCCGCGACCCCGGCGACAATCGCGCGACGCTGCAATAGCCGCGAAGAGTAGATGGAACCGCAGCCCCGAACCTGTCGAAGGGCGGCCCATCCAACAGGAGCGCGTTGGCATTCGACGGCCGCCCTTCGACAAGCTCGGGGCTACGGCTCCGGGCCTGGATCTAAGCCAGCACCCCCGTCAGCAGTTTCGGCCGCGCGCCGCTTTCGCCGCGCGCCTCGTTCATGAAGAAATCTTTCAGCATGCCGCTGCGCTGCACCGCGCCCAGTCCGAACCGCCGTATCGCCGACGCCGCGCGACCGCTCACGCCGAACAGGCGCGTCAGCCCATCGGTCGCCACCGCCACCGATAGCGTATCGAGAGCGCGCCAGCGCTGATAGCGTTCGAGCAGATAGGGATCGCCCAGGTCCAGGCCGGTGCGCGCGCCGTCGATCAGCACCTCGACCAGCGCCGCGACATCGCGCAGGCCCAGGTTGAACCCCTGGCCGGCGATGGGGTGGATGCCGTGCGCGGCATCGCCCACCAGCGCCAGCCGGTCGGCGACGATGGTCGCGCTGTGCTGGAAGCCGATGGGATAGAGGCCGCGCGGCGCGATCTCCTCGATCTCGCCCAACAGGCCGCCCATCTTCTTCATCAGCTCGCGCTTGTAGCCGCGCGGCCCCAGCTTCATCAGCGCGGGCGCGCGGCCTGCATGGGTGGACCAGACGAAACCGCTGCGATGCCGCCAGCGGCTGCCATGCAGCCCGTCGTCAATGGCGCCGTCCATGTCGTTCAGCGGCAGGATCGCGAACGGCCCGTCGGGGTAGAAGATCTCGTAGGCGACATTCTCATGCGGCGCCTCATGCGCGAACGCGCCGACCATCGCGCTGTGGCGATAATCCCATTGCGCCATCGGCAGTCCCGCGGCGGCCCGCGTCGGCGAACGCCGCCCCTCGCACACCGCCAGCAGCGGCGCGCTCACGACTTCGCCGTCACCAAGCACAATGCGGGCGGCATGGCCATCGCGCTCGACCGACAGCGTCGCGGCCGGCGCGCACAGCCGGATCAGCGGGGAAGCCGCCACGCCTTGCGCCAGCGCCAGCCGCAGCCGCCGGTTCTCGAACATCAGTCCCAGGAAACCGTCCTCGGGCGCGGGCATGAAGCTCAATTCGCCGGGCTTGAGCCCGTCCGACACCCAGATCCGCTCGATCGGACAGCCGTGGCCCGCCAGCGCCTCTGCCAGCCCGATCGCCTCCAGCATGCGCCAGCTTGCCGAGGCGATCGCCGACGCGCGTCCGTCGAAATCGGGCGCCAGCGCCAGCGCAGGGTCCGCCGGATCGACGATGATGCTGGTCAACCCGTGGCTCGCGAGCGCGAGCGCGAGCGTCTGCCCGATCAGCCCGCCTCCGGAAATGAGGACGTCGGCGGCGGCGGGCGTTGCGATGCTCATGCCGCCATCTAGAAGCGTCGCCGGGCGGAGGAAAGCCCGCGGCTTGACGTCGACTCCGCACGCTTGGCATAAAGGTTAACGAGGGGACGGCGCGGGGCCGGCCCACGCCCCGTTTCTCGAAAGACCAGCCGATGGCAAGCCGCAGCCAGATGGGCGCCGCGCATGAATGGGACGGACTGATCCGCGCCAGCTTCCTGCGCTCGGCGACGATGCTGACCGGCGTGTTGCTCGCCGGGGCGGCGCTGCTGCTCCTTGCCGCGCTTGCCACCTATTCGGTCGCGGACCCCAGCCTGACCACGGCGGCCGGCGGGCCGCCGGCCAATTGGGTCGGCTACCCCGGATCGTGGATCGCCAGCGCACTGCTCCTGCTTTTCGGCTGGGGCGCCTGGGCCCTGGTCCCCAGCCTGGCGCGCCAGGCGTGGCGGATGATCGTCGGGCGCGAACGCGCCGGGCCGCAACGCCGGCTGCTCGTCGGCCTCGCCGGCGCGCTCCTCGCGGGGATCGGCCTCGCCATCTGGGAAAATCTTCCGTCGACCGCGCTCACCGCCGGGCGCGGGGGCCTGGTCGGCCTGATCGCGGAACGCCCGTTCGACGGGCTGCTCGCGTCGTTGTCGCCCTATGCCGCGCTGGCCGTGCGCGGGGTGGCGGCGCTGGCGCTGATCGGCGGCGGGCTGACCTTGTGGCTGCGCAGCCTGCAGCTGTCGGGCCTCCGGCACGTGCTGCCCGCCTTGGGTTTCGGCTGGCGTGCAGAGGCGAGGGCGGCTGCGCGCTCGCTCGAGGAAGAGGATGCGGCGGAGCCCGACCGCGGCGGGACCGTGCCCGAGCCGCGCCGCCCGGTGCGCAGGCAAGAGGACCGCGACGCGCCTGAAATCAGTGAGCCAGCGCCCGCGCCGCAGCCCGGCTCGCGCAAGCGCAGCCCGCAGCAGACCGATATGTTCGCCGACTCGAGCCTGCCGCCGCTCACTCTCCTGACGCCCGCGTCGGACAAGGGCGTCGCGCCGATCGACAAGGCCGCGCTGGAAAAGAATGCCCGCCTGCTCGAATCGGTGCTGGAGGATTTTTCGGTCAAGGGCACGGTCAAGGCGGTGCGCCAGGGCCCGGTCGTGACCATGTATGAACTGGAACCCGCCCCGGGCACCAAGGCCAGCCGCGTCTCCGGCCTCGCCGACGATATCGCGCGCAACATGTCGGCGCTCTCGGCGCGCATCGCTCCGATTCCCGGCCGCACCGTCATCGGCATCGAGCTCCCCAACACGCGCACCGAACCGGTCGTGCTGCACCAGCTGGTCGCCAGCGAGGCGTTCCAGGCACAGTCGGGCCAGCTGCCCATCGTGCTGGGCAAGAATATCGCGGGCGATCCCATCATCGCCGACCTTGCGCCCATGCCGCACCTCCTCATCGCGGGCACCACCGGGTCGGGCAAGTCGGTCGGCCTCAACGCGATGATCGTGTCGCTGCTTTATCGGCTCACGCCCGACCAGTGCCGCCTGATCCTGATCGATCCCAAGATGCTCGAACTCAGCGTCTACGACGGCATCCCGCACCTCTTGTCACCGGTGGTGACCGAGCCGCCCAAGGCGATCCGCGCATTGAAATGGGCGGTCGAGCAGATGGAGGACCGCTATCGCATGATGGCCAACCTCTCGGTGCGCAACCTGTCGAGCTTCAACGAGAAGGTGCGCGGGGCGAAGGCGCGCGGCCAGTCGTTGAAGCGCCAGATCCAATGCGGTTTCGACCCCGACACCGGCCGCCCGATCTACGAGGAGGAAAGCCTCGATTGCGAGCCGCTGCCGCAGATCGTGGTGGTGGTGGACGAACTCGCCGACCTGATGATGACCGCGGGCAAGGAGGTCGAGGTGCTGATTCAGCGGCTCGCGCAGAAAGCGCGCGCGGCCGGCATCCACCTCATCCTCGCGACGCAGCGCCCCTCGGTCGACGTGATCACCGGCGTCATCAAGGCGAACATGCCGACGCGCATCAGCTTCCACGTCACGTCGAAGATCGACAGCCGCACCATCCTCAACGAGATGGGCGCGGAGCAGTTGCTGGGGAAAGGCGACATGCTGTGGATGTCGGGCGGCAAGCCCCCCATCCGCGTGCACGGGCCGTTCGTCTCCGACGACGAGGTGCGCAGCGTCGCGGATCATTGGCGCGCCCAGGGCCAGCCCTCCTACGTCGAGGCGGTGACCGAGGAGCCCGAGATCGGCGGCGACTATCTGTTCGAGGGCGAGAATATGGCCGACAGCGCCGAGGACCGCCAATATGCGCAGGCCTGCCAGATCGTCATCGACAGCCAGCGCGCGTCCATCTCCTCGGTGCAGCGTGCGCTGCGCATCGGCTACAATACCGCGGCGCGGCACATCGACCGGATGGAGCAGGACGGCATCATCTCCGCGCCCAACCACCTCGGACGCCGCGACGTGCTGCGCGACAAGAGCGGCCGCCCGATCAAGCGCGGGCGCGGCGGCGAGGACGACGAATGAAACCGCCTTTCGCCTGAGGGGTTCAGGCCGGGTTCAACGCGGGCCGGTCATAACGCCCGTCCGCTCTCACCCTTGCGCGCGCGATACCTGCCGCGAAAATTTCACGGACGATGTGCATGAAGATAGCGAAATTCTGCCTGCTCGCCGCAATGGCCGCCATCCCCGCGGTCGCCTCCCTGCCGGCAGCGCCCGCGGCCGCGCAAGCCCGCCGCGCGCCCGCGCTGACCGGCGACCTCCTGCGCGTCCAGCAGCATCTGCAGGCGATGACCAGCCTGACCGCCGACTTCACGCAGACCGACCGGCGCGGCACCGTGCAGAGCGGGCGGCTGACCCTGAAACAGCCAGGGCGCATCCGTTTCCAATATGCGCCGGGCATCCCGCTGCTGATCGTCGCCGACGGCCGTTCGCTGACGATGATCGATTATGAGGTGCGCCAGGTGCAGCGCTGGCCGGTGCGCAATTCGCCGCTCGCCGTGCTCATCGATCCGGCGGCCAACCTGATCCGCTATGGCCGGCTCGCCGATACCGGCAGCGCGGAGACGCTAAGCGTGGAAGTGCGCGATCCGGCCCGTCCCGAATATGGCATGATAACCATGGTCTTCACCCGCGATCCGCGCGGGCCTGGTGGGCTCAACCTCTACGGCTGGGTGGCACTCGACGCGCAGCGCAATCGCACCTCGATCCGTCTCGCGAACCAACGCTACAACGTCCCCGTTGCCGATTCCGCGTTTCGCTGGCGCGATCCCCGCCCGCAGGGCGCGCGCAATCGCTGAGACTTTTCGCGTCAACGACAAACGTAAACGGTTCGTCGCAATCTGTACGGGTTTGTTCATGTGAGCGACAGATTGGCGGGTTAAAGCGGCTCTCGAGGCGGCACCAAGGCTCCGGTCGATGTTCCCCCCTGTTGATCGACCGATGGCCGGTCGCCTCGCTCAAAACGCGTGACGAGCGCAGTTTTTGAACCCCTGCTCCGCCGCCCCTGGAGCAGGGGTTTTTTGCGCCCGCCTTGCCTGTTCGTTCGGCAGCGTTAAGGCCTTTGCCATGCAGTTGCGCATCGCCTCCTGGAACATCAACAGCGTGCGCGCCCGCGCCGGAATCGTCGGCCAGTTCCTCGACCAGGAAGCGCCCGACATCCTCTGTCTTCAGGAAACGAAGGTCGAGGATCACATTTTCCCGCATGAGATATTTGCGTCTCGTGGCTATGATCACGTCATCGTGAACGGCCAGCGCATGCACCATGGCGTCGCTATCGTCAGCCGCGTGCCGATCGCCGCCGACAACCGCTTCGATTGGCAGGCGAACGGCGAGGCGCGCCACCTGGGCGTGGCATTGCCGAACGGCGTGCGCCTGGAAAACGTCTATGTTCCCGCCGGCGGCGATGTCCCCGACCGCGCAGTGAACGCGAAATTCGGGCAGAAACTCGATTTCCTGGCACGCATGATCGACTGGTCGGCGGGGCTGCGGGGCGGCAGCATCGTCACCGGTGATTTCAACGTCGCCCCGCTGGAATGCGATGTCTGGAATTCGAAGGCGCTGCGCGACACCGTCAGCCATACCGCCATCGAGCGCGAGACACTGACCCGGTTGCAGGCTGCGGGATCGTGGGTCGATCTCGGGCGGCACTTCGTCGCCGCGCCCGAACGCCTGTTCACCTGGTGGAGCTACCGCGCGAAAGACTGGGCGGCATCCGATCGTGGCCGCCGGCTCGACCATATGTGGGCGACACCCGATGTGGCGGCATCGGCGACCGCGCACCGGGTGCATGAGCCCTGCCGGTCGTGGGAGAAGCCATCGGACCATGTGCCGATCGTCACGGACTTCCGCTTTTGAGCGAGGACGATCCGCGCAGCGCGGCGCGCGCCATCGACGCCGCGCGTCGCGGCTGGCCGATCCGCGTGGCGGGGCCGGACGGCGCGCTGACGCTGCTCGGCGTGGAAGGCGCCACCATCGACAGCTTCACGACCCTTGCGCCGACCGCCCTGCTCCTGTCGGGGGAACGGGCGGCAACGCTGAAGCTGACGAACCAGCTTGCGGCGGCCTCGCCCGGCCCGGTGCTGATCGCGTTGGACGGCGGTGCCGATCCGGCGCGGGTCTTGCGCATCGCCGATCCGTCGCTCGACCTTGCGTATCCGATGAAGGGCCCGTTCCGTTCGCTGCCGCTGGTGGCCGACGCGGCAGCCCGCGGCGCGGTGGCGCTCGCGCGGTACGCCGGCGTCCTGCCCGCCTGGTACGTGGCTGACAGCGGCGAGTTCGCGGCACAGACGAGCGCCGGCGCCATTGCCGCCTTCGCCGATCCGCAGAGTCTGGCAATCGCCGCCCGAGCACGTCTGCCCGTCGCCGCCAGCGAAGCGGGCGAGATCGTCGTGTTCCGCAGCCCCGACGATCCGCGCGAGCATGTCGCGCTCCTCCTTGGCGCACGCGACGCCAGCGTGCCCGTCGTCCGCCTGCACAGCGAATGCCTGACCGGCGACGTGTTCGGCAGCCTCAAATGCGACTGCGGGCCGCAATTGGGCGCCGCGCTCGATACGATCGCCGGAGCGCGATGGGGCGTGCTATTGTATCTCAGGCAGGAAGGCCGCGGCATCGGCCTGGTCAACAAGTTGCGCGCCTATCAGCTGCAGGACCAGGGGTTCGACACGGTCGACGCTAACACCCGGCTCGGCTTTCCCGTCGAAGCGCGAGACTTTGGCATCGCCGCGCAGATGCTGCGCCTGCTAGGCATCGATGCGGTGCGGCTGATGACCAATAATCCGGAAAAGGTCGCGCGGCTGACCGGCGAAGGGATCGCCGTTACGCAGCGGATGCCGCTGGTGCTGGCGGGGACCGCGCACAACCAACGCTATCTCGCGACCAAGCGCGACAGGACCGGTCATCAGCTCTAGCATGCGCCATTGATGACAGGGCCATGACGCCTATGTCATATGCCTGTCATGACCGCTCTGACCAGTTCCCCGGAAACTGCGCCGCCGCTGGGCCTGTTGCTGCGCGAGACGCTGGTCGCCCGCGACTGGTTGCGGGCGCGCGTAGGCACGCGCACCGAGCTGCGCACACGGGTCGGCCGCGGCCAGCCGATCCTGACCTTGCCGGGTTTCCTCGCCAGCGACCTGTCGATGGGCCAGATGCGGGCCAGCCTCAATGCCGCAGGCTTTCGCGCCAAACGCTGGAAACAGGGCGCGAACCTCGGCGCGCGCGCCGACCTCATCGACCGGCTGCATGATCGTGTCCGCTACGCCGCGGACCGCGAGGGCGCGCGCGTCCACCTCGTCGGCTGGAGCCTGGGCGGCCTCTATGCGCGCGAGTATGCCAAGCACCATCCGGAACATGTCGCCAGCGTCATCACCATGGGCTCGCCCTTCTCGGGTTCGCGCCGCGCCAACCACGCCTGGCGTCTGTACGAACTGGTCGCTGGCCACCGCGTCGAGGAGCCGCCCGTGCCCCTTCATCCCGCGCCCAAGCCTCCGGTGCCGACCTATGCCTTATGGTCGGCCCGCGACGGCGTGGTCGCGCCGGCCTGCGCGAGCGGAAGGCAGGAGGAGCGCGACGCGGCTGTGGAACTGGCGTGCGGCCACCTTGGCTTCGCCTATACCGCCGAGGCGGTCGACGCGGTCATCGACTGCATCCTCGCCGCCGAACGCGCCTAGCCCGCGGATTGCATGAAACGTTCGACGAGCGGCTCAGGCACGCGCAGCGGCCGCCCGGTCGATCGGTCCAGCATCGCCCAGGTCGTGACCGCGCTGACATGCAGCTTCCCGTCCGGACCCGTGAACGCCGTTCGGCGATCGAACTTCGCCCCGCGCGGCCGATCGGGGACCCAGGTGTGGCCGGTCGCGGTACTGCCTTCAAACAAGGGCCGCAGATAATCGATCTCGTGCCGCACGATTACCCAGACATACGCCGCCTGCTCCGCCGCATCCGTCCTTGCCGCCCAATGGCTGGTCGACAGGTGCTGGATCCACTGCACCCACACGGCATTGTTGACGTGACCCAATTCATCGATGTGCGCCGCGTCGGCGGTGAAGGGCAGGGTGAAGGCACCCGGCGGTATCATCGTCACCGTCCGCGATAGGTCTTGAGCTCGTCGCCCGTCAGCGTCGCGACATGCAGCACGTTGGTCGAACCCGGTGTCCCGAACGGCACGCCTGCCATCATGATCAGTTTCGACCCCGCCCGCCCGAACCCGTGCCGCAGCGCCATGCGCTTGCCCTTGGCGATCATCTCCTCGAAACTGCCGATGTCGCGCGTCTGCACCGCGTGGACGCCCCACAACAGCCCCATGCGCCGCGCCGCGTCCAGCTTCGGGGTCAGCACCAGCAGCGGCACCTGCGGCCGTTCGCGCGACACGCGGCGCGCGGTTGATCCCGTGCCGGTAAAACAGATGATGGCGTCCGCGCCCACGATGCCGGTGACGTTGCCGGCGGCCTCGGACAGCGCGTCGGCGGTCGTCGCGTCGGCCTTGGTTTCGGTGAACTGCACCCGCGCGCGATAGCCGGGATCGGCCTCCACCGACTGCGCGATACGGTCCATGATCGTCACGGCCTCGATGGGCCAGGCCCCGGCGGCGGTCTCGGCCGACAGCATCACCACGTCCGCGCCGTCGTACACGGCGGTCGCCACGTCGGACACCTCGGCCCGGGTGGGGGAGGGCGACGTGATCATCGATTCGAGCATCTGCGTCGCCACCACCACCGGTTTGCCCATCGCGCGCGCGGTGGCGACGATGCGCTTCTGCGCCGGGGGCACGGCCTCGGGCGGCAGCTCGACGCCAAGGTCGCCGCGCGCGACCATGCACGCGTCGGCGAGCTCTAGTATCTCCTCCAGCCGTGCCAGCCCCTGGGGCTTTTCGAACTTGACCAATACGCCCGCGCGCCCGCGGATCAGGCCGCGCGCCTCGGCCACATCCTCGGGCCGTTGCACGAACGACAGCGCGATCCAGTCGACATGGTGATCGATGGCGAAATGCAGGTCGCGCCGGTCCTTGTCGGTCAGCGCAGCGAGCGGCACGACGATGTCGGGGAGATTCAGCCCCTTGCGATCGGAAATCCTGCCACCGACCTCGACGGTCGCATCGACGCGACCATCGTGCACCGCGGTGACGCGCAGCACCAGCTTGCCGTCGTCGATAAGGAGCCGCGCGCCGGTTTCGAGTGCGGCAAGGATTTCGGGGTGCGGCAGCTGGACGCGTGTGGCGTCGCCTGGCGCGGGATCGCTGTCGAGCACGAAGTTGGCGCCTGTCTCCAGCATCACGCCGCCGTCCGCAAATGTGCCGACGCGCAGCTTGGGTCCCTGCAGGTCGGCAAGGATGGTCGTCGGCCGTGCGAGCTCCTTCTCTAGCCCGCGGATCGCCGCGATATTGGCGGCGTGCATGGCATGGTCGCCGTGGCTCATGTTGATGCGGAACGCGTCGGCGCCCGCGACCATCAGCTTGCGGATCATGTCGGGCCCGCTCGATGCGGGGCCGAGCGTCGCGAGGATGCGGACGCGGCGATGGCGGGGGGCGAGCCCGCGGTGCCGATGCTGGCTGGGCTGGATCACTGGGCTCGCTTCCGTGGTGGCTTTCAGGTTCGGCTCGCGTCGCTATACGGGCGGCGCATCAAGGTTGAAACCCGAAGGAATATGATTCGATGGCCCCTGCCTCCGTTAGCGTAGCCGCAAATGATGACGCCCAGGCGACCGACAACCAGCTGAAGCTGTTCATCGAGCGCGTCGAGCGGCTGGAGGAGGAGAAGAAGGGCATCGCCGACGACATCCGCGACACCTACGCCGAGGCGAAGGCGCAGGGCTATGACGCCAAGATCATGCGCCAGATCGTCCGCCTGAGGAAACTGCCCCCGCACGACCGCGCCGAAATGGAGGCGCTGCTCGATACCTACAAGGCGGCACTGGGCCTGGGTTGAGCGCGGCGTTTTGACCCTGCGCGGCGCTGCCGATAGAGGAGCGCCGCACTAGCATAATTCGACGGCGGACCCATGGCAGGCCATAGCAAATTCAAGAACATCATGCACCGGAAGGGCGCGCAGGATAAGAAGCGCAGCGCCGCCTTTTCCAAGCTGAGCCGCGAAATCACCGTTGCGGCCAAGATGGGACTGCCCGACCCCGATGCCAACGCCCGGCTGCGCGCGGCGGTGCTGGCGGCGCGCGCGGCGTCGATGCCCAAGGACAATATCCAGCGTGCGATCGACAAGGCGTCCGGCAGCGAGGGCGAGAATTACGAGGAGGTGCGCTATGAGGGCTATGGGCCCGGCGGCACGTCGATCATCGTCGAGGCGCTGACCGACAACCGTAACCGCACTGCGACCAATGTGCGTACGGCTTTCAGCAAGAACGGCGGCAATCTGGGCACTTCCGGAAGCGTGGCGCATGGTTTCGAGCGGCTGGGGCTGATCAGCTATGCCGCGTCCGCCGGCGATGCCGACGGCGTGTTCGAAGCCGCGCTCGATGCGGGTGCGGACGATGTCGAATCGAGCGAAGACGGGCACGAAATCTGGACCAGCGTCGAGAATCTGCATCCCGTCGCCAAGGCGCTCGAGGCCAAGCTCGGCGATGCCGAAGGGGTCAAGCTCGCGTGGAAACCCACGATCCGCAGCGAGGTCGCGGATGAGGGCGTCGCCCAAACATTGTTCAAGCTGATCGACGCGCTCGACGACGACGACGACGTGCAGACCGTGTGGGGCAATTACGAAATCCCCGACGCGGTCATGGAAAAGCTGGGGTGAAGCTCGCGCGGTTGTTCGGTGGTGGACAGAGCCGCGCGGCGCGCGAGGCGGCGATGCTGGCGCGCCGCGCGCCGCTGGTCGTGCTGGGGATCGACCCCGGGCTGGGCACGACCGGCTGGGGTGCCGTCCTGCGCGAGGGCAATCGCCTCAGCCACATCGACAATGGCCAAATCGACACCGATCCCGCCGCGCCGCTCGCCAACCGCCTGCTGATCATCGCGGACGGCCTGCGCCGGGTGATCGAGGATGTGCGGCCGGGCGCGATCGCTATCGAGGAAGTGTTCGTCAACAAGAACGGACAGACGACGCTGAAGCTGGGTCAGGCGCGCGGTGCCGCGCTGGTCGCCGCGGCCGCGGCCGACGTGCCGATCACCGAATATGCGCCGACGCTGGTCAAGAAGAGCACGGTCGGCACCGGCCGCGCCGCGAAGGAACAGGTGCAGGCGATGCTGCGTACGCTGCTGCCGGGCCTGAAGCTCGCCGGGCCGGATGCCGCCGACGCGCTGGCGGTCGCGATAACCCACGCGCATCACGGTTGACTAGCGCAGCTGGCTGTCCTTGCTGCCCCCGTCAGCGAAGCTGACTATCCTTGCTACCACGCCGGTTGATCATGCTGTGGCGGATGCCGGTGTCGCGTTCGGATTGGCAGGCCACGCAGGTGCGCACGCCGGGCAGGGCGGCGCGGCGGCGCTCGGGGATCGGCTCGCCGCACTCCTCGCAATTTGGCAGGCTTTCGCCTGCGGGCATCCGGGCGCGCGCACCCAGCACCGCGTCGCGTACCGTGTCGTCGATCTGATCCTGCACCGCGCCGTCGCGCGTCCATCCACCGGCCATCCTGTTCTCCGCCCAGCCAACGCCCGCACCCGTCCCCCGTTCCCTTTGTGTGCCGCCTTCGCTAGGCACGGCGTATGATCGCCAAACTTACCGGAACGCTGGACAGCTGGGGCGCGGGGCATGCGGTCATCGACGTCGCGGGCGTCGGCTATCTGGTCGAGGCATCGGCGCGAACGCTCAGCGCGATCGGCATCGTCGGCGACCATGTAACGGTGCACACCGAACTGCTCGTCGGCGAGGATTTCCTGCGGCTGATCGGCTTCGCATCGGCCGAGGAGCGCGACTGGTTCCGGCTGCTCACGGGTGTGCAGGGCGTGGGCGGCAAGGTTGCGCTCGCCATCCTGTCCGCGCTCGAACCCGCCGAGGTGCAACGCGCGATCGTACAGGGTGACGCCGCGATGATCGCGCGGGCGAACGGCGTCGGGCCGAAACTGGCGCAGCGCATCTGCAACGAGCTCAAGGACCGCGTGGGCATGATCGCCACCGGTCCGCTGGCGATCGGCAGCGGCGGAACTGCGGTTGGCGGATCGGGCGTGCAGGCCGATGCGCTGGCCGCGCTCGCCAGCCTGGGCTTCAAACCCGGCGAGGCCAGCGCGGCGGTCGCGGCGGCGGATATCGAGCTGGGCGCGGGCGCCACGCTCGACGCCCTGGTTCGACTGGCGCTGCGCAAGGCGGCGAAGTGAGCGACAACCCCATCCTGACCGCGCAACGCACGCCCGAGGACGCCGATGCGGCCTTGCGCCCCAAGACGCTCGACGAATTCGTCGGGCAGGGGGCGGCGCGCGACAATCTGCGGGTGTTCATCGCCGCAGCGAAGGCGCGCGGCGAGGCCCTGGACCATGTACTGTTCTTCGGCCCGCCCGGCCTTGGCAAGACGACGCTCGCACAGATCATGGCGCGCGAGATGGGGGTTGGCTTTCGCGCGACGTCGGGCCCGGTCATCGCGAAATCGGGCGATCTGGCCGCGCTGCTGACCAACCTCGAGGATGGCGATGTCCTGTTCATCGACGAGATCCACCGGCTCGCGCCCGCGGTCGAGGAGATTCTTTATCCCGCGATGGAGGACCGCGCGCTCGACATCATGATCGGCGAAGGGCCGGCGGCGCGTTCGATCCGTATCGACCTGCCGCGCTTCACGCTGGTCGGCGCCACCACGCGGCAGGGGTTGCTGACGACGCCGCTACGCGACCGTTTCGGCATTCCGGTGCGGCTCAATTTCTACACGCACGAGGAACTGGAGCAGGTCATCCGCCGCGCCGCGGGCCTGCTCGGCCTCGCCATCGCGCCGGAGGGTGCGCGCGAGATCGCGCGGCGCTCGCGCGGCACGCCGCGCATCGCAGGCCGGCTCCTGCGCCGCGTCCGCGATTTCGCGCATGCCGCGGGCGCGGAAGTGGTCGATGCCGCGGCCGCTGACCGCGCGCTCAACCGGTTGGAGGTGGACAATCTGGGGCTCGACGCGATGGACCGGCGCTATCTGACCATGATCGCCGATATCTACCGCGGCGGGCCGGTGGGGGTGGAAGCGCTGGCCGCCGGCCTGTCCGAACCGCGCGACACGATCGAGGACGTGGTCGAACCCTATCTGCTGCAACTGGGCCTGATCGCGCGTACGGCGCGCGGGCGCTGCCTGAACGCTGGCGGTTGGAAGCCCCTCGGCCGCACGCCGCCTGCCGGTGTGCAGGACGGATTGTTCGACGCGCCCTAGCTCGGCCTGTCGCCGCCCGGCGCTCGCTTCGTCGCGCCTCTGGTCAGGTCGGCCTTTGCACTCGACTCATCGCTCGTTTAGGGCGGCACGGGTGACGTCACTCACGCCTCCTCCCCCGCCGTCGGGCGTTTTCGATGGGCCGCTGCATCTTTTCCCCGTGCGCATCTATTTCGAGGACACCGATCTGTCGGGCGTCGTCTATCATGCCAATTATCTGCGCTACATGGAGCGTGCACGGTCGGACATGCTGCGGCTCGCGGGGATCGATCAGCGCGCCGCGCAGGAGGCGGGGGAAGGCGCCTGGGCGGTTACCGACCTTGCCATCCGCTACCGTGCGCCTGCCCGGCTCGACGACGAATTGATCGTCGAAAGCCGCATGCACGCGGTGCGCGGCGCCAGCGTGCGGATCGGCCAGATCGTGCGGCGAGGCGACAATATACTCACCGAAGGCGAGGTGACCGCCGCCTTCGTCTCGCCCGACGGCCGCGCGCGGCGCCAGCCGAGCGGCTGGGCGGAACGCTTCACCAGCATCATGAACAGGACGAACAGCCCAGCATGACCCCAGGCCTCTCTTCCCAAGGCGGCGACCTTTCTCCGCTCGCGCTGTTCCTCCAGGCCGATATCGTCGTCCAGGCGATCATGGTCGGGCTGCTGCTGGCGTCGATCTGGGTGTGGCAGATCATCCTGGTCAACGGCCGCCGCCTGGCGCGGGTGCGCCGCGAGACGGAACAGTTCGAGCGCGATTTCTGGAAAGCGGGCGATGTCGATCGTTTCAGCCAGGATGCGGTGACGCGCGATCTGCCCGCGGGCCGTGTGCTGGCGGCGGGCCTCTCCGAGTGGCGGCGCTCGACGTCGCGGCCGGTGGTCGACCGGGCGGGCGTGCGCGAACGATTGCAGATCGCGCTCGAAAGCGCGGCCGCGGTGGAGATCGACCGGCTGGGCGAACGCCTCAATATCCTGGCGACGGTGGGGTCGGTGGCGCCCTTCGTCGGCCTGTTCGGGACGGTGTGGGGGATCATGAACAGCTTCACCGCGATCGTCGACAAGGGCAACACCAGCCTGATCGCGGTCGCGCCGGGCATCGCGGAGGCGCTGTTCGCCACCGCCATCGGCCTGTTCGCGGCGATCCCGGCGGTGATCGCCTATAACCGGCTGCTGCACGCGCTCGGCCGTATCGAGGCGCGCCTCGGGCGTTTCACCGACGCCTTTCACGCGATGCTCAGCCGTGAACTGGAGAAGGACGGCTGATGGCCATGGGCGTGCATACCCCGGGTCCAGGCGGTCGTTCCCGGCGCGGCGGCACGGGCAGGCGCGCGCCGATGGCGGAAATCAACGTCACGCCGTTCGTCGACGTGATGCTGGTGCTGCTGATCATCTTCATGGTGACCGCGCCGCTGCTGACCGCGGGCGTTCCGATCGAATTGCCCGACAGCGCCGCCAAGCCGCTCGATCAGGAGCAGCGCCCGCCAGTCCAGATCAGCATCGATGCCGGCGGCGACATCTTCATCGACGACGATGCGGTGGCCGAGGACGCGCTGCCGGCGCGTCTGGACGCGATCGCCGCCGCCGAGGGCGACAACCCGCGCGGCGTGAACCTGCGCGCCGATCGCGGGCTCGATTACGGTCGGGTGATGCGGGTCATGGGCGAGCTCAACCGGGCCGGCCTGAACCGCGTGTCGCTGGTGACCACCGCTGTAGTCACCGGCGGTTCAGACGATGCGCCCTAGCCACGGCATCATGGCGGTGGAGCGATCCGAACAGGTCGGGCTGGGGGTGGCGGCGGCGGCGCATGTCGCCCTGATTCTGCTGCTGTCGCTCACCTGGCATGCCCCACCGCCGCCAGTTCCGGAGAACCCGGCGATGTCGGTCGATCTGATCGCCGAGGTCGCGCCGGTCAGCACCGCGCCAGAGCCAGCGAGCGAAGCACCCGCGGCGCGGCAGGGCGATCGCGACAGCGATGTTGCCGAGCCCCTTCCCGCGCCGCCCCTGCCGGTCGTCGCGCCGCGCGTCGTTCCGCCCCCGCCGCCGCCGAAGTCCGTACCTGCGCCCGCGCCGCGGCCCACGCCGCGCGCCGAGCGCAGACCGCCCCCGCCGACGCCGCGCGCAACCCCCGAGCGCCGACCGGAGAGGGCGACGCAGAGTCCGCCGCGTCCCGCGCGCGAGCGGACCGCCGCAACGCCGACGCCACCCCGCCCCGCCCCGCCGGCGCGCACCGCGACGCCGCAGCGAACGCCGCGCCCCGCCGCCGGCGACCCGTTGGCGGACATCGCCAATTCCGTTGCACGCACCGCACCGGCCGGCGCGCGCGGCACCGCTGCTCCCGCTGCGCAGACCGCGGCACAGGTTCGCCAGGCCATCACGGTCGCGGTCGACCGCGAAATCGCCCCCTTCTGGCAGCGCAACGCGCCGTCGGGCATCGACGTCGAGCAGCTTCGGCTGGTGCTGGAGATAACGCTCGACCGTGACGGCAGCGTCGCCGCCGTGCGCCAGATCGGGGAGCTTGGCGGGCGCACCGACAGCAACCAGCCGCAGCAGGCGCGCTTCGTCGAACAGGCCATCCGCTCGGTCCGCCAGGCGGGGCCTTTCCGCCTGCCGCCCGAACATTATGACAGCTGGCGCGTGGTGCGGCAGCCGTTTCGCGCAAGATTGGGGACGTGAAAGTGAACATATCCGTGCTATCCGCGCCGCTCGCGCTGCTTGCTCTCGCCGGCGCGGCGACCGCGCAGACGCCTCCGGCCGCATCCGCTCCTGCCGCCGACGCGACGCCGCGCTGGCAGCCGCCCGAATCGCCGGAGGTCGTTGCGACCATCCGCAACGAGGCGACCAGCGTCCTCGTCACCGCGCTCGCCACGCCGGAGAGCGTCGCGACGCCCGCGGGCACGACCGCGGCGCTCGGCAACCAGATCGCGGCGGTCATTGCCGCCGACCTCGAACGCTCGGGCCTCTATGCCCCGCGCGGCCCCGACGGCCTGCGCGCGATCGGCATGGCGGAGGTGACGGCGCCGCAATTCGCCGGATGGCGCGGCAGCGGCGCCGAGAATCTGGTGCACGGCTTCGTGCGCGCCGATGCCGCGGGCAACCTGACCGTCGGCTGCTATCTCTACGACATGGCGCTGGGCACGGAGCTCGCGCGGCAGGGTTTCGTCGTGCAGCCGCGCGACTGGCGCCGCGCCGCGCACAAATGCGCCGATGCCATCTATTCGCGCCTATCGGGCGAGGCGCCCTTCTTCGACAGCCGCATCGCCTATATCGCCGAGACGGGTCCGAAGAACGCGCGCGTTAAACGCTTGGCCATCATGGATTCGGACGGCGCCAACCACCGTTTCATCACCAACGGCCAGTCGATCGCGGTGACGCCGCGCTACTCGCCCGACTACCGCCAGATCGCCTACGTCAGCTATCTGGGCAACCGGGTGCGCGTGTACGTCTACGACGTCGGCGCGGGATCGCAGCGCGTCGTGTTCGAAAGCGCCAATACCACTTTCGCGCCACGCTGGTCGCCCGATGGCCGCTTCCTCCTGTTCTCCATGGCGGTGGCGGGCAATACCGATATCTACCGCGTACCCGTCGAGGGCGGCACGCCGCGCCGACTGACCGACAGTCCCGGCATCGATGTCGGCGGCAGCTTCTCACCCGATGGCAGCCGCATCGTCTTCGAGAGCGACCGGTCAGGCGCTCAGCAAATCTACGTCATGAACGCCGACGGGTCGAACCAGAACCGCATCAGCTTCGGTGGCGGTCGCTATGCGACGCCCGAATGGAGCCCGCGCGGCGATCTGATCGCCTTCACGCAGATGGCGGGGAACTTCCGCATCGGCATCATGACCCCGGCCGGCGGCAACGTGCGCCTGCTGACCGACAGCTGGCAGGACGAGGCGCCGACCTGGGCCCCCAATGGCCGCATCATCCAGTTTTTCCGCACGACGCAGGGGCGCACCGGAACCAGCCAGATCTACCAGGTCGATCTGACCGGCGTGAACCTGCGCCGTGTGCCGACGCCCGTCGACGGGTCGGACCCCAGCTGGGGTCCGGTGTTGCCGTAGCACGGAAATATTGACGTCGGCGTGCGTTAGGCGAATCATTCAAGCGTAACGATCGCGCAGCCCTGAGGAGAACGGCGATGAACAAACGAACCATGGTGGCTATCGGCGGCGCAGCGCTGATCGCGTTGGCGGGCTGCGCGAAGAACCGTCCGCCCGCTGATGTCCCCAATCCCGGCGGCTATACCGACCCCAACGCGGGCGGCGCTTCGGGCGGCGGCGTATCGAACACCCCGCTTCCCGGAAGCCAGGGCGATTTCGTGGCCAGCGTCGTCAACGACAAGATCTATTTCGACACCGACGCCTTCAACATCGACGAAAGCGACCGCGCGGTGCTGCAGAGCCAGGCGCAGTGGCTAGCCCGCTATCCCAACGTCCGCGTGACCATCGAGGGCCATGCCGACGAGCGGGGCACGCGCGAATACAACATTGCGCTCGGCGAACGCCGCGCCAATGCCGCGCGCAATTTCCTCGCGTCGCTGGGCGTCGACGGCGGGCGCATCTCGGTCCTGTCCTATGGCAAGGACCGCCCGGTGGCGCTGGGGTCGGACGAGGCCAGCTGGGCGCAGAACCGTCGCGCGGTGACCGTGACCGTCCAGTAGGCGGGAACGGGCTCGCCGGCCCCGGCGGGCCCGCTACTCGCCGCGCTTCGCGCGATACATGTCCTGGTCCGCGCGGCCAATCAGTTCCTCGGCGGATGCGCCGGGCAGGATCGTCGCCATGCCGAAGGTCGCGCTCAGGCGGATTTCCTGGCCGTCGAAATACACCGGTTCCTCACTGATCGTGGCGGCGAGGCGGCGCAGCTTGCCGCGCGCTTCGCCGACCCCGACCTGTTCGATCAATATGCCGAATTCGTCACCGCCGATGCGGGCGAGCACATCGCCCTCGCGCATGGCGCTGGCGAGGCGGTTGGCGATCTCGACGAGCGCGAAATCGCCCGCGGCATGGCCGAACCCGTCATTGATGCGCTTGAGCCCATCGACGTCGACATAGATGAGCTGCACCCGGTCGCCGAAGCGTTCGACCCGCGCGATCCGCTGATGCAGGGCGGAAAGGAAGTAGCGGCGGTTGAACAGCGGGGTGAGCATGTCGCGTTCCGCGACGCGCTCCATCTCCGCGAGAGCGATCGACAGCGCCCTGTTCTCGCGCCGCAGCTTGTTGATCTCGGACCGCAGCCGCGCCTCTTCCGTACCGCCCAGCGTGACGACGGTGGCATCGTCTGCCGCGGGGGAAGGGTTATGGCGCATCGCGATCCTTACAGCTCTGGCTGCATCTAACGGCGCTAGCCGGAACAGGTTTAACAAGCGGTTTCATCGCCGCCACACGCTGTGGTCGCGCCGTTGCTCCGGCGCGGTCATCCCGCTACTGCCGGTCATGGCCGCACGACGCGCGGCGATGCGGGCGAGAGACGGGGGATGGACGAGCCAGCACCGAGCGAGCGCGGCGACCCTGCCCGGGTCGCCGTGGTCATGGGGTCGACATCCGATTGGACGACCATGCGCCACGCCGCCGAAGTGCTCCGTGAGCTGGGCGTGGCGTGCGATGTCCGCGTCGTGTCGGCGCATCGCACGCCCGATCGGCTGGTCGCATTCGCCAAGGGCGCGGCGAGCGAGGGTTTGGCCGTCATTATCGCAGGGGCCGGGGGCGCGGCGCATCTGCCGGGCATGATCGCGGCGATGACGCGGCTGCCCGTGCTGGGCGTGCCCGTCCAGTCGGCGGCGCTGTCGGGCATGGATTCGCTGCTTTCCATCGTCCAGATGCCGGCGGGCGTGCCGGTGGGCACCCTGGCGATCGGACAGCCGGGCGCGACGAACGCGGGCCTGCTGGCCGCAGCGATATTGGCGGGCGGCGATCCCGCGCTGGCGCAGCGGCTCGACGCGTGGCGCGCGGCACGCAGCGCCGCGGTTCCGGAACGCCCGGCGGACACGGCATCATGACCATGGTGCCGCCGGGATCGGTGATCGGGATACTGGGCGCGGGGCAGCTCGGCCGCATGCTGGCCGTCGCCGCGGCGCAGATCGGCTATCGCACGCATGTCTTCGCGCCCGATGCTGATGGCGTGGCCCGCGGGGTGGCGACGTTCGGCACGATGGCGGGATGGGACGACCGTTCGGCACTGGAGGCGTTCGCGCGCAGCGTCGACGTCGTGACGCTCGAGTTCGAGAATGTGCCGGTCAGCGCGGTGGAGCGCATCGCCCGCCTGGTTCCCGTCCGGCCCGGGGCGGCATCCTTGACGATGGCGCAGGACCGGTTGCGCGAGAAGGCGTTCGCCCAGGGGTGCGGCGTGCCCGTCGCACCGTTCGCTCTCGTCGAGGACAGCAGCAGCCTCATGGCGGCGGTGGCCGGGGTCGGTATGCCGGCCATACTCAAGACCGCCACCGACGGGTATGACGGGAAAGGGCAGGCGCGCCTCTGCGCCGCCGAGGAGGCGGCATCCGCCTGGGCCAAGATCGGCCGCCGCCGCGCCATCTACGAACAGCAGGTCGATTTCGTCGGCGAATTTTCGGTGCTGCTGGTGCGTGGGATCGACGGCAGCACCGCGACCTACGAATGCCCGCAGAACATCCACAGCGACGGCATATTGGCGCGCAGCATCGTGCCGGCCGGCGTCGCGCTCAGCCGTTATTGCGCGGATGCGACCGAACTGGCCGTTACCATGGCAGAGGCGCTCGACCATGTCGGCGTGCTCGCCTGCGAATTTTTCGCGACCGACGCCGGCCCCCTCTTCAACGAGATGGCGCCGCGCGTGCACAACAGCGGGCATTGGACCATCGAGGGCGCAGTCACCAGCCAGTTCGAGAACCATATCCGCGCCATCTGCGGCCTGCCGCTCGGCGATACCGCGCGCATCGGGCGCGGGGTGGAGATGCGCAACCTGATCGGCGCCGAGGCCGACGGGTGGAGCGACCTGCTCGCCGACCCGGCATGCCGCCTGCACCTCTACGGCAAGGGGCATGGCCGTGCCGGTCGCAAGATGGGCCACGCCACCTGGGTACGGCACGCATGAACCGGCCGGAGGTCGTCCTGGTCATGGCGCGGGCGAGCAACGGCGTGATCGGGGTGGATGGACGACTGCCCTGGCGGCTGCCCGACGATCTGCGCCGGTTCAAGCAGCTGACGACCGGCCGCCCGATGATCATGGGGCGCAAGACCTTCGATTCGCTGCCGGGCCTGCTCGACGGACGGCGGCATATCGTCATCACCCGCGACGCCGAATGGAGCGCGGACGGCGCCGAGCGCGCAGGCAGCCTGGCCGAAGCGGTGCGCATGGCCAACGCGCCGCACGTCTGCGTCATCGGCGGGGCGGAGATCTGGCGGCAGGCCCTGCCGATCGCCGATCGCATCGAGCTCACCGAGGTGCATGCAGCGCCTGTGGGTGACACGGCGATCGACGCGCCCGATCCCGCCGATTGGGAAGAGGTCGCGCGCGAACCACGTGCGGCCGTGGACACGCGGCCCGCCTTCGATTTCGTTACGCTTCGGCGCCGCGTCCCGGCAGGCGGACAGGCCGAATGACGCGGGTCGGGGGCTGGGCGATCGCGGCCATGGCGCTGGTCGTGGCCGCATTCCTGTTGCTCGCGCCGGGCTTGGCCGAACGGTCGATGAACCGGGTCGTGGGCACATCGGCAACCGTCGAACCGCGCGCCGCGGCGCTGCACCGGACGCTGACCATCGCCGACCTGCACGGCGACACGCTGCTGTGGCAGCGAGACCTTCTTGACCGGTCTCCGCGCGGTCATATCGATCTGCCGCGGCTGCGCGACGGCAATGTCGCGCTGCAGGTCTTCTCCTCGGTCAGCCAGACGCCGGCGGGGCAGAATTACGAGCGCAACGAGGATAGCGATGTCTTGTGGCAGCTGGCCATCGGTCAGCAGCAGCCGCCATCGACCTGGTTCTCGCCGCTCGGGCGCACGCTCTTTCATGGCCGCAAGCTGCAGCAGGCGATTGCCGCGAGCGATGGCGGGCTCGTGGCGGTGCGGTCGCAGGCGGATCTTGCCCGTCTCGCCGCCGCGCGGCGCCGCGGCCGGCCGGTGACCGGTGCGCTGTTTTCCGTCGAAGGGTTGCAAAATCTGGAAGGCGACTTCGCCAATCTCGCGCGCCTCCATGACGCCGGCGTGCGCATGGCTGGGCTCACCCACTTTTTCGACAATGCCGTCGCCGGATCGATGCACGGCGTGCGCAAAGGCGGACTGACCCCGCTCGGGCGGCGCGTGGTGCGGGAGATGGAGCGGCGCGGGATGATCGTCGACATCGCGCATTGCAGCCATGCCTGCGTCGCCGACGTGCTGGCGATGGCGACACGGCCCGTGCTGTCGAGCCATGGCGGGGTGCAGGCGACGTGCGATGAGAACCGCAACCTGTCGGACGACGAGATCCGCGGCGTCGCGCGTACCGGCGGGGTGATCGGTATCGGCGTGTGGGACGCCGCCGTGTGCGGGACCGAGCCCGCCGATACCGCGCGCGCGATGCGCCACGTGCGCGACCTCGTCGGCATCGATCATGTCGCGCTCGGCACCGATTTCGACGGCGCGGTAACCGCGGGCTACGACGTGTCGCGGCTTGCGCTCGTCACCTCCGCGCTGATCGACGAAGGATTCAGCGATGCGGATATCGCCAAGGCGATGGGCGGCAACGTGCTGCGCGTGATGAGCGCAACGTTGCCGGCGCGCTGATCGGCGTTAGAGCGATCCCCGCAATGCAGCGCCTTCGATCCAGTCAACCGATCCCCGACGCCTTTCGCGGCGGCATCGTCGCGCTCGGCAATTTCGACGGGTTCCACCGCGGCCATCAGGCGGTGGTCGGTTCGGCGGTGGCCGAGGCGCGGGCGCGCGGCGTTCCGGCGATCGTCGCCACATTCGACCCACACCCGGTCCGCCATTTCCGTCCCGATACGCCGCCGTTCCGGCTCACCACGCTCGACCAGCGCCAGCGGCTGTTCGCAGGCGCAGGGGCCGACGCGATGCTGGTGCTGGAATTCGGCGCGGGCATGGCGGGGATGACTGCCGAGGCGTTCGTGAGCGAACTGCTGGTCGCAAAGCTCGGCATTGCGGGCGTCGTGACCGGCGAGGATTTCGTGTTCGGCCGGGGGCGCGGCGGCAACGGCGCCATGCTCGAGGCGGCGGCGGCGGCGCACGGCTTCGGCTACACCCGCGTCGCGCCGGTGCTGGCGGACGGAGAGCCGGTATCATCGAGCCGCATCCGCGCCGCGCTGCAGGCGGGGGACTGCGAGAGCGCGACACGGCTGCTTACCCGCCCCTTCGCGATCGAGGGCGTGGTGCAGCATGGCGACAAGGTCGGCCGCACGCTGGGTTATCCCACCGCGAATATCGACCCCGGCCCGTACCTGCGGCCACGCTACGGCATCTATGCCGTGACCGGGCGGCTGACGGATGGGCGCTTGCTGGACGGCGCGGCGAACATCGGCGTTCGTCCGACCTTCGATCCGCCCAAGGAGCTGCTCGAACCGCATTTTTTCGACTTCGCCGAGGATCTGTACGGGCAGAACATCGAAGTCGCTTTCCACGCGTTCATTCGGCCGGAACAGCGCTTCGACGGGCTCGACGCGCTCAGCACCCAGATGGCGCGGGATTGTGATGCGGCGCGCGCCATCCTAAGCGCGGCGCCATCATGACCGACGCCCCCGACCCTGCTGGTAGCACACGCGACTACCGCGACACCGTGTTCCTGCCGAAGACCGACTTTCCGATGAAGGCCGGCCTGCCGCAAAAGGAGCCGGCGATTCTCGCGAAGTGGCAGGCGAACGACATCTACGCTAAGACCCGCGCGGCGCGGGCGGGGCGCGAGAAGTTCATCCTCCACGACGGCCCACCCTACGCCAACGGCGACATGCACATCGGCCATGCGCTCAACCATATCCTGAAGGACATGGTCGTCCGCACGCAGACGCTGCTCGGCAAGGACGCGCCGTACGTGCCCGGCTGGGACTGTCATGGCCTCCCCATCGAGTGGAAGGTCGAGGAGCAGTATCGCAAGAAGAAGCAGGACAAGGATAGCGTCCCGGTCGAGGAATTCCGCGCCGAATGCCGTGCCTATGCCGCGCATTGGGTGGATGTGCAGCGCGAGCAGCTGAAGCGCCTCGGCATCAACGGCCATTGGGACAAGCCTTACCTCACGATGGACCCAGAGGCGGAGGCGACCATCGTCGCCGAGCTGCTGAAGTTCGCGGAGTCCGGCCAGCTCTATCGCGGCGCCAAGCCGGTGATGTGGTCGCCGGTGGA
>CBDUBN010000015.1:0-28604 GCA_965365395.1 uncultured Sphingomonas sp.
GGATGCGGTAACGGGCGCGGGTACGCTCGCGCTGGCCGGGCCACCGCCCGCCGCGACCGCGCTGTCGGTGCGCGCGAGATTCGCGATCATCGCCGCGCTTGGGCTGGCCTGCTGGGTTCCCGTCCTCGGCGCCGGCTTATGGTTCGCACTCTAGGCGGCACGCCGCGAAAATAATCCTGTCCTACAGCGTACGGCTCGAGTTAGCGTCAAGTTCCTGTTTTGTTCCGCGTCGCGGAGCCAGCCCGAAGGAGCTTGCCGATGCCCGCCAACCCGTTCGAGAATTTCGTCGACTCGCCCGGTAGCGCCGCTGCCGATGCCTTTGCCATCGTGCCGCACGCCACCGACACGCTGCCCGTGATCACCAAGGCCCTGTACGTCGGCGGCGCGGGCGACATCGTGCTGCGTCTCGCCAGCGCGAGCAGCGACACGCTGTTCAAGAACGTGGCGGCAGGCACCATCCTCGACCTGCGCGTGCTGGCGGTACGCGCGGCGGGCACCAGCGCGACCTTCATCGTCGGCCTCGCCTGATGCCCGGCTATGGTTTCGGACGCGGCGCCCGCATGCGCCGCCCATCGGGGATCGGTACCCCTGCGCCTGCGCCTGCCCCTGCCCCCACGCCCGCCTTCGTCGCAGCCACGTCCGCATCGATCGCATTTGGCCAGCGCAATGGCGACAGCGCAGGCACCGGTATCGCGCAGCGCTGGCTCGGCGGGCCCAGCCTGATCAACCTGTTCGGCGATCGCAACAGCGCGAACACCTCGGGCGGACGGTTGCCCGGGCTGCTCGCCATCCGCGTGCATCATCGTCCCGGCGATGCAGTGGTCGACGGGGTGGCGACATCGGGCCTCAACCAGCCGCTGTCGGTGATGGGATCGTCCACCAGCAGCCAGGCACGCGCGATGCGGCTGCGCTGGCATGGCCGCCACAATACGATCGGCGCGGCGTTCAACGACCGCTTCGTCTGGGCGGGCGCGTTCGCCAACGGCGTCTTTTTCGGCGACATCGATCCCGTGAGCGGTGCCGCCGGCAGCGTCAACGCGTCGCGCGGCCTGCGCACGGCGGTGATCGACCAGCACCGCACCGAGCCGGTGATGCTGTTCCTGCGCATGAACGCGGGCGGCAGGTTGCAAGCCTATCACGCCTATGCCGATGGCGCGTTGATCGCAGGCGATTTCCTCGATCACGATGCGACCGCCGGGTCCGCCACCGCCAATGCGGCGCTGACGATCGGGCGCATGGCGACGAGCACGGCCTATTCGGGTTCCTGGTCGGGTGACGTGCGCGACCTGATCCAGGTCAACAATCGCGACGTTACCGACGCGGAGATGACCGCGCTCGCGCGCGGCGAGGAGCCGGCCGCCGTGTTCGCGGGCGGAGGGCTATACGCGCACTATCGCATGGGCGGAGCGACGGATACGGCGCGCACGGCCGGCAGTTCCGCCTACGCCGCGCTGACGGTCAACGACGTCGCCGCGCAGATCCGCGATGGCGCGGCGTGCGCGCCGGCTGTCGCAGGCACACGCGGCATTCAGTTGCTGCCCGAATTTGACGGCTTTGTGCATGCGCTACCTCCCACATTGGTGCGGAATGCGGTCAACCGCGCGGCGGTGAAGGCGTTGCTCGGCGCGACGCTGATGCGCGTACGCGTCACGGGCGCGGGCACGACCCATGTGTGGGGCCGCATCCGGCGGTCGAGCGACAATGCCGTGCTGGTGGACTGGACGCGGATGACCACCGTTCCGGTCGGCGCGGGCGAGCATGAACTGCTGCTGCCCGGCTGCCCGGTGGCGGTCGATTTCTACCGCGAGGTCGGCGCGGAGGATGCGCTGTGCGTGTCGCAGGACCGGCACCGCCACCGCGTCGGCGTGGTGGCGGGCATCATCGGCCAGTCGCAGAATGCGATCCTCTGGGCAGGTGCCGCGCCCGGTGCCGACCTTTCTGCCGCGAACGGCATGGTCACGGTGATGACCCCGTTCGGCGGGCGCATGTCCACCAACAGCGACGCGGCGACTAGCGGCAACCGGCTCGACCGGCCCGGCCTGGCAGGGCCGGCGGTTTATGAGTTGGCAAAACACTGGCAGGCGCAGTGCGACGGCATCGCGCTGCAGCTGGTCTATCTTTCGAACAACGGTCGCAGCCGCGACCAGTATATGAACAACGGCATCCCCGCGCTGTGGGGGGCCAGCGCCGATCCGGCGAGCGGCATGGTGCCATCGGCGGTGCATGCCGCGCGGCGACGCTTTACGCTGTTCCTCGAAAACTGGCACACGGCGGATCAGGGGGCGATCAACGCCGGGCAGTTGCCGGCGCTGAACGACGAACTCTACGCCGGCATCGGCGGCGGCGGTGCGCGGCGCAATTTCGCGCAGTTTCCGCTCGTGCATCCCGTCTGGATCGCGGGCGTGCCTTTCATCCGCCACCGCAATACGGGGGCGACGTCGACCGACGCGGCGCGGCAGCCTTTCGAGAATGCGCGTATCGCCATGCGCGACTATTATCGCGGAACCGGCGGCAGCGCGGCGATCCTGCGCGATGTCGGCGCCTATATGACCGCGCTGGCGATGGGGCCGATCACCGACGCGCCGCACCAGCGCACCGACGACGAGCGTGGCAACACGCATTATGCCCGCTGGTCGGCGCTCGCGCTGGCCCGCGCGGCCAGGCTGTTCGCCGTCGATGTGGAGACGACGTTCACGAGCGCGTCGCGATCGGGCAGCGTCATCACCGTGTCGAGCAACCGCCCCAACGGCGGCAGTCTCCAGACGATGGTGGACGATCAGACGCCGGTCGGGTTCGAGGTGAGCGAGGACGGCGGCGCGACCTGGTCGCGATCGACGGGCACGACCGCGTTCGCCATCGCGCGCAGCGGCAACGAGGTGACGCTGACGCGCGCGAGCGGCAGCTGGGCGGCGGGAACGCGCGTGCGCTACCTGTTCGGCTATCCCTGGGACATCGCGCCGGGCAACGACGCGGCGGCATTCGCATCGGAGGCCGCCGACGTCGACCGCATGCTGGCGGAGACACTGGCCGCCGCGCCGCTCGGCCGCGTGCCGCTGCGTCCGACGCTGGGGGCGCTGGTGGCCGCGTGACGGGCCGTTACGATGGGCGGAGCCAGCGCGGCTTGCCCCGTTCGCCGGCGAGCGCGGCGCGCCATCCGGCGAAGGCATGGCGCCACTGCCGCCATGCCCGCGCCTTGCCATAGCGCAGCGTGAGGAGGACGAGCGCCATCGGCACCGCGACCAGCAGCGGGGCCGTGCGGGTGTCGCGCACCAGATGCAGTTTGTTGCGCTCGTCGAGGTAGATGGGCAACCGGGGGCGTGACCGGGCCGCCGCGCCCGAACCGGTCGATGCCCCCTGATGGTGCGCGACGACGGCGTCGGCAAAGCCGAAGCGCAGGCCCGCTGCGCGCGCGCGCAGGCACCATTCAACCTCCTCGCAATAGAGGAAATAATCCTCGCGCATCGGCCCGACCGCGTCGACCATCGCGCGCGCCACAAGCATCGACGCGCCCAGCAGATAGTCGAGCCGCGGTTCGATCGCGGCAGCCGAGCGATGGGCGGACAGACGCGTGCCGTTGCCCAGGGACACGCAGCGCGCAGCCCAGCCGCGCCATCGACCGCCCAGCCCCTGAACCCGGCCATGGCCATCGTGCAGCACCCCGCCCACCGCCGCGACATCACCCCGTTCGAGGCGCGCCACCATGCGTTCGAGCGCGTCGTCCGCCGGAACCGTATCGGGATTGAGCACCCACCAGGCGTCGGCATCGGGCGACGCCGCCATCGCGCGGTTGACCCCGCCGGCATATCCCGGATTGTCCGGCGCCTCGACGATGCGCACGTCGGGCCAGCTTTCCGCCTCATCACGCAGCCGCTCGCGCAGATCCGCAGCCGCGTCCGCCCCGCCGTTTTCGCAGACGACGACGGCAAGGTCACGGTGGCTTTGCCGCCGTAGCGCCGTCAGCACGCCGGCGACGTCGCCGGCGCTGCGGTAGGAGACGATGACGACGACGACGTGCATCAGCCGTGCCGTTCGAACAGGATGCGGTGCGCGTCCACCATCCGCCACAACCGCAATCGTGCGAGCCCGGCGATTGCGCGGCGGCGATCGGCAGGATGGTGCAGCCGCGTGCTGCGCAGGGCGCGCGGCATGTGCGCCAGGATCGACAGCGGCATGGCCCATGCGCGGATGAGCCAGCGCAGGCGGTGGGCCGCCGTGGCGGGCCGCAGCGCATAGGTTTCACGCCCGATGCGCGCCCATTTGCGCCGTAGCTGGGGCCAGTCCGCCCTGGCCGGATGGCCGACGACCACGTCGTCCGCATAGCCTAGGGTATAGCCCGCCGCGGTCGCGCGATGCGACCAGTCGAGGTCCTCGGACAGGCCGACGCCGAACGGGCCGGTGGCATCGAACACGGCGCGGCGGCACCACAGGTTGGCCGTCACGCTAAACCCCTTGTCGCGCACATAGGCCGCGTTGTCGAAGGCGAAGACGCGCTCGAACGCCTCGGCCGCGCTCAACGGTCCGTCGTGTTCGACGAAGACGTCGACGCGGCCGCCGACCACGTCCCAGCGGCCGAGCGCGGCACGACCGCGCGCGAGCCAGCCAGGATCGGCCACGCAATCGGAGTCGATGAAGGCCAGCACCGGCGCGCGCGAGGCGGCTACCGCGCAATTCCGCGCCGGGCCCGCACCGGGCTGCGCCGCCTCGACCATGCGTGCCCGCCCCGCGATGCACGCTCGTACCGCATCGGCGCCCGCCACGGAAAGGTTGTCGGCGACGATGATCTCCACGCTGGCGTCCGTAGGCTGCTGGGCTTCCAGAGCTCGAAGGCACCGATCGAGCCCGCGGAGGTCGTCGCGATGCGGGATGATCACGCTGATTGACGGAATGGCCACGTCGGCTAGCGTTGCGGGAGGCGGCGCGGCGTCGGCGGACAAAGGCTTCTCCAGATAGACACGCGCGCGTGCCGACGCCGGCCCGATCGTTGCAAGCCCGCATTGGCGGCGGACTGGTAAACAAGGTTGCAAAATCGCGTATAATCTCGCATCGCGGACGCAACAATCCCGGGGAACGTGACGATGGCCGAATTTGGGGTCGACAACGGCGCATCGGACGCGGCGATCCAGGCACGCAGCGGCCGGATCCTGCTGCTGTTCGGCATATCGCTGATCGGCGTATCGGGCGTACTGCACGTCGAGCGCGCGCTGTTCGCGACCGGCGACGCAGGGTCCGCCCTGGCCGCGGTGGAGGTCGAGGACGCGGTCTTCGCGCCGCCGGCGCCGGCGGGCGGCAACCCGATCGCCTTTGGTGGCGGCACATTCACGCCGACGGGCTTTCGCGCGCCGGTGCTGACGCCGGCCCGTTCGGCAGCCGCCACGCCCGCGTTGCGTGGCATCGTCCCGGCGCCGTTGCAGAGCGCCCCGCCGGTCGGGGGTGTCACCGCGCCGCCGACAGGCAGCGGGATAGTCGGCCTGGCAAGCGCGCCCAGCCTGATCGCGCCCACGGGCGGCGGTGGCGGGGGGACGCAGTTGGCATCCTTGCAACCTTCCGGCTTCCCCTCGCCATCGGGTGGCGGATCGATCGGCGGGCTGCCAGGCACGTCGAGCACCGGGGGGGCGAGCACGGGCGGCACCAGCACCGGCGGCGACACCGGCAGCACCGGAGGCACCACGACCAGCACGGGTGGAACAACGACGAGCACGGGGGGCGACACCACGACCACCAGCGGCGGGACGACCACGAGCACCGGCGGTACGACCACGACCAGCACAGGCGGGACGACTACCAGCGGCGGGGGCGATCAATCGACCAGCAGCGGCGGAACGACATCGACCGGAGGCATCGGATCGAGCGGTAGTATCGTGCCGCCCCCGGTGCCCGAGCCTGGCGTGTGGATGCTGATGATCCTTGGTTTCGGCATGGTGGGCCATGCCCTGCGCCGGATTCGCGCGAGCGCGCGCTCAGTCGATGGTCAGCCGGTCGCCGTCGAGGGTCAAGCGGCCTAGCCGCGGCAGGATATCCTGCCCCAGCACCGAAACCGCGTCGGGCGTTTCCATGATCGCAAGGTCGACACCGTCGACCGATCGCCCGTGCACCGCGAGGCGGGCGTCGTCCGCGACGGCAAAGGCCCTGGTCCCCGAAAGCGTGCGGATCTGCCCGCGCTGCCGCGTGGGTTGCGGAAGGCCCGCTATGGTGCGTGCGGTCTGGGCCGCGAGTATCGATCGCGTGGCGCCGGTATCGACGACCATTGCGACGCGCGCGCCAGCGACGTCGACGGGCACACGGAACAAGCCGTCGAGATCGCGGTGGACGACCACCGCCAGCCTGCCCTCCCCCACCGGGCCCGGCATCGCCGTGGCCTGTCCGCTGGTATAATATACCGCGTCGCCGCTGCCGGTCTCGGACACCGGCTCCCACCCTCCCGCGAGGAGCGCGAGGGCGGTGCAGCCGCACAGGATGAGCTTTTCCACCACGGCCGCCAGCGATAGCGGCGGGCGTTCAAGGGCCCCTCAAAAAGAGTGGTTACCGCAGCGTAAAGACTTGGGCCGATGCGGCGCGGTCCCGCTCAGGCGGGGTGCGGCGCCATCGCCCGCGCCATACGACGCTGCCGGCGGCGCATGAGCAGCGCGAAGAGCGCGCCCAGCAGCGCAACGACGCCCAGCTGGACCAGCGTCATCAGGGTCGCGTGATTGGCGACCCGTTCGCTGGCGAACACCACGGCGCTTTCGTCCGCGACGCGGAAGCCGGCGGCGCGGTACATGGTGGCGATTTCGGGCGGCAGCGCGTTGGTGCGCAGCAGCCCCTGCACCTGGGCGGGCAGAGACGCGCGATCCGGCCCCCGGGTCTGCACGAACAGGTTGGCGGCCTCCCCGCCGTCCTCCATGCGCGTCCGCCCCACCGGCAGGAGGAACACGGTCTGGCGCGTGGCCAATATGTCGTTGCGGAACCGGGCGACCGGACCCAGCGGACGGATGCCCGTGATGCGCACACTGCCCTCGCGCAGCTGCGTCGGGGTGCCCGATTGCAGATCGACGGTGGCGATGGAGGTCGTCGGCCCGGGAAGTTGCAGATAGTGGATGGCGGTGCCGACGAAGGCGCCCGCGGCCAGAATGGTGATAAGCCCGACGGTACGATAGGCGCGCGTCATCTTGCGCAGCTCGTGCGCGCGTTCGTCGATGGGCGGCGGTGACTCGGGCGTTCCCGTGGTATCGCGGCGCAGCCGTCGCCGCAGCCAGCGCAGGAGGTTCCAGACAAGCGCGACCAGCGCCAGGATCAGCGCGACGGTGAGCGGCGGGAAATAGCGCCCGAATACCGCGAACTGCCATTCGCCCAGGCGATGGACGATGCCGTCGTAGGTGACGGTCTGCACCGTCAGCACCACGGCGATGAACAGCAGCAACAGCATGAGCCAGCGAACGTTCCGCCCGCCCCTGCCGGTTTCTTCGACTGTCGCCCCGTTGTTCATGCTGCCCCCCCCTGCCGCTGATAGCATCGATCGCGATATCATCCAGCCCCAGCAGGATTTCGAGCGAAAATCCCCTGGTCCGCGCCGTCGAGGCGGCCGAACCGGCCCACCTTGATGTCGCGCCTGATGATGCGGGCCGGATTGCCGCCGACGATGCACCCCGGCGGCACGTCGGCCGCCACCACGGCGCCCGCGCCGACGATCGATCCGTCGCCGATGGTCACGCCCGGCAGCAGCATCGACCCGCCGCCGATGAAACAGCGACTGCCGACGCGGACCGGCCGGGCCACGCCCCGATCGTCGCGATCCGCGATCAGCAGCGTCTTGAAAGCGATCAGGCTATCCTCACCGATGCTGATCATGTCCCTGGCCGGGCTGACGAAGCGCGCCGTCATGGAGATGCTGGTCGAAGCGGGGATGCGGACGCCGCGCCGCCAGCCCAGCCACCAACGCCGCACCCCCGTGACGGCGAGGCGCAATCGGCGCAGTCGGTTGAGGGACGCGATCAGGGCCATGAAGCGCGATCGTCGGCGCGATGCCGCAAATCGTCAAGAGCGCAGCGCGTCGCGCGCGGGCATGGCGGCAAGGTCGCGTCTGCGGCGCCGCGCGGCACGCAGCCAGTCCAGCGCCGGCTTTTCGATCCAGTGCCAGGACGCGGCGGCGAGGGGCAAGGTGGCGCCGAGCGTAAGCAGCGCCAGCACCGCATGATCGCCGGGGTCGACCAGCGCCGCGATACCCAGCATGACCGGAAAGGCATAGATATAGATGCCGTAGCTGTAATCCGGCCAGGCACCGCTGCGCGATGGCGGGTCGCCAGCCGTGAAGATCATGCACAGCAGCGCATAGGGCCAGGCCAGGATCAGCAGCGATCCCTGCTGCCACAACTGCCATTGGGCGACCGCGCCGGCGAGTAGCGCAACGGCGATCCGGCGATCGAGCCGCAGCCGGTCGCGCCACAGAAAGCACAGCGCGCCCAGCGCGAATATGCCCCACAACCGCGCGGCCACGCGCAGATTATAGGCAAGGCCGGCCTGTGCGCGCTCGGGATGACCGAACAGAAACCAGGCGAGGATCGCAACCAGGCTGGCTGCGCAGAGAAGAGCGAGCGCATGCGCACGGCGCGCACGGGGGAGAAGATAGACGAGCCCGATGGCGGCATAGCAGCGCACCTCCCACGGGATGGTCCATAGCGAGCCGTTGACGATGCACGGGCTGCCACCGCAGCTATAGGTCGACAGGCTGTACCAGCCCTTCAGCAGCGACAGGTTGAAAGCGACGTAGCGCAGCGTGTCGCCGCCGGTGAGGAAACTACTGCGATCGGCGGAAAAGACGAAGCCGACCAAGACCGTCAGCAGCACCGAGACCGCGAGCCCCGGCCACAGGCGCGTGAGCCGCGCGGCGGCGAAGGACGCGGGTCCGTCCTGCCGCAGCGCGCTGGCGCAGACGAGAAAGCCGCTGACGAAGAAGAAGCCGTTGACCGCGAGCACCGAGACCGGCGTGCCGACGAGCGACACGAATTCGTCCACGCCCTCCCGCCCGGTCACGCTCCACACGCTGTGCGTCCAGATCACAGCGGTTGCAAGGATCAGCCGCACGAGCGTGAAATCGTTGTTGCGCGGCATCAAGCCGGTTGCGGTAATCCTGTAGCCCATCGCTGTCCCCCGACCGCTTGCCATGCCTCGCCGCGCGGCGCCCCTCGCCGTGGTTGAACTTGCCGCTGCTCGTCCATAAGAGCGCCCAATGGACTTGCAAGCTGGTGCATATCGTCGTGGCCTGCCCGTCCGACAGGGCGTCCAGCGCCTGATCCGCCGCCTGTTGTGGGGCATGGATATCCATCCGAGCGCCCGTATCGCGACCAGTGCGCTGATCGATCGCACCTATCCGCGCGGCGTGCATATCGCCGCCGACGTGACGATCGGCGAGGAGGCGGTGCTGCTCACCCACGACATGGCGCGCGGACTCTACTGCGACACGCGTATCGGGCGCGGAACATGCATCGGCGCACGCGCGATCATCATGCCCGGCGTCAGCGTGGGCGAGGATTGCATGATCCTGCCCGGCGCGCTGGTGCACCGCGATGTGCCCGCAGGCCATGCGGCGTCCGGCAACCCGATGACGCTGGAAGCACGCGGCGAGCCTCAATGCGACTGAACCAAAGCGTTGCCCGAGCCTGGCAATGGGCCAGACCCCGCCGCCGCGCCGCGACGGTGCGCAGCCCCTATGCCGAAGGGGGGCCCAGGCTCGGCCGGCGTATCGTGCTGGCAATCGGCCTGTTCGCGCTGACCTGGTTCTACATTGTCGCGTTTCAGCTGTTTGGCCAGTTCCTGGTGGCGCAGTTCGCACTGCCGCTGGCGTTGATCGGCCTTCTGGTCATCTGGGCGCTTCCCGACCGGCGCGACGTCCCGCTTCACCTCCTGTCCCCGCTACTGTTCGCCTTCCTGATCGCCTTGCTGATCTGGCCCAATTATCTGGCGGTCGAATTGCCGGGGCTGCCGTGGATATCGGCGCAGCGCCTGACCGGCCTGCCCCTGCTGGCGACGCTGCTGCTGTTCGCATCCATATCACCCGAATTCAGGCGGGCTGTGGCCGACGCGTTCGCCGCATCGCCGGTGGAGCGATGGCTGTTCATCGCGCTGATGATCCTGATCACGCTTTCGGCGCTCGTCTCCAGCAGCCCGGTGTTCTCGCTCAACAAGCTGATCGTCCTGATTCTGTCCTGCTTCGCGACGCTGGTGGTGGCGGTCTATCTGTTCCGGCAGCCCGGCAAGCCGCAGATGTTCGCCTATATCGTCTGGGGCGCGGTGATGCTGCAATGCGCGATCGCCGTGGTCGAGGTGCGGTTGGGCCGCATTCCCTGGGCGGGGCACATCCCCGCCTTCCTGCAGATCGACGACGAGGCGGTGCAGCGCATCCTGTCCGGCCAGACGCGCGCCGCCATCGGCATCCACCGGGCGCAGGCCAAGTTCAACACGCCGCTCGGCTTCGCCGAACTGCTGGCGCTCGGCACGCCGTTCGTGCTGCATATCATGCTCGCCGCGCGCAGCGTGATCGTCCGGGTGCTGGCGGGGGCAAGCCTGCCCGTCATCTTCTACGGAACGACGCTCGCCGACTCGCGGCTGGGTGCGGGCGGCTTCCTGCTGTCGTTCATGCTGATCCTGCTGTTCTGGTCGGCCAACCGCTGGCATCGCGACCGCACCAGCATCTTCGGTCCGGCGATCACGCTGGCCTATCCGGTGCTGCTGGGCCTGTTCGTCCTCGCGACATTGTTCGTAGGCCGGATCAACAATCTCGTCTGGGGCACGCGCGCGCACCAGGGCAGCAACGATGCGCGCGCGGACCAGTGGGCATCGGGAATCCAGCAACTGTTCGCCCGCCCATGGGGCCATGGCATCGGCACCGGCGCGGAAGCGGTCGGTATCACCAACGCGGCGGGCGATTTCCAGATCGACAGCTATTATCTGTCCGTGCTGGTCGAGCTCGGCGTGGTGGGCTTCATCCTCTTCTACGGGCTGTTCGCGGTCGCCGCCTATCGCGGCGGACGCGCGGCGGTGCTGGCGCGCGACGACGACCAGCGGATGCTGATCCCCGCCAGTGCCGCGCTGATCAATTTCATCATCATCAAGTTCGTGCTGTCCGAGCAGGAGAATCATCCGCTGATGTTCATCACCGTCGGCCTGGTGATCGCGCTGATCTGGCGGGTGCGGAACAACCGGCCCGATATGCCGGCGACGGGCGAAGGCCGGCCATAAGGGTTAGGCCGCCCTTCCACCGTGCCGACCACGCCAGCCGTGGTGAAAATTCCCAACCTTTCGCCGGGCGCCCCCCTTGTCCGTGGGATCGCATACCCGATTTTAACGCCTGTCTGCGTTTGGCACGCTCTCTGCAGAGCGTTGCGCGACAGCCGCGGAGCCCCCTCCGCCGCGGCGACAACCAGGATGATGACCATGACCGACGCCCGCCCCAACCTGTTCACGCGCGACGACACGTTCTTCGGCGTGTGCCAAGCGCTGGGCGACGACATGGGCATCAACGCGGACTGGCTGCGGGTGGCGGCAGCGGGGATATTCTTCCTGGCGCCGGTGCCGGTGATGGTCGGCTATTGCGTGCTCGGCCTCATCATTGCGGCCGTACGCTGGTGGGTCCCGAGCCCGGTCGCCCCCCTGCTGGTGATCGAAGCGCCGGCAGACGGCGGGACCGACCCCGTGCCCGTGGCCCACGCCTCCTCGGACGCCCAGTCGGCACCCGTGCGCGAAGCGATGCCGCTCGCCGCATGAACGCAGGGGGACCTTGCCGTCCCATTACGGGGCAGCGTTCATAAACCCCCCCTTTACGCTGCCGCGGCTAGATGGGTGAAGACCGCAGCGGCGGGCGGCTCCCTCGCCCCACCCTGCCGTCGTCGGAGACAGGCCGGAACATGGTGCAGGCGCAGCGCAACCGTCAGACGAGCGAGCTTACGCGCGCGATCGATGCGTTCGTCACCAACGACGGCGCGGGTGCGCATCCCTATGTCCTGTCGCGCAAGCTGGTCGACGGACGCGATGCCACGCGCAACCTTGCCGACGCGGTACACTTCTTCGGTTTGCTGCATGGACGGCAGCCCGGCCTCGTGGCGCATGCCGCCGCGCGCGCGACGAGCGCGCTGGAACGGCGCTGGCTCGAGTCGGCGATCGCCGCTTTTGCGCGTGAACGCGCCTATCTCTCCGTGCTCGCCTCCGCCGCGGGGCCGATTCCCAGCACGGCGGGGCAGCAGCAGTGCGAGCAGACCGCGCTGGCGCAGAGCCACGCCATCGATATGCTCGGCCAATCCGAACGGGCGGGTACCGCGCTGGGTGCGGCGATCGCCATGGCGCTCGACTGGCGCGCGATCCGGTCGGTGCTCGATGCCGCGGCGGCGCGGCTCGACGTGGCGGCGCGCCCGGCGGCGCTGCCCGACCTGCACGAGACCATCGC
Organism: uncultured Sphingomonas sp.; assembly: GCA_965365395.1. Lineage (GTDB taxonomy): Bacteria > Pseudomonadota > Alphaproteobacteria > Sphingomonadales > Sphingomonadaceae > Sphingopyxis. The sequence goes on from CBDUBN010000015.1 coordinate 12,413, forward strand.
ACTCATTGACGCGTGCGAAGGCACAGCCGGCATCGAACGCGCCATCCAGTTCGGCGCGCAGCAGCTGCTGTCCCAGCACCGCGGGCTGTGGGACCTGCTCAGCGTGCGCGAGTCGGTCCGCGCCGGCGCCTGACCCGGCCGCCATCCGCCGCGCTTGCGTGGCCACCCTGCCCTGCTATGCCGCCCTTGACGTAAACGTAAAGGGCGAGCGATGCGATTCGAGGGCACGAGCAACTATGTCGCGACCGGCGACCTGAAGGTCGCGGTCAACGCCGCCGCGACGTTGCGACGGCCGTTGCTGGTCAAGGGCGAGCCGGGCACCGGCAAGACCGTGCTGGCGGAGGAGATCGCCAAGGCCGCCGGCGCGCCGCTCATCACCTGGAACATCAAGTCGAGCACCAAGGCGCAGCAGGGGCTGTACGAATATGACGCGGTCGCGCGCCTGCGCGACGGCCAGCTCGGCGACGAGCGCGTCCACGACATCCGCAACTATATCAAGAAGGGCAAGCTGTGGGAGGCGTTCACTTCGCCCGAGCTACCCGTGCTTCTGATCGACGAGATCGATAAAGCGGACATCGAGTTTCCGAACGATCTGTTGCAGGAACTCGATCGCATGGCGTTCGACGTGTACGAGACGGGGGAGCATATCGCCGCTGCCGAGCGCCCGATCGTCGTCATCACCTCGAACAACGAGAAGGAACTGCCCGACGCGTTCCTGCGCCGCTGCTTCTTCCATTATATCAAGTTTCCCGACCGCGACACGATGCAGGCGATCGTCGACGTGCATTTTCCCGGCATTCAGAAGATGCTGGTCAGCCGCGCGATGGACATCTTCTACGAGGTGCGCGAGGTGCCGGGCCTGAAGAAGAAACCGTCGACCAGCGAACTGATCGACTGGCTCAAGCTGCTGCTCAATGAGGATATGCCGCTCGAGGTGCTGCAGTCGAAGGACAACCGCTCGGCCATTCCGCCGCTGCACGGCGCGCTGCTCAAGAACGAGCAGGATATCATGCTGTTCGAGCGGCTGGCGTTCATGGCGCGGCGCCAGGGTTGAGCTAGAGCGTCTTCAGCAAGGCCTCCACATCGTCCATCGTCACGACGCTCGTCGCGGTGGCATCGGGCGCGGTGCGCTTGACCATAGGCCCCAGCACCTTGCCGCCGAACTCCACGAACCGGGTGACACCGGCGTCGGTCATGGCGAGGATGGTTTCGCGCCAGCGCACGCGGCCGGTGACCTGATCTACCAGCTGCACGCCGATCGTCTCGGGCTCCGACACCGGCGCAGCGGTGACGTTGGCGTAAAGCGGGACCAGGGGGTTTGCGGGCCGATGCGTTTCCAAGGCATCGGCCATTGCGTCGGCGGCGGGTCGCATTAGCGGACAGTGGAACGGCGCGGACACCGGGAGTAGCACGCCGCGCTTGATGCCATGGTCCTTGACCGCCTCGACCGCGCGCTCGATCGCCGCGCGGTGGCCGGATATGACCACCTGCGACGGGTCGTTGTCATTCGCGATGGTGCAGGTCTCACCCCCCGCAACCGCGTCGCACAGCGCCTGCGCTTTCCCTATATCGGCACCAAGGAGAGCTGCCATCGCGCCCTCTCCCACCGGGACCGCGGCCTGCATCGCCTGCCCGCGCAGCTTGAGCAGGCGCGCGGTCGTCGCGAGGTCGAAGGCGCGCGCGGCGCACAGGGCTGTATATTCGCCGAGGCTGTGTCCCGCGACATAGGCGCAGGCCTCGCTCAAACGCACCCCGCCCTCGGTTTCCAGCACGCGCAAGGTGGCGATGGCGTTGGCCATGATCGCGGGCTGCGCGTTTTCGGTGAGGGTGAGATCGCTTTCCGGTCCATCGCGCATCAATGCGAAGAGATGCTGACCGAGCGCGTCGTCGACCTCCTGGAACACCTCGCGCGCGTGCCCGCTGGCGGCCGCCAGCGCCGCCCCCATGCCGACCGCCTGGCTGCCCTGCCCCGGAAAGATGAATGCGCGCATTGCTACCCCTTGGATGCTAGCCGAACCGTCCGAACGGAACGACCCTGTTGCCGGCATAGTGGCCGATCTCGGCGCGGCCGCCGTAGCGGATGTTGGCGCGCGCGCACCAGTCGCGCGCGATGCCGACCTCGTCCTTGCCGTAGGGGCGGTCGTTTTCCTTGATGTCGGTGACCTGGCCCAGGCGTATCTCTGCCGGAGGTCCGCGCCATACCGCGCTGGTGAGCGCGAAGAAGCAGCGGTCTACCGAATAGAGATATTCGCCCACTTCCTCGACCATGAGAACATGGCCAGACACATCCGGCCACAGCGGCGTGCCGACCATCATGGCGGCGCTGATGAGGTTGAAGGCGGCGTAGCGTTCGCCGGCCTTGAGGCCCGGCTCCAGGCTGCGCGGATCCTTTCGCGCGAGCCAGGCGAGCGCGCGCATCCGCGCCTCCTCCGCCCCGTCGATGACCATCGGACCGTGGCACAGGTGCGGGAAACCGGCGCGATAGAGGATGGCGAGCAGGTAGCTCGCGTCGCTGTACCCCATATATGTCTTCGCGCGGGCAGCGGGCCCCAGGCGCGGCAGCACGTCCATGGCGATGCGCCCCGCGCCGTAGCCGCCGCGCGCGAACCAGATGGCGTCGATGTCCTCGCGGTTGGCCATCTCGATGAAGGCCTCGGCGCGCTGCTCGTCCGACCCTGCGAAATGGCCGTGGCTTTCCGCCGGCGGCACGGTCGCGGCGTCCGATGCGACGAAGCCCGTCTCTCCGCCGATCTCATTGGGTGCGCGGCCGTAGACCTGCGGGTGCCAGACCAGCTCGACATCGGGGAAGTGGGTGCGCGAAAGCGCGGCGGTCCGCTCGACATGGTGGGGAAGCAGATAGACCGAGGGGGCGACGATGCCGATGCGTGTGACCAAGTGACGCCTTCCCCGTTGGCTTTTGCGTTGGGCCCGCATAGCGGGGCGGCATGACGGCACACAAACGCTATTTCTTTTGCGGTATCGGCGGTTCGGGCATGCTTCCCCTCGCCACCATCCTGCGCGCACGCGGCGCCGAGGTGTGGGGCAGCGACCGCAGCCTTGACCAGGGACGCACGGGCGGCAAGTTCGACTGGCTGCGCAGCCAGGGCGTGCGCCTGTTTCCGCAAGACGGAAGCGGCATCGAGAGCGACGCCCAGACGCTGGTCGCATCCGCCGCGATCGAGGAAAGCGTGCCCGACGCGGCGAAAGCACGCGCGCTGGGGTGCGCGCGCGTCACCCGGGCGGAACTCAACGCAGCTTTGTTCAACTCCGGCACGACCCGCGTGGGCGTGGCGGGAACGAGCGGCAAGTCGACCGTCACCGGCATGATCGGCTGGATCCTGAACCGCGCCGGCCGGATGCCGACGGTGATGAACGGCGCGGTGATGCGCAATTTCGCGACCGCCGCCGACCCGTTCGCCAGCGCGCTGACCGGCGGGGCCGAAGCCTATGTCAGCGAAGTGGACGAAAGCGACGGGTCGATCGCGCTCTACAATCCGTCCGTCGCCGTGGTGACCAACGTCAGCCTTGACCACAAGAGCATCGACGAGTTGCACGGGTTGTTCGGCGATTTCGCGCGCAAGGCGGCGACGGTGGTGGTCAGCGCCGACGATGCTGAGAGCGCGGCGCTGCGGGGCGGTAGCGCGGTCACGGTCGGCTTCGCCGAGGGCGCGCACGTACGCGCAACGGATTTTCGGGCCGAGCCGTTCGGCTGCCGTTTCACCGTGCATGCGGGCGGATCGCGCCACGGCGCGTTCCTGCGCATGCCGGGCCGGCACAATGTCGCGAACGCGCTCGCCGCCGTCGCCGCCACGCGTGCGTGCGGCGTGCCGGTCGCGGAAAGCGTGGCGGCGCTCGCCGACTTCGCGGGTCTCGCGCGCCGGTACGAGGTGGTCGGGAGCGCGCGCGGCATCACGGTCATCGACGATTTCGCGCACAATCCGGACAAGGTGGCGGCGACGCTTGCCGCGGTCGCGACGTTGCCGGGGCGCGCGCTCATCTTCTTCCAGCCGCATGGCTATGGGCCGCTCAGGCAAATGGGCGCGGAGCTCGCGCGTAGTTTCGCCGCCGGCCTGCGCGGGGGCGATCGTCTGTGGGTGTGCGATCCGGTCTATTTCGGCGGCACGGTCGATCGCAGCGTGGGCAGCGAGACGCTGGTCGACGCGATCCGCGCGGGCGGCGGCGATGCGGTGCACCTGCCGACACGCGAGGCGTGCGGGGCGGCGATGCTGGCGAGCGCGCGCGATGGCGATCGCCTGCTCGTGCTGGGCGCCCGGGACGATACGTTGACCGAGTTCGCGCAGGACCTGCTCGCGCGGCTCGCTTGATTTTGCGACGCGTGCCTGTATAGGCCCCGCTTCCTTCGCCGCTCGCGGCGCGGGAGACCCAAGACAGACGATAGCCGGAGGGGTGGCCGCACGGTGCGGCACATCAGCGATCGGCCAAAATGAAAGACGTGACGATATGGCTCTGTACGAGCATGTCTTCCTCGCGCGTCAGGACCTCAGTCAGGCACAGGTCGATGCCCTGGCGGAGTCCGCGACCAAGATCGTGGAAGAGCGCGGCGGCACCGTCGCCCGCACCGAGACCTGGGGTCTCAAGCAACTCGCCTACAAGATCGAGAAGAACCGCAAGGCGCATTTCGTGATGCTGGCGATGGACGCGCCGGGCGACACCGTCGCCGAGCTGGAGCGCCAGTCGTCGATCAACGAGGACATCATCCGCTACCTGACCATCCGCGTCGACGCGCACGACACCGAGCCGTCGGTGATGATGCGCAAGGGGGACCGCGGGGGCCGTGGGCGCCGCGACCGCGACGGCGACGAAGGACGGGGAGAATAACGATGGCACGTCCCTTTTTCCGCCGCCGCAAGACCTGCCCCTTCTCGACGAAGGACGCACCGCGCATCGATTACAAGGATATCCGCCTGCTGTCGGGTTTCCTGTCCGAGCGCGGCAAGATCATGCCGAGCCGCATCACCGCCGTGTCCACCAAGAAGCAGCGCGAGCTGGCCCGCGCGATCAAGCGCGCGCGTCACATCGGCCTCTTGCCGTTCATCGTGAAGTAGGAGCAGGTCCATGCAAATCATTCTGCTCGAACGGATCGAGAAGCTGGGCGGCATCGGCGATGTCGTGACCGTCAAGGACGGCTATGCCCGCAACTTCCTGCTCCCCAACAAGAAGGCGCTGCGGTCCAACGCCGCCAATCTGAAGGTGTTCGAGGCCAACCGCGAACGCATCGAGGCCGACAACGCCGCGCGGCGCGACGAGGCGGCCAAGGTCGCCGGCACGGTGGACGGCGCCAAGGTGGTGCTGATCCGCCAGGCGTCGAACGCCGGGCAGCTGTACGGTTCGGTCAGCGTGCGCGACATCGTCGAGGCGCTGCACGAGGGCGGGCACAAGGACGTGACCAAGGCGATGGTCGTGCTGGAACGCCCGATCAAGGCGCTCGGCCTGACGGACGTGCGCGTCAACCTGCACCCCGAGGTGTCGGTGACCGTCGAGGTGAACGTCGCGCGCTCGCCCGACGAGGCCGAGCTGCAGGCGCAGGGCATCAACGTCATCGACCAGCAGTTCGAGGAAGAGGCAGCGGAAGCCGAGGCGGCCGCGGGCGAGTTCCTGGAAACGCAGGCCGAAGCGACGGCCGAACAGGACGACGCGGCCTAGGCCGCCGATCCTTGCAGGGTCGCAAAGGCCGCGCTTCCGATGGAGGCGCGGCCTTTCTCTTTAGTGCGTGTCCCGCCAGCGGCGCAGCGCTTCGCCATAGGCGGCATCGGCGGCGCGGCGGGCCTCGGATAGGCGCTGGCGTTCGGCGCGGTGACCGGCGTCCATGCGGCGGCGCTCCTCGCGCAGCGCGGCCTCTCGCGCGGCCAACGCGGCGCGTTCCTCTGCCTGACGCTCCTCGGCCCGGCGCAGCGCCGCTTCGGCGGCGTCGAGCTTCGCGCGGCTGGGGCGGGGTAGCGCTTTGGGCGACTTGACCGCTTTCGCGCTGGCTTTTCCACGCGACGCGGGCGGCTCCACATCTGGAGCCGGTTGGCGTTCGGGCACCGGGCCCAGCGCCGCGAAATGTTCGGCCGCGGTGCCGCGCGCGCGTTTGACGACCTCGCCCGGTTTCGCCAGCGGCTCGGCGGTCAGCGCTTGCTCGGTGACGATCTCCGCCTGCCCGCGCGCGAACAGGTTCGCGTCGGCGCCCCAAGCCGCGAGCGCCGCCTTCATACTGGGCGCCGCGACATAGGCATCGTGAAAGCCGATGGCGGTGCGATAGACCTTGAGCTTCGCCACCGCTAGGGAACGGCGATGCTGCCGGTGACGCAGGTCACGGCCCTACCGCCGACATGGATGCCATTTTCGGCATAGCGGATGGTGACCGTGCCATCGCGCCCGACTTCGCGGCCCTGGCTGGCGACATAGCGCTCGCCCGTATGCGCCGCGCCGTGCTCCAGCCGATAGGCCGCGACGGCGCCGTTGCCGCTGCCGCAGACCGGATCCTCGGCGATGCCGTCGGCGGGGGCGAAACTGCGTACGGTCACCGCGCCCTCGCCTGCTTCGGCGAAGACGGTGAGACCGGTCGTCGCATGGGTGCGATCATAGGCGGCGAGCGCGGCGAGATCGGGCGTCAGTGCGCGGACGGCGGCTTCGTCCGGGTATTGCGCGATCACCCAACGGGGGCCGACATCGACGATGGCGGGCGCGTGGATGAACGCGGCGGCGCTGCCCAGGGCACGATGCAGGCCGTCGGCGTCGGGCGCGGGATGCATGGCATGCGCCGGCAGGCGGAAGGAGAGCCCCGCTTCGCGCCAGTTTGCCGGCGCGGCGATTGCGATCAGTCCCTTGGCGCACTGCTGGATCAGCTTGCCGTCGGCGGACGGGGCGATCCCTGCTTCCAGGATGGCGTGCGCGCTGCCGATGGTCGGGTGTCCGGCAAAGGGGAGCTCCGCGCGGGGGGTGAAGATACGCAGCGCGTAGCTTGCGCCGGGATTGGTGGCAGGCAGGACGAAGGTTGTTTCGCTGAGGTTCGTCCAGTTGGCGATGGCCTGCATCTCCTCGGTCGTCAGGCCATCGCCATCGAGCACCACCGCGACCGGATTGCCCTTGAACGGCACGCTCGTGAAGACGTCGACGGTATGGATCCGGCGCCGCGTCACGTTCAATAGCCCATCAGGCTCAGCACTTCCTTGCGGCTGCGATGGTCGTCCAGGAAACAGCCGAGCAGGCGGCTGGTGACCATGCCGACACCGGGCGTCCGCACGCCGCGCCCCGTCATGCACCCGTGCTGCGCTTCGATCACCACCGCGACGCCGTGCGGATTGAGATTGTCCCAGATGCATTTGGCGACTTCGGCCGTCAGCCGTTCCTGCACCTGCAGGCGGCGCGCATAGCCGTTCAGCACGCGCGCGAGCTTGGAAATGCCGACCACGCGGTCGCGCGGCATATAGGCGATCGACGCCTTGCCGGTGATCGGCGCCATATGATGCTCGCAATGCGACTGGAACGGGATGTCCTTGAGCAACACCAGCTCGTCATAGCCGCCGACCTCGTCGAAGGTGCGGCTGAGGTGAATCGCCGGATCCTCGTGATAGCCGGAGCAATATTCCTTCCACGCGCGCGCGACCCGTTTGGGCGTGTCGAGCAATCCTTCGCGGGTCGGGTCGTCGCCCGCCCATTCGATGATGGTGCGCACCGCATCGGCGACGTGCGGCGGCACGGCGAGCTTGCCGTCGTCGGCGTTCGGGGGGGTCAGGCGGGGGTCGGCGTCGCTCACGCAAGAGTCCTTTTCGTTACTGTCCACGTCTGGCGGGGCAGGGGCGTCGATGCAAGGAAAAGGGCCGGCCCGCGCAGCGCGGACCGGCCCTCGAAGGTCAGCCTGTCGGCGCCGATCAGAAGCGGAAGCGGGCGTTGACGCCGTAGGTGCGCGGCAGGCTTGGATAGGCGGAAACGCTGCCCGATTGCGCGACCGACGGGAATACCGTGGTGATGTAGCGCTGGTTGAGGATATTGCGGCCCCAGACGCTGAGCTCCAGTCCGTTGGACAGGTTCAGTATCAGGGCGCCGTTCAGGCTCTGCTGCTCGCGCTTGAAGCCCGGCAGCGTCTCCAGAATTTCGACCGGGCTCTGGTAGGCATAGTCCGCGCGCAGCGTCAGCGAATTGTCATCGCCGAATTCGTGCGTGTAGGCGCCGCCGATGTTGAACGACAGTTCGGGGATACCCGCCGGCTGTTCGCCCGACAGGTCGACCTGCGGGCCGCCCTGGCCCGGGGTCGGCTGTCCCGGAATCGCGATGCCGGTGTTCACGAAGCTGTCGTACACCGGATCCAGGTAGGTGACAGCCAGCGTGATCGTCAGCGGGTCGACCGGATTGACCGAGCCATCGAACTCGAACCCGCGCACCGACTGTTCGCCGGCGTTGGAGAGGGCGAAGCCGGTGCCGGTAAAGGTGTTCGACTGGAAGCCCTGCACTGTCTGGTCGAAAACGGCGATGTTCACCGCGACCCGGTCCCACTGCGCCTTCAGGCCGAACTCATAGACCTCCGATTCCTCTGGGCCGGCGAAACGCGAGCCCGAGGTCAGGTTAGGCGTCGCCAGACCGAGACCGCGGATGGTCGTCAGATCGCCCGCGGTCGGGCGGCTGTCGCGGCTGAGGTTGACCGAGCTCGCCTTGAAGCCAGTCGCATAGGTCGCGTAGATGTTGACGGTGTCAGTGAGCTCGTACGAAACGCGCGCCGAATAAGCGAGGTCGTTATCGCTCGTCCGGCCAGTCTCCACCGCGTTTGGCACGTTGAGGAACGGCGGCAGGAACTGGAACGGCCGCAGCGCGAGCAGCGGGTTGACCGCAGGGTTGCCCTGGTTGGCAGCGGCAAAAGCCGCGGCACCGGCGCTGATCTGGCCGAAAGCCACCGGCTGGGCCCCCGCAAACGCGCCGATCTCGGCGGCGGTCGCAAGCCGGCCCAGACCGAGCGCCTGACCCACCGTGGTGGCGATCCCCTGCTGCGTGATCGCGGTCCGCCCGATTGCGGTCAGATCCAGCCCGGAGAAGGTGTCGGTGCTGACGACGTTGGTCGAGAAGCGCTTGCGATCCTGGGTATAGTTCAGACCGGCCGACAGCGTGAGCCGGTCGGTCAGGTCGAGATCGACGGTGCCGAAGATCGACCAGGCTTCGTCCTTGAGGTTGTACTGCTCGTCGAGCCCGTCGCCCGCGCGGAAGAAGCGGCCGGTGAATGCCGCCGGATTGCCGGTCAGCGCGCCGAGCTGCGCTTCCAGACCCGCGACGACCGCGTTCGCGCCGTTGACGCCGCCGGCAGCAAAGGCCGCCGGGTTGATCTGCGCGCCCGCGAACGGCCGGAACTGTGTACCGAAGCGGATGTCGTTCTGCTGATCGATCTTCTCGTTGAAATAATAGCCGCCGAGCAGGAAGTTGAACGGCCCGTCGAAATCCGACGCGATCCGCAGTTCCTGCGTGAAAGTATCGATGTCGAGATCCTGGCTGTTCTGACCGATGAGGTCGGCGCCGGTGAAGTCCGAATCCTGGTTGGTATCCGCGCGCACCTGGCGATAGGCGGTGATCGAGGTCAGCGTGAACGCGCCGACCTCATAATCGATCTGGCCCGAACCGCCGTAATTCTGGATTTCGTTGGTCGACAGGAAGTTGTTGAAGACGTCGTAGGAGAAGAGGTTTTCGGGATCGATGCCGCGGCCGCCGGCCAGCGCCTGCACGATCGCGCCTGTCGGCCCGTTACGGACGTTCCCCGCGATGCAGCAATTCTCGTCGATATTGTCGAAGTCGCCGATCAGGCGCACGCGCAGCGCGTCGCTCGGCTCCCACAGGAGCTGGCCGCGGAATCCGTAGCGGTTGCGGTCGTTGACCTCCTCACCCAGGAACAGGTCGTCGGCATAGCCGTCGCGTCGGTTGTAGTTGCCCGCCAGGCTGAAGGCGATGGTATCGGTGATCGGGCCGGTGACGTCGCCCTTGACGACGATGGCGTTGTAGTTGCCGTAGCTGGCCTCGACCGAACCGCCGAAATCGAACGACGGCGGCGCGGTGACGACCGAGATGATGCCTGCCGACGCATTCTTGCCGAACAGTGTCGACTGGGGACCGCGCAGCACCTCGATACGGCGCAGATTGGGCAAGTCACCGATCTGCGCGGCCGAGCGCGAGCGGTAGACGCCGTCGATGAACACGCCGACCGACGGCTCGATACCCGCATTGTTGGCACCGTTGCCGAAGCCGCGGATGATGAAATTGGTGTTGGCCGAGCTTTGCAGCTGCGACACGCGCAAGCTGGGAATGAGCGTCTGCACGTCGAGCAGATCGCGCACCTGCGCCTGCTCGATCGTCTCCGCCGTGGTCACCGACACCGCGATCGGCGTGTCCTGCAGCGTCTGTTCGCGCTTGGACGCGGTAACGATGATGTCGTTGCCCTCGTCGACATTCTCGGTCTCGTCGGACGGAATTGCGGGCGAGGAGGGATTGGCGGGGGGCGGCGTTTCCTGCGCGTGCGCGGTCGCCGACAGGGTAAGAGCGGGCGCGAGCATGGTCGCGCCGAGAAGCAGCGTACGGGTGATCTTCAAGGGACTTCTCCTGCGAGGGGCGAGCGGCTATCTCCCCGCCGCCGTCCGCTTTTTGCGGCTCCGCGACGGGTGTGCCTTCTGCAGGCAGCCTTTGCGGCACGTAGGGCGCGCGTCAATATCGCCTGCCGTTCCGCGACGGAGGCACCGGTACAGCGTGGCATTTACGCAACAGGTCATCGCTATGCGGGACGATACCGGGGTTCGCACGCCTTAACGAAAGTAGCATGGCGCCGTAGTCTCGCGGCATCGGCGCGGCGCCATACCCGGTTTTCGACAAAAGCGGCCAAGGGCGCGCTTTCCTGTTGACGCGTGCCCAACTTGTCCGCACATTTTGCCCGTTCGAGCGCGGCGCAGACCGCGCCGACGGGCACGGCGACACGCTCCACAGGCGGCGCCGGAACCCGAAGCCGACCCCCTCCCCGACGGGAGCCGTTCACCGGAGCGGCGCTTCGCCGGCTGTGCATACAGCCGTTGGGATTTGAGAGGGAGGACCACCGCATGCGAGTTCGCAACCTGATCGGCGCTTCGGCACTGGCGATGGCAGTCGCCACACCTGCCTGGGCGCAGGATAGCACGCCCACCATCGCGGCGCCGCAAGCCGACGACGAGGTGCAGGCGGGCGATATCGTCGTCACCGCCCAGCGTCAGTCGCAGCGATTGCAGGACGTGCCGATCGCGGTCAGTGCCTTTTCGGCCGAAAGCCTCGAGGCGCAACAGATCGAGAATACGTCCGACCTGCAGCTGACGCTGCCGAACGTCGTCTTCTCCAAGGGCAACTTCACCGGCGCGAGCTTCACCATCCGCGGTATCGGCGATCTGTGTGTCGGCGTCAGCTGCGACAGCGCCACCGCCATCCACCTGAACGACCAGCCGCTGTACGGCACGCGCATCTTCGAGACCGAGTTCTTCGACCTCGCGCAGGTCGAGGTGCTGCGCGGGCCGCAGGGTACGCTGTACGGCCGCAACGCGACATCCGGCGTCATCAACTTCCGCAGCGCACGGCCCGACCTGTCGGGCTTCGGCGCGGGCGCCGAGTTCGAATATGGCAATTACAACAGCATGAAGGCCAAGGGCTTCATCAACGTTCCCGTCGGCGAGACCATCGGCGTGCGCGTGGCAGGGGTCTACCTCAATCGCGACGGTTTCACCGACAATCTGTTCGATGGCGGCGATCTCGACGGGCGCGACCTTTATGGCGTGCGCGGATCGATCCGCTGGGAGCCGACCGAGAACACGACGGTCGACCTGCTCGGCTATTATTTCCGCGAGAACGACGACCGTCTGCGCATCCAGAAGCAGCGGTGCCAGCGCGACCCGACCGGCGTGCTCGGCTGCCTCAACAACCGGCGCGACGCCGGCGTGACCAACGGCAACTCGACCTTCGTCGGCGTGCTGACCAGTCGTGAATTCCTGACGATCAACGGCATCCCGTCGGCCTTCGGGCTCGGCAGCCTGTACGGCACCGACAGTCTGGCCGGCGCGCTGAGCCCGCAGGACGTGCGCACGGTCAACACCGACAGCCCTTCGCGCTATTTCGCCGAGGAAATCATCGGCCAGGCGCATATCGAGCATGATTTCGACAACGGCATCTCGGTATCGCTGTCGGGCACCTACCAGCGGGTGAAGGTCGACAGCAGCCAGGATTACAATCTGTCGGTCCAGAACCGCGCGGTGTTCGCACCCGGGCTCGGCACGCTCGCCGCGGCGGCGGCCGGTGCCATCCCGGGCCTGCCGGCGTCCTATTTCACGCCCATCGCCAGCGCGTTGATCCCGCAAGGTCCGGCGGGGCCACTGTGCACCAGCGCGGCCGAGGAGACAGGCACGGGCGTCTATGGCGGCAACAGCGTGTGCGCCAGCACGCCGGTGGATTTCGACCGGTCGAACAACGACAATGAAAGCTATACCGGCGAACTCATCATTTCGTCCGACTGGGACGGCGCGTTCAACTTCCTGCTGGGCGGCATCTATTCGGATTTCACGAACAGCGAGAACAGCTATTACGTCAACAGCTTCGGCATCGACTATCTGAGCGGCATCCTGGGCACGTTCAACGCACTGGGCCGCGCCGGGCTCGCCGCGATCCCGGGCGCGCAGCCGCCGGGGCCGGGCTATCTCGCCACGCCCTTCTTCCGCAGCAACACCGACCTGCTCGAGGTCACCAGCTACGGCATCTTCGGCGAGACCTATTTCCAGGTCAGCGACGCGCTGAAGATTACGCTGGGGCTTCGCTACAACAACGACGAGAAATTCGTTCGCGCCCGCACGACGCTGGCGAATTTCCTGACTTCGTTCGGCACCACCAATGCGTTCGATTCGCCGTTCGTGAACGGTTTCGCGGTCACCGGCGCTCCGGCGGCCTCGCGGCTCCAGCCGTTCGATGCCGACCCGGCGACGGTCTGTTCGATCACGTCGACGACGGCATCGGGCCGGCTGACCCCCGCGAACCTGTCCGGGTGCGAGCCTTTCCAGGAACGCGACGTCTCGTTCGACGAGTTCACCGGACGCGCGGTCATCGACTATCAGATCACGCCCGACAACCTCATCTACGCCTCCTATTCGCGCGGGTATAAATCGGGCGGCATCAATCCGCCGCTGTCGCCCGTGTTCGCGGTCGAGGACAGCTTCACGCCCGAAATCGTCAACGCCTTCGAAATCGGATCGAAGAACCAGTTCGGTGCGCTGACGCTTAACGTCACGGGCTTCTACTATCAGTACAAGGATCTGCAGCTCAGCCGCATCGTCGCGCGCACGTCGGTCAACGACAATGTCGATGCCGACATCTGGGGCATCGAGGTCGAGGGCATCATCCGTCCATCGCGCGAGCTGACCGTCAATTTCGGCTTCAGCTACCTCAACACCGAGGTGTCATCGGACAAATTCCTGTCCAACCCGCGCGATCCGGGCGGCGGCCGCAGCGATGCGGTCATCATCAAGGATGTGACCAACGGGTCGAACTGCGCCGTCGTGCCCGTGGCCGCGGGCAACGCCGCGGCGACCAACGCCTTCGTCACCGCGGTCAACGCCGGGCTCGGCCTGCGCGGACCGACCGGGTTCGGCGTCGACAGTGGCATCGCCTCGACCGGGGCGTTCGGCATCTGCGCGGTGCTGGCGGCGAATGCGGGCGCGAACTTCCAGGTGCTCAATTCGGGCGTTGCGGTGAACATCCGCGGCAACGATCTGCCGCAGGCGCCCAACGTCAAGGCATCGTTCGGCGTGCAGTATGAGGCCGAGTTCGACAACGGCATGAGCCTCGTGCCGCGGTTCGATCTCACCTATACCGGCGACAGCTACGGCAATATCTTCAACGGCCGGATCAACCGGATCAACGGCTATGCCCAGGCCAACGCCCAGATCCAGCTCAACGGCCCCGACCAGCGCTGGTTCGCCCGCGCGTTCATCCAGAACATCTTCGATTCGGATTCGACGACGGGCCTGTATGTGACCGATCAGTCCTCCGGACTGTTCACCAACATCTTCACGCTCGATCCGCGCCGCTATGGCGTGGCGGTCGGCTTCAACTTCTAGGAATGGCGCACGGGGCGGCCGGTGGCCGCCCAAAACAAAGCCCGGACGCGCATGCGGCCGGGCTTTTTCCATTCGGTTGAAGCGACAGCGGAACGGCCGCGCTAGATCCCCGCATACCATTGGTAGGCGTGGTGATCCTCCCAATAGCCGCCCCTACCCAGATAGAGATCGTCCAGCCGGTCGCGCAGTTCGACCCGCATGACATATTTCGCATGCTTGTAACCCAGCTGCCGCTCGACGCGCAGGCGCAGGGGCGCCCCATGCGCGATGGGCAGGCGCATGCGGTTCATGCCCCAGGCAAGGATCGTCTGCGGGTGCATGGCATCGACCATGTCGATCGATTCGTAATAGGGAACGCCGTCGAAATCGTCCGCGCAGTGGAAGACGGCATAGCGCGCGCTCCGCCGCGCGCCGGCCAGGCGCAGAACGGCGGAGAGCGGGGTGCCGGTCCATTCGCCGATCGCGCTCCAGCCCTCCACACAATCATGCCGCGTCACCTGGGTGCGCGACGGCATGGCCGCAAGCTGCGCCAGGCTGAGCGCCAGCGGCCGCACGACGAGTCCGTCGACGATCAGCCGCCAGTCGGCGAAACCGCTGGCCATGTGCGCCTGATAGGCGGCGGACGCGGGCATGGTGTTGCCATTGGTCTTGAACAGCGGGGAGCGATCCTCGAACCGGAATTCGCGCGCCAGCGCATCGCGCCCGCCGAGCAGGCGATGCAGGCCCAGGTTGAGCGGCTCGACCGACGGCGCGTCGCACCCGGTCAGCAGCAGGCCGCCGCCTGCGGCAAGCCCGCCCATGAGGGCGCGGCGCGTCGGTACGCCGGTCATGGCATATGCTCCTCGGCCATGGGCGTCATGCGGACGGGTCGATCGGGCGGCAGGCGGAACCAGCCGGTGATCATCGAGCGCACCTCGTTCACCGGGCCGGCGAGCACGACCATAGCAAGGTGAACGACCGTGAAGGCGAACAGCGTCCAGCAGATGATGAAATGGATGGACCGTGCGGTCTGACGGCCGCCGAACATGTCCACGACCCACGGCCAGGCGGCATCGATCGCCGGAGACATGGCGAGGCCGGAAAAGATCATCAGCGGCACGAACACCAGGACGACGAGGAAATAGCTGATCTTCTGAAGGCTGTTGAAGCGGGCGGCGGCGGGGCCGGTGGGAAAGCGCAGCCGCGCATGGTCCGCGACCTCGTGCAGCAGATGGCGTGGAGCGAGCTCCGCCAACTGCGGCGTCAGATCGCGGCTGGCATGACGCGAAACGAGCGCCCAGATGAAGAACAGGAGAAAGCCGAAAGCGAACACCCAGGCGGCGAAGAAATGCCAGCCGCGCGCGAAGGCAAGATCATATTTCCAGGGGATGGTCAGCCAGTAGGGAAAGGCGCGGGTACGCGAGGTGCCGTCGGCATCGTCCGCCCGCCCAAGAACGCCATCGGTCGGGATGGCGAGGCCGAGGCCCGGAAACCGGACCTCGCCCCGCCCGGCCGCATTGGGTGCGATCTCGATCCAGGCCGGATCGGGCCCTCCCGTCGCCGCCGCCCCGTAATGACCCCAATAGGCGCGCGGATGCGCATTGAAGATCATCAGCCCGCTCATGAACAGGGTGACAATCGCGGCGGCATTGATCCAATGCCACAGGCGTACGGGCAACCGGTGGCGATAGACGAGCTCTCGCAGCGTTTCCGGCGAGTCGGCTGGACTGGCAACATCGCTCATCAGCGGAGCGTATCAGAAATCGATGGCGATGCCCGCTTTTTCCCAATCACCGTAACGCACCGGATCGGGCCGCCCCTTGATCGACTGGCCGACGAACTCGACAGCCTTTGGCAGCGGCGGGCCGTCGTCGCGCTTCCAGCCGCCGGGCGCGCGCGTGCCCGGTGGCCGGGTGCGCGCGCGCGGTGTGCCGCCGATCGTGTCGGGATCGCTCATACACGCTAGATAGGCTCGGGCGGGGCGCGCGCAAGACGGCGCCGGCCTTGCTGCGCAGCCATGTGCGCCCTACCGCGCGGACGATGCCCCCGCCTTCACCCCCCGTCACCGGCCTTGCCTCCCGGATCGCCGCGCTGAAGCTGCTCGATGCCGTGCTGCGGCGGGG
>CBDUBN010000016.1:0-28356 GCA_965365395.1 uncultured Sphingomonas sp.
CCTGGCCATTGCCAACGTCGGAATATAGCACACCGACCGACTGCAACGCCAATCCCTGCCCCCGCTGATCCCCCGCGCCGATGAAATGCCGTTGCGCTGACCGAAAATCGTTGAAAGCGCCCGCGTAGTTGCCCGCAGCGCGCTCCAGCAAGCCCTGCAGCAGTTCGGTGTAGCCGGCGATACGGCGCCCTGCTTGGCCCGTGATGCGCAAGCGTCGCACCGCGTCGAGGTGCGCCCGCGCCGCTTCGACATCACCCAGCCTGAATGCGGCCTGTGCACGAACCCAATGCGCGGCACCGAGATGAACCTGGTTTTCGCGTGCTCGGTGCGCGGCAATCTCGCGGTCGGCGCGCACCGCCGCGGTGGCTGGATCGACAGCCAGGGGGATGGTCATCTCATCGATGAAGTCGCCGCCGTCATGCGCCGCGGCCGGCTTTCCGCCGGCTAGCAGGAACATGGCCAGCACCAAGGCCAGCCATCTGGTCATCCCGCGCGCCGCCAGAATCTATGGTCGCGCAGTACGCGGCCATCATTGGGGACGGTGATGGTGGCGGGGTCGAAGTTTGTCAGATAGTCCAGAAAGGCTTCCGGCTTCATCGGCCGGCCGATCAGATAGCCCTGCACCATGTCGCAGCCCATGACGCTGAGCAGCGCGTGCGCCGCCGGCGTTTCGACCCCCTCGGCCGTCACCGTCATGCCCAGCGCGTGCGCGAGGTCGATGGTCGAGCGCACGATCAGCGGATCACGATGGCTGGTGCCGAGCGCGGTGATGAAGCTTTTGTCGATCTTGAGCTCGTCGGCCTCGATCTGCTTGAGATAGGTCAGCGACGAGAGGCCAGCGCCATAATCGTCGATGGCGATGCACAGGCCGGCTTCGCGCAACCGGCGGATATTGGCGAAGGCGAGCGCCGGATCGGCGATCACCGATCGCTCGGTCACCTCGATCCCGATATCGGCGCCGTCCGTGCGCGCCAGGGCGCACAGCGCCAGCACTGTTGCTTCCTCGGTCAGCAGTTGCGCCGAGAGATTCACGAAAAGTCGCAGTGCGTGGCCATGCAGGCGGAACGCCTGCTGGTCGGCGATTGCCTGCTGCAGCGTCCAGACCGTGAGCGCGGCGATGCTGCCGGAGATCTCGCTTTGCTCGATGAAGCGGTCGGGCAGCATCATGCCCTCGTCCGGATGGTCCCAGCGGACGAGCGCCTCGGCGCTGTCGATGCGGCCCCGCCGCACGTGCAGTTTCGGCTGATAGACCAGCCGGAATTCGCCCGCGCGGATGCCGCGACCGACATCGCCCGACGATTGGCCGGAAAGCGCATGGGCATCGAAGCCTGGTGGACGCAGCGGCATCATTCATGATCCGCTCTGCGCCCGGCCAGTGAAGATATGTTTAACGGCTGCGCAACGGTCGCAACCTTTTGCCGCCTTGTTAGTTCGCGCGCCCTTGCGTTGTGGTTACCGATCGCTTAACCAATGTTGGCAACCAACAGTGGAGCAGCGCCATGATCTCGATCATCGCCGAAGCATTTTTCGGTGGCAGAGAGACCGGAACGTCGATTCCGCCGCTCTAATCGAGCAGGCTGATCGCTTCAGGTTTCTAGCCTAACAAGTTCAAGGGGCGCCCATTGTTTGGGCGCCCCTTCTTGTTTCGCGTCTGAAACAGTGGCTTAGCCGGGCGCGGGGCCGCTTCCCTGTGCGAACAGCCACAGCCGGATGGCGCTTGCGAGGTTGGGCGGATCGTCGACCGTCAGCCGTTGCGCGTCGATGTCCGCGACAAGGGCGCTCACCGGCAATCCCTGCGAATCGGCCTCCACGAGCAGCGCCTGCCAAAAGGCGGGTTCGATTCGAATCGAGGTGGGATGACCCGCGATGGTGATGCTGCGCTTCGTCGCCGCGCGATAGATCGTCGCGGGCGACGCCTCTTGCCGCTGCATCAGTACATGTGCTGCCCGCCGTTGATCGACAGCGTCGACCCGGTCACGAATGCTGCGTCCTCCGAGCAGAGGAAGGCGACGCCGCGGGCGATCTCGCTGGCCTTGCCGAGGCGGCCGACCGGAATCTTCGCGACGATTTTTTCCAGCACCGCCTCGGGCACGGCGGCCACCATGTCGGTATCGATATAGCCCGGCGCCAGCGCATTCACCGTCACGCCGACCTTCGCGCCCTCCTGCGCCAACGCCTTGGTAAAGCCATGGATGCCCGATTTGGCGGCGGCGTAGTTGACCTGGCCATACTGGCCGCCCTGCCCGTTGATCGAGCCGACGTTGACGATGCGGCCCCAGCCGCGGTCCTTCATTCCAGGGAACACCGCCTTGGCCATGTTGAAACAGCCGCCGAGGTTGATGCGGATGACGTCCTCCCACATGTCGAGGGTCATGCGCTGGAGCGTACCGTCGCGGGTGATGCCGGCGTTGTTGACGAGGATGTCGATCGGTCCCACCTCCGCCGCCACACGCGCGCAGCCGTCCTGACAGGCGGCATAGTCCCCGACGTCCCAGCGATAGGCGGCGATGCCCGTAGCGGCGGTGAAGGCCGCGGCTTTTTCCTCATTCCCCGCATAGTTGGCGACCACGGTCGCGCCCGCCTGCTTGAGTGCAAGGCAGATCGCCTCGCCGATGCCGCGTGTCCCGCCCGTGACGATGGCAATCCTGTGCATCTTCCCTCTCCCACCTTTGCTGGCGCTTTCGACCGTCTGGATAGCAGCGGAAGGGCGGGCCGCAAGTTGCCGGACACGTCACAGAGTGTTGGCGCAGCATGATTAAGCGTTGCTTTGCACTTTTCGTGCACAGCGCATCGGGATGAAGAACCGACCGGATATCAGGGACCAGGACGATATCGCCGCCGCGACCTCCGCGCGCCGCGCAAGCCTGGCCGTTCAATTCGGTATTGCCGCAAGCGAATCGCCGTTCGACGCGGTCGCGCTCGATCGCCGCATCGCCAGCTTTCTGCACCTGTGGCCCGCCGTCCTCACCGCGGCGGCGCTCAGCATTGCGCCGCACGGAAGTTGGTTGATCGGCCAGCCCGGCGGCGCCGTGACGCTTGCCATCATGGTTGTGGTCGGCCTCCTGCCGTTTGCGGTGCGGCACGTCAAACCGGTGCTGGAGACACGGCCGCACCTGCGCGTGATCATTCTGACCGCCATAGCGGCGGCGATGGGCGCGGCATGCGGCCGCCTTTCCTACTCGGTGTCGGCGAGCGGCTATTCCCTGTCCGGCCTGTTCATCATCGTCGCGTCCGGTTTCGTCATCATGGGCGCGCTGGCGCGGTTGCCGATCACGATGCTCGCCTTCGCCACGGCGCTGATGGTGTCGATCGTCGCATCGCTGGGATCCGCCATGGCGCTCGGCATTCTGGCGCCGATGCTGTTGTGCACCACCCTCGTCGCGACCGCTTCGGCGCGCGCGGATTTCGCGCAGGCCCGTTCGCTGTGGAAGGCGGAACTGGAAGCGAGCCGTCCGGCGCGCCTGCTCGACGAATTGGAGAACAGCGGCTCCGCCTGGTTCTGGGAAACCGATCGTCGCGGGCGCATACTCTACCTGTCGGGTCGCGTCGCCAAGCTGCTTGGCCACGAACCACAGGATATGGTCGGTCGCCCCCTCGCCAGCATCGCCGCGCCCGAGGCGGGCAGCGCCGGCGCCCCGATGGGTGAGCGCACGATACCGTTCCTCCTGTCCACGCAAACCGCCTTTTCCGACATGTCGATTCGCGCCGCTTCGAGCGACGAACGCTATTGGTCGATTTCGGGTCGACCCGTGTACGACCGTTTCGATCAGTTGCGCGGCTTCATCGGCACCGGGTCCGATCTGACCGAAATCCGCCGCTCGGAAGCGGAAGTAGCGCGGCTGGCGCGGTTCGATGCGCTGACCGGCCTCGCCAACCGCTCCGAGATCGGCAATCTCCTGCGCCAGGCCTTGCTCGGTCAGGCGGGTTCGACACGGCCAGCCACCTTGTTTCTGCTCGATCTCGACCGCTTCAAGAACGTCAACGACACGCTCGGTCATCCCGCCGGCGACATGCTGCTCAAGCAGGTGGCGCAAAGGCTGGTCAACGTCATCGGCAGCCATGGGCATGTGGGCCGACTGGGCGGAGACGAGTTCAAGATCGTGCTGCCGGGCAAGACCAGCCGCAGCCAGCTCGAAGCCATCGCCAAATCGGTGATCGAGTCGGTCTCACGACCCTATTCGATCGATCGCAACCAGGTATCGATCGGCGTGTCGATCGGCATCGCCATCGCGCCGGACGACGGCCGCGACGACAACGAGCTGACGCGCAATGCCGACCTGTCGCTCTATGCTGCCAAGGCGGCAGGGCGCGGCGTGCATCGTTTCTACGAGGCATCGATGCATGCCGCCGCCGACCGCCGCAACAAGCTGGAAAAGGACCTGACCGACGCGGTCGAACGCAGCGGCCTCAGGCTCGTCTACCAGCCGGTCGTCTCCTGCAAGGGTGAGCGGGTCACCGGTTTCGAGGCGCTGCTGCGCTGGAACCATCCCACCGACGGTCCCATCTCGCCCGCCGAATTCATTCCGATCGCAGAGGAGTCATCGCTCATCGAGCGTGTCGGCGAGTGGGTGCTGCGCAAGGCCTGCGAGGAAGCCGCGCGCTGGGCGATTCCCGCTCGCGTTGCCGTGAACGTATCGCCGGTACAGTTCGCCAATCCCGCCTTTCCCACGCTCGTCGCGCAGGTGCTCGCGCAGACTGGCCTGGCACCGCAGCGGCTTGAACTGGAGATCACCGAAGGTGTGTTCATGGCCGAGGGCGGCAATGCCGAGCGCCAGTTCGAAACGCTCAAACGCATCGGTGTCCGCCTCGCGCTCGACGATTTCGGTACCGGCTATTCCTCGCTCGGCTATCTGCAGCGTGCGCCGCTCAACAAGATCAAGATCGACCAGAGCTTCGTGCGCGGCGCGACGCTCGGCAACAACCAGAATGCCGCGATCATCCGCTCGATCGTGACGCTGGCCGAGGCGCTGGGAATGGAAACGACGGCGGAAGGCGCGGAAACCGAGGACGAGATCGAATTGATCCGTCGGCTCGGCTGCTCGCATATTCAAGGCTTCTACTACGGACCGCCGCTCGAGGTCGCCGAGCTCAGCGACAAGATGGGACTCGATGGAGGCGCCGCCAGCAAGGTCGGCCACAAGACCAGCCGTGCGCCGCGCCTGTCGATCCTGCGCCGGGCCGAATTCATAAGCGATGGTCAGCGGCAGGGCGTGCGCCTGCGCAACATCAGTGAATCGGGTTCGATGGTCGAACTGCCGATATTCGTCGCCGCCGGGACACGCGGCCGACTGGTCATCCAGGACGGCCCCGAGGTCGATGTGCGCGCGGTGTGGTGGGCCGAGGGGCGGTGCGGGCTCGCGTTCGCGGAAAAGGTCGACCTTGCCTGGCTCGCCGCTTCGCCCAACCAGACGATGGTTCAGCGCAGCGCGTGATCGTTCCCGTCGGCTGGCTCGATCCATCCGGAAAGTTCACGGCGCACGAGCCTTTCGATCATCGTCATGCCGGTTTCTGATGCGTTGAGGCAGGGCAGATAGGCGAGGCGCTCGCCGCCCGCTTCCTCGAATTGTTCGCGGCCGCGAATGGCGAGTTCCTCCAGCGTTTCCAGGCAGTCCGCAGAAAAACCGGGCGCGATCAGTGCGATGCGCCGCACACCCGATGCCGCCAGCCGCGCCAGTGTCGCATCGGTCGCGGGCTCCAGCCATTTCGCCCGTCCGAAACGCGACTGGAACGCGACCTCGATCGGACGGCCCATCGCCTCGCTCAGCAGGCGCGCGGTCTTGCGGCAGTGGCAATGATAGGGATCGCCGAGTTCCAGCGTGCGCTGCGGCATGCCGTGAAAGCTCGCCAGGATCGCGTCGGGCTCGAAGTCCAGCCCGGCCAGCCCCTCGCGAAGCGAGGCCGCCAGCGCCGCGATGTAACCGGCGTCGTCATGATAGGGCGGCAGCGTGCGGATGGCCGGTTGCCAGCGCATACCGGCCAGCGCCGCGAAAGCCGCGTCATTCGCCGTCGCCGTCGTCGCCGCGCAATATTGCGGATAGAGGGGCGCGATCAGGATGCGCTCGCAGCCCGCCGCCTTCATCTCGGCGAGCGTGGCGTCGATCGCCGGCCGGCCATAGCGCATCGCATGGCGCACCAGCGCCGTGCCGCCCATGCGCAAAGCAAGGTCCGCGGCCTGCGCGGCGGTGATCGCGGCGAGCGGCGAGCCCTGCTCGCTCCACACCTGCGCGTAGGCCTGTGCCGACTTGCGCGGACGCGTGCGCAGGATGATGCCGCGCAGGATGGGCTGCCACAGGAGCGGCGGGATTTCGACGACGCGCCGGTCGGAGAGGAATTGGGCGAGATAGCGCCGCACGGAAGGCGCGTCGGGCGCATCGGGGGTGCCGAGATTGACGAGGAGGACGCCCACGCGCGCCGGCGCGATGGCCGGATGATCGGCTGGCGCGGCGTCGGCGCGCGCCGCGGGGGAGGGGGAAATATCCGGGGTCATGGCAGGGGCTTCGTACTGAGGGGCAGGCGACGGATGCGCTGCCCGGTGACGGTGAAAAGGGCATTGGCGATCGCCGGAGCGACGGCGGGGATGCCGATCTCCTCATAGCCGCCCGACGCGGCGCCGCTCGGCATGAGCTCGATCTCGATGGCCGGCGTCTGGGCAAGACGGGGCAGGCCGATATCCGCGAGCCGCCGCGCGCGCGCGAGGCCGCGGCCGTAGCGCGCGGTCGCGCCGGTCGCCGCCGCGAGCCCGAACAACAGTCCGGCCTCTATCTGTTGCCGCACCAGCCCCGGGTTGAGCACCCGCCCGGCATCGACCGCGGCCACCAGCCGATCGACGATCAACCCGCGTTCGCCAGGGCGCGCGACCGCCATCACCGCGATATGGCTGCCGCGCAGAGAGGCGACGGCGATCCCCTGCCCCGATCCCGACTGGCCACCTTCCCATCCGCCCAGCGCGGTCGCCGCCTGCAGGCAGGCGGCAAGACGCGGGGCGCCGCCCAGCATGCCGATGCGGAACACGAACGGGTCGGCCTGTGCCGCGCGCGCGAGTTCGTCGACGAATGTTTCGGTGCAGAATATGGTCTGGCCGATCGCGTCGGCCGGCCAGCGTCCGGCGGGCAGGGTGACGTCCACCGGCAGATGATCGACCGCGAGGTTGGGGATGGCGTAGGGAGGCCGCGCGCCCGCCACGGCGGCCGCATCGGCGCGGCCATTCGCCTCGTGCATCGCCTGGTCCGCACGCGCGCCTCCCAGCCGTTCGCGCCATTCATGCCGCGCGGGCGGGGCGGCGATGGCGGCGTGCCAGGCGTCGATGGTGGCGCCCGACGACAGCGTCGCGCGCATCCGCACGCGCGCCGCCGGCCTAGGCAGGTCGCGCAATATCTCCTCGGTCCGCGACCACAGCAGCTGCACCGGCCGCCCCACCGAGCGCGCGACGAGCGCCGCCTGCACCGCGGCATCGCTTTCATAGCCGATCCCGAACGCGCCGCCGCCCGGCATCTGGAACAGCGCGATGCGCGCGTCCGATACGCCCAGTGCGCGTGCGACCGCGGCACGGCAGAAGCCGGGGGCCTGCGTCGCCACCCAGACGCGCATGCGGCTGCCGTCGGGCGCGGCGGCCGCGCAGCGCGTTTCGAGCGGCTGGTGCAGCGCCGGCGCGATCGCATAGTCCGCGCCCAGCACGGGCCGTCCCTCCATCGCGTCCGCGACCACGCCGACATCGACCATGCGCGTGCCCCGCGGCGCATCGAACGCGGCCTTGAGCCTTGCATCGGCGACGCTGCTGTCGGCACGCTGGCCGACGCTCGTGAACACCGGGGCCATCGCGTCGAGCGCGCGCATCGCCGCCCAGCTGTTGGTCGCGACCGCCGCGATCCAGCGTTCGTGCGCCACTGCGGAGAGAAAACCGGTGACCCGCGCCGCGGCCGCCCTGTCATAATCTTTCAGGCGCGTATCGCCGACCGGCCCCTGGCGGACCGCTGCGAACACCATGTCGGGCAGCCGGACGTCGGCGGCGAAACCCATCGACCCGTCGATCTTCGCCGGCAGGTCGAGCCGCGGCAGATCCCGGCCGAACAGGGGCCCCGAAGCGGGCACGCGCAGCATCGGGGTCGTCGGCGGCGTCCCCTGCGCGGCCAGGTCCGCGAGTTCGCCGAAGCGCGCGCGCCTGCTGCCCAGAAAGACGAAGCCGTCGCGGGTGTCGCATTGCGCAGGGTCCGCGTCCCACCGGCGGGCCGCGGCCTCGCACAGCAGCGCGCGCGCGATCGCCGCGGTTTCGCGCACCGGCTGTTCGTACATGCGCAGGGTCGTCGATCCGCCGGTCAGCATCGCCGGCACCGATCCCGCAAGCACGCTGCGCCGCCAGCCGCCGGCCGTTTCCAGTACCTCCGGCAGCAACAGGCGCGGCGTCGCCAGCGCGGCATCCTCATCCAGCAGCAGCAGATTGGCGTAGGCCGCGCTGATCGACGCGGGCTCGACCGCGATCGTGCGCCAGTCCGCGCCCAGTTCGTCGGCGCACGCATGCGCGATCGCGGTGAACGCGCCCTGGCCGAACTCGCCCTGCGGCATCAGCACGGTCACGCGGCCATCGGTGCCGATCTTCAGATAGGCACCGAAGCCATGCTCGCCCGGGTTGGTGTTCAAGACCGCCGTGGCGCTGCGCGGCCACAGGGTCCACGCGAGCGCAAGGCCCCCGGCAATGCCGCCGCCAACCAGGATCGCCCGGCGGCTGGGGCGCGGGAGCAGCGGTCCGCCCCGACCGACCCGGCGACGTAGCTGGGCGGGCTCGTTCATTCGGGGCCGGATACTCGCAGCCGCGCGAGCTCGATCTTCGGGCAATGATCCATGACGACAGCGAGACCGGCGGCCTCCGCTCGCGCGGCGGCGTCGGCATCGACCACGCCGATCTGCATCCACACCGACCGGGCGCCATGGGCGATCGCCGCGTCGACGATGCCACCGGCGGCGGCGGAATCGCGAAAGATGTCGACCATGTCCGCAGGTGGGCTGACGTCTCCCAGCGTCGCGACAGCGGTGCGGCCGTGGATGCTCTGGCCCGCGAGGCCCGGGTTGACGGGCACGACGTCGTAGCCATGGTCGAGGAGCACGCGCATGACGCCATGGCTCGGCCGCTCCGGTTTGGCCGACGCGCCGACCAGCGCGATGCGGCGGGTGGACCGCAGCAGCGCGGCGATGTCCCGGTCTTGCGTTAGCGGCATGGTTTCATCCCTTATGGTCGTTGAGCCAGCGTTCCACCTGCGTGGCGATCGCGGTGAAGTGCCCGGCCATGGCCGTTCCCTGCGCCACGGCCGGGACGCCCGCATCGCCGCCGAGGCGGATGGCGCGGTCGAGCGGGACGCGGCCGAGGAAGGGCAGGCCGAGTGCCGCCGCCTCGGCCTCGGCGCCGCCGCGCCCGAACGGGTCGCTGACCTCGCCGCAAGAGGGACAGGCATAGCCCGCCATATTCTCGACCATGCCGATGATCGGCACGCCCGCGTCGCGGAACAGCGTGATGGCGCGCGCGGCGTCGATCAGCGCGATGTCCTGCGGCGTGGAGACGATCAGCGCCGCGGTCGGCCGGTGTTTCTGCAGCATCGAGATCTGGATGTCGCCGGTGCCGGGCGGCATGTCGACGATCAGCGTGCCGGCCGCGCCCCAATGCGCGTCGATCAGCTGGTCGAGCGCCTTGCCCGCCATCGGCCCGCGCCACGCCACCGCCTGCCCCGCCTCGGCGAGCATGCCCATCGACAGGAGCGGGATCCCGTGCGGGCTCATCACCGGCACGAGCTTTCCATCGTGCGCCGCCGGGCGCGTGCCGTCCGCATCGAGCAGGCGTGGCTGCGACGGGCCGTAGATGTCGGCATCCACCACGCCGACGCGCCGGCCGAGCGCGGCAAGGCCCAGCGCGAGATTGGTGGCGAGCGTCGATTTGCCGACGCCGCCCTTTCCCGAGGCGACCGCGATCAGCGTACGCGCCTGCCGCCCGGCCACCATCGCCACGCGCACGTCGCGCACCGCGCCATGGGTACGCACCGCCGCGACGACATCGTGGCCGAGCGCGGCGCGGTCCGTTTCGTCCAGACCCGCGACGTCGAGCGCCACGGTGACGACCCCGTCGGCGATGCGCACGCCCGAGGCGCGGCCGCCCGCGGCCCGGTGCGCGAGCGCCTCCACCTCGGTCTGCGCGTCGCCGGATCCCGCCATGGCGCCGCTGTTATCGAAAGCTTCGCGCCTTGCCACTGTTTTTCGCGCGGATGCTTCCTATAACGGGGGCATGACATCCACCGCCGACGGACCGATCGGTCCGCCCCCGCCCAGCACCGCCGACAGCAACAGCCCATGGGGCGGCGGAGACGACGCCGGCGACACCAAGGGCACGGAGCCTGCGCGCGGTTCGCCCTGGCTGCCGCCGCGCGGCGGAACGGGCGGCGGGGGTGGCGGCGGGCCGCGCCGGCCGCAGGGGCTCGACGATCTGTTGAAACGCAGCCCGTTCGGCCCGCAGATGCCGCGCATGCCCGGCGGCCGCAACCTGTGGGGCGCGGTCGCTGGCGGCATCGCGTTGCTGTGGGTCGCCACCACCAGCATCCATATGCTCGACGCGGGCGAGGAGGGCGTGGTCACGCGGCTGGGCAGCTATTCCCGCACGCTCCAGCCGGGCCTTGCGCTCACCCTGCCCGCGCCGATCGAGCGGGTGGACAAGGTCGTGCTGCGGGAGCGGCAGGTCGACATACCCGGCGGCACCGCGCAGAATCTGGTGCTGACGGGCGATGCCAACATCATCAACCTCGGCTACCGCGTGCGCTGGAACGTGCGCGATCCCGAACGCTATCTGTTCCAGGTCAACGATCCCGACAACACGGTAAGGGATGCCGCCGAAAGCGCGATGCGCGCGACGATCGCGAACTTCACGCTGGCACAGGCGCTGACGTCGGGCCGCGCGGAGATCGAAACGCAGGTCCAGCGCCGTCTCCAGGCCATCCTGGATCGCTATGGCAGCGGGATCCGTGTCGTCGGCGTCTCCATTCTGGCGTCCGTACCGCCGGCCGAGGTCGAGGAGGCGTTCAACGAGGTCAACGCGGCGCAGCAGCAGGCCGAAGGATTCCAGAACAGCGCGCGCGCCAACGCGCAGCAGATCCTGCAGCGCGCGCAGGGCGACGCCGGCGAGTTCGACCTGATCTACGAGCAATATCGCCTGGCGCCGGAGGTGACGCGGCGCCGGCTCTATTATGAAACCATGGAGCGCGTGCTGCGCCCCGCCGAGAAGACGGTGGTGGAATCAGGCGGCACGGTGCCCTATCTCGCGCTGCCCGATGCACGGCGCCGCGCACCCGAGGCGTCACCGCAACCCGCGGCGCCGACCGCCGGAGCCAACCGATGAGCATCGTCGACACCCTGCGCCGCCATCCCGTCTACATCGCCGTCGGCGCGCTCGCGCTCGCGGTGCTCGCCAGCATGACCCTGACGGTCGTGCCCGAGACCAAGCAGGGCCTGGTGCTGAGCTATGGCCAGATCCAGCGGGTCGTGAACCCCTATCGCGCGACGCAGGGATTCGGCGAGACGGGCGCGGGCATCACGGTGCGCATTCCGTTCATCGAGCAACTGATGCTGATCGACAAGCGCGTCCTGGGCGTGCAGCTCGACGGGCAGCCCGTGCTGTCGACCGACCAGCTGAGGGTCGAGGTGGACGCGTTCGCCCGCTACCGCATCGTCGATCCGCGCGCGATGTACCAGACCATCCGCACCGAGGAGCAGTTGCAGGCGCAGCTCACCAACCTGCTTTCGAACGCCGTGCGCAACGAGCTGGGCCGGCGCACCTTTGCCAGCCTGCTGAGCCCGGAGCGCGGCCAGGCGATGGAATCGATCCAGCGCAACCTGACGCGCGAGGCGGCGCGCTACGGGGTGCGCGTGCTCGATGTGCGCATCAACCGCGCGGACCTGCCGGCGGGATCATCGCGCGATGCCGTCTTCGCGCGGATGCGCACCGCACGGCAGGAGGAGGCGGCGACCATCCTGGCCGAAGGGCAGAAGGAAGCGCAGATCATCCGCGCCAATGCGCAGGCGGAAGCGGCGCGCATCTATGCGCAGAGTTTCGGCAAGGACCCCGAATTCTACGCCTTTTTTAGGGCGATGCGTTCCTACGACACGACCTTTGGCGACGGTGCCGGCGCCACCAGCTTCGTGCTGCCGCCGGGTCAGGGCTATCTGTCGCAGATGGAGCCCCGCACGCGGTAGCGGCCGTGCCTGCCGACGGGCCGTTGCGCAGCGTTCATCTGATACGACTATGTATGTAATCGATTGCCGAATGCCGCCGAGAGCCTAGACTATGGCGGACTGATGAAGAGGACGTCTCCCTTGCGCCAAGCCTATGCCATCACCGCCACCCTGCTGCTCGGCGGCAGCGCCCTCGCGCTGACCGCGCAGGCGCCATTGAACGCGCAGGACGCCGCGCCGACCGCGATCACGCCGCGCGCCGGCGCGCCGACGAGCTTTGCCGACCTGACCGCGCAGCTGCAGCCAGCGGTCGTCAACATTTCCACCCGCCAGCGCATCCAGGTGCCGAGCAACCCGTTCGCCGGCACGCCGTTCGAGGGGCTGTACGGCGGCGGCCAGGGCGGCGGCAACGGCGCGCCGGTCACGCGTCGCGGGCAGAGCCTGGGTTCGGGTTTCATCATCTCCGCCGACGGCTATGTCGTGACCAACAACCATGTCGTGTCGCCCGGCGCGCCCAATGCGGTGGTCGAGCAGATCACCGTCACCATGCCCGACCGCACCGAATATACCGCGCGGCTGGTGGGGCGCGATCCCGACTCCGACCTTGCCGTGCTGAAGATCGACGGGCGCAACCTGCCGCACGTCGCCTTCGGCGATTCGACCGCGGCGCGCGTGGGCGATTGGGTGATCGCGATCGGCAACCCGCTGGGTTTCGGCGGCACGGTCACGTCGGGCATCGTCTCCGCGCTGTACCGCAACGTCGGCCCGGCCGGCGTCGGATCGGGCGGCGCATTCGACCGCTATATCCAGACCGATGCGGCCATCAACCAGGGCAATTCGGGCGGGCCGCTGTTCGACATGGCGGGCCGGGTGATCGGCATCAACAGCGCGATCATCTCGCCCAACGGCGGCAACATCGGCCTTGGCTTCGCCATCCCCGCCGAGGTCGCCGAGCCGATCGTGCGCCAGCTGATCGAGGGCCGCACCATCGCGCGCGGCTATCTGGGCGTCGAGCGTGGGCCGTTGACCGAGGATCTGGCCAACGCGCTGGGCATCGAGCGCAACGTGGGCGAGTTCATCAACCGCGTCGTCCCCGATGGCGCCGCCGATCGCGCGGGCATCCGCGCGGGCGACGTCGTGCTGTCGATCAACGGGCAGGACGTCACGCCCGACCAGAATCTGTCGTACATCGTCGCCAACATCGCGCCGGGCACGCGGGTGCCGGTCGTGCTGCTGCGCGATGGCCGCCGTGTCACCGTGACGGCGACGGTGGGCACCCGCCCCAGCGCGGAGGAACTGGCCGGCGAGCAGTTCGATCCCGAGGCGGAGCAGGATTTCGGCACGCAAAAGGCGCCGACCGAGAATGACGATACCGTCATCCGCACCGAGCTCGGCCTGGTCACGCAGCCGCTGACGCCGGAGATCGCGCGCCAGATCGGCATCGACACGACGACGCGCGGCGTGGTCATCGCCGCCGTGTCGGGGTCGGCCGACGCCGCCGCCAAGGGCATTCGCCGCGGCGACGTCATCCTCAACGCGCATGGCCGCGCGATCACCAACAACGCGGATCTCGCCGCGGCGATCGCGCTCGCCAAGAGCCAGAACCGCAGCGCCATCCTGGTCCAGGTCGTGCGCCGCGGCGTTCGTCCGCAATATATCCCGCTTGTCCTCGGCAACTGATCCGGGGCGGCGCCTTGCTTGACCGGCGGGGCGCAGCGACTAGACGAAGGGGGCGGGCCAGCGATGGCCCGCCCTTTTCGCATGGGGGCAGCGGCGATGAGCGACGCGGGCGATATCTTCATCGGCATGGCGGGACCGTCGCGGCAGTCGATCGTCCTGCGCCGCGCCAATCGCCACGGGTTGATCGCCGGCGCGACGGGCACCGGCAAGACGGTGACGCTGCAGGGCATGGCGGAGGCATTTTCCGCCGTCGGCGTTCCCGTATTCGTCTCCGACGTGAAAGGCGACCTTGCCGGCATGGCGCTGGCGGGAACGCCGACGGGCAAGCTGCACGAGATCTTCGCCGCGCGTGCGGCGGAGATCGGGCAGAGCGACTGGGCCTATCGCGACAATCCCGTTACCTTCTGGGATCTGTTCGGCGAACAGGGGCACCCGGTGCGCACCACCGTGTCCGAGATGGGCCCGCTCCTGCTCGCCCGCCTGCTCGGCCTCAACGACACGCAGGAAGGCGTGCTGTCGATCGCCTTCCGCCTGGCCGACGAACAGGGGCTGCTGCTGCTCGATCTCGGCGATCTGCAGGCAATGCTCGCCTGGTGCGCCCAGAATGCCGGCGACCTCGTCACGCGCTACGGCAATGTCACCAAGGCCAGCGTCGGCGCGATCCAGCGCCAGCTCCTCACGCTCGAGGACCAGGGCGGGGACCGCTTCTTCGGCGAACCCGCGCTCGACATCATGGACATGATCCAATGCGATGCCGACGGCCGGGGCGTCATCAACATCCTCGCGGCCGACAAGCTGATGGCGAGCCCGAAACTCTATTCGACCTTCCTGCTCTGGCTCCTGTCCGAACTGTTCGAGACGCTTCCGGAGGTTGGTGACCCCGACCGGCCCAGGCTCGTCTTCTTCTTCGACGAGGCGCATCTGCTGTTCGACGAGGCGCCCGAGGCGCTGCTCGAGAAGGTCGAGCAGGTGGTGCGACTGATCCGGTCCAAGGGCGTCGGCGTCTATTTCGTGACGCAAAACCCGATCGATATTCCCGACAGCGTCGCGGGCCAGCTCGGCAACCGCGTCCAGCACGCGCTGCGCGCCTTCACCCCGCGCGAGCAGCGGGCGATCCGGGCGGCGTCCGAGACCTTCCGCCCCAATCCCGCGCTCGACGTCGAGGCAGCGATCACGCAGCTCAAGGTCGGCGAGGCGCTGGTTTCGACGCTGGGCCCGGACGGCGCGCCATCGATGGTCGAGCGCACGCTGATCAAGGCGCCGTGGAGCCGCGTCGGCCCGCTGGAGCCGCGCGAGCGCGCGATCATCCGCTCAACCAGCATCGTGGGCGAGAGATACGACACCCCGATCGACCGCGAATCCGCCGAGGAGCTGCTCGCCGTGCGTGGGGAAGCGGCGGTCGCCGCGGCGGCGGAGGCGCAGGCGGCCGAAGCGAGCGCAAAGGCCGATGCGGCGCGCGCCAAGGAGGAAGCGAAGGCGCGGGTAGCAGCGGAGCGTGAGCGACTCGCCGCGGAACGCGCCGCCGCGCGGCCCACGCCCATGTCGCGCGCGATCAATGCCGCCGCGACGTCGGTCGGCCGGCAGGTGGCCAACGAGGTGGGCCGCGCGATCTTCGGCGGCAGGCGCCGATCGCGTGGCGGGGGGATCGGGGGCGGCATCGTGCGCGGCATCCTCGGCTCGATGTTCGGCCGATGAATATCTAGGGGAAAGACTATGCAGTGGTTCGTCGTCGCGCTCGCCGCGCTCCTCGCCGCGGCCCCTGCCGCTGCGCAGTCCGCCGCGCAGTCCGGCCCGCCCGCGCCCGTGGCCCGCGCCGATGCGCCGCCCGCCCCCAACCGTTCGGTCACGCGCCACAGCGGCACTTTCAACGGCACCCGTGTCGATTATGTCGCGACCGCGGGCGAAACCTTCCTGCCCGGCGACGATGGCAAGCCGCGCGCCGCGATCTTTTCCACGAGCTACGTCCGCGCCGGCAACGATGTTTCGCGGCCCGTGACGTTCCTGTTCAACGGCGGGCCCGGCTCCGGTTCGGTATGGCTGCACATGGGAGCATTCGGTCCGGTACGGGTCGCCATCCCATCCGACGCGCGCGACGACGGTGCCCCGCCCTATCCGCTGCTGCCCAATCCTGACAGCCTGCTCGACGTCACCGACATCGTGTTCATCGATCCCGTCGGCACCGGCTACAGCTATGCCATGCCGGGCGTCGAGGCGTCCGACTATTGGGGCGTGACGCAGGACGCGCGCTCGATCGCGCAGTTCATCCGCCTGTGGCTGAACGAGAACGGGCGCTGGAATTCGCCCAAATATCTCGGTGGCGAAAGCTATGGCACCACCCGTTCGGCGGCGGTGCTCAACCAGCTCGAGGGCAGCTACAACGACGTCGCGCTGAACGGCGTCATCCTCATCTCGACCGTGCTCGATTTCGGCGCGGGCGCGGACACGCCGGGCAACGAGATCAGCTATGCGCTCAACCTGCCCAGCATGGCCGCGACCGCGCTGTTCCATGGCCGCTCGGTCTTCACCGGCACGCCGACCGAGCAGTTGATGAACGAGGTGCGCGCCTGGTCGATGGACGTCTATCTGCCCGCGTTGATGCAGGGCAACGCGCTCGACGGCGAGCGACGCGCCACCATCCGCCGCGATCTCGCACGCTATACCGGTCTCAGCGAAGCCTTCCTCGACCGCGCCGACCTGCGCGTCACGCCCGCGCGCTTCTACAAGGAGCTGCTGCGCGACCGGGGGCTGACGGTCGGGCGGCTCGATTCGCGCTATACCGGTACCGATTTCGACAGCGCGGGCGAGCAGCCGGACAACGACCCCAGTTTCTACGGCATTGACGCAGGCTATACCGCCGCGATCAATGCGCACACGCGCGACACGCTGGGCTATCGCACCGATCGCAGCTACGTCACCATCGGCGGCGTGCGCGATTGGGACTGGCGGCTGGGCGAGGGCCGCGACAGCGACGTCTATCTCAACGTCGCGCCCTATATCGGGCGGGCCTTGCGCGAGAACAGCGGCCTCAGGATCTTCAACGCGCAGGGCTGGTACGATTTCGCGACGCCGTTCTTCGCCGCCGAATATGCGCTGACCCGCACCGGTTTCCCGCGGGATCGCATCACGTTCGCATATTATGACGCAGGCCATATGATGTACGTGCGCGACGCCGACCGCGCCAAGCTGTCGCGCGACGTGCGGGCGTTCATTCGCGGGCGATAGGCCGGACGGACCCGTAGCCCTGAGCCTGTCGAAGGGCGTTTTGCAGGTTCGAGAAACGTCCTTCGACAGGCTCAGGACTACGGTCTTCCAAACGCTATCCTACTCTGGCAGCGCATCGCCCCCGAAAAAGCGCGCCGCGACGTCCCGCGCGATGCGCGCAGGACGCAGCGTATCGACGGCTACGCAGCACCAGCTCGATTTCACCTCCGCCAGCACATCCTCGCCGCGCCTGATTACCGTATCGTAGAATGCGCGCGCGCCCTGGATGCGTTCGAGCACCACCGTCGCCACGACGTCGTCGTCGAGGAAGGCTGGGCGGCGGTAGGTGATCTCATGCTTCAGCGCGACCCACAGATGCTCCGCCACCGCGGCCGGCGGCGCGATGCTGCGCCAGTGCGCCAGCACCGCTTCCTGCACCCAGGTGAGATAGTTGGCGTTGTTGACATGTCCCATGAAATCGATGTCGCCGGGCGCGACGTGGATCGGGTGGTCATGGCGGATGGCGATGGTCATCCCCTGACATTAGTGTCAATTGATTAAGCTTCCAAGACGATGCTCGGGAAACTGCGATCAGCCGCGTCCGCGATAGCCCGCGACGCCCTGATCGGGCAGCCACAGCCCGGCGGGCGGCAGTCCGGATTGCCAGAAGATGTCGATCGGGATGCCGCCGCGCGGGTACCAGTAGCCGCCGATGCGCAGCCAGTGCGGGCGCATCCCGTCGAACAGGCGCCGTCCGATCCCGACCGTGCAATCCTCATGAAAGGCCGCGTGGTTGCGGAAGCTGCCGAGGAAGAGTTTCAGCGATTTCGATTCGACGATGTGATCGGCCGGGGCGTAATCGATGACGAGATGCGCGAAATCGGGCTGCGCGGTCACCGGGCAGAGCGATGTGAACTCCGGGGCGGCGAAGCGCACGCAATAGAGCTCCCCGGCGCGCGGGTTGCGCACATAGTCGAGCACCGCCTCGTCCGGGCTTGCCGGTAGGGCGCTCGACCGGCCAAGGAAGCGCGGGGCGTCGGGCGCGTCATGTGGGGGGTTGACCATCGCGCGCCTTTAGCCGCAGGCCAGATGCCTGTCACGCGGGAGGCGAGGAGCCGCCGCGCCCGCCGGAACATACAAGACCGCCATGCCCCTTTCCCTGCGCGCCCTCCTTACCGCTTCGCTGTCCGCGCTCGTTCTCGTCCAGCACACGTCCGGTCACGCGGCACCGGCAGCCCCGCTGCCCACGCCGACGCCCGCGCCGCCGAGCGTCGCGGGTCCCCCCGACGGCCTCATCGCCCCGCCGCCGCCAGTGACGACGCGTCCGCTGCCGGCGCCGCAGCCGTTCCCGACGCCGGCGCCCGCCCCCACACGTCCGCCGATAGTGCGCCCCGCGCAGCCGGAACAGTCGGCATCGGCCGCGCCGCGCGTCCCGGCACCGCGTCCAGCGCCGTCGGCGGCCGCGCCGGTCGAGGCCGCGCCGGTTCCCGTGCCGCAGACCGCGCCGGCCACCCCCCCGCCTTTGCCGCAAGCCAGCGCGCCACCCCCTGTGGCGAGCGACGAACCGACAGCGCCGCCGACTGCCCCGCCCGCCCCCAGCGACGGCGATGGCGGCGTCCTGCTGCCCTTGGCCCTCGGCGTGCTCGGGTTGGGCGCGCTGGGTTATTTCGTGTGGCGCCGCCGGCGTGCGCCGCTCGCACTGCCAGCACCGGAGGTGGAGGCAAGTTCCACACCGCCAAAGCCGAAACCTATGCCTAAGGCAGCGCCAGTCGCCGCCGCACCGCCTCCGGCTCCAGCCCCGACGTCCACTCCGCTGGGTCGGCGCGCCGATCTTGCCGTCGCGTTCGAGGCGCTGTCGGCGCAATCGACGCTGCTCAACCTGCGCATCCGCTACGCCGTCACCGTACGCAACGAGGGGACCATCCCCGCGGCGCCGGTCCGCCTGCGCATCGGCCTGTTCGCAGGCTCGCACGCGCGGCCCGAGGGAATCGCGCAGT
Organism: uncultured Sphingomonas sp.; assembly: GCA_965365395.1. GTDB lineage: Bacteria > Pseudomonadota > Alphaproteobacteria > Sphingomonadales > Sphingomonadaceae > Sphingopyxis. Next base: position 19,080 of record CBDUBN010000016.1, read on the forward strand.
GGTTCGCCCGCGCCGACGAGGTCCCGCATCACGGCATCGAGTCGATTCCCGCCGGGGGGCAGTATCGTTTCGAAGGCGAGCTTGCCGCGCCGCTCGATGCGCTGAACCCGATCACCGTCGACGGCCGCGTGCTCGCCATCCCACTGGTCGCGGTGGACGCGCGGTACAATCACCCGGGCGGCGAGGCGCCGATCGACGGGCAGAGCGCGCGCGCCTTCGTCATCGGTCGCGATTCGGGGCGCGAGGGCGCGAAGCTCGCGCCCTTCCGCCTCGACCAGGGGCCAACCAGCTTCGCGCCGCTGGGGCAGCGCGACACGGGTATCTCGCGGGTCGCGTGACGACGCTGATCCCCGTCCTGGGCGATCAGCTGTCGCCCGCCCTCTCCAGCCTGGCCGATGCCGATCCCGCGACATCGGTCATCCTGATGATGGAGGTGGCAGAGGAGACTACCTACGTCCGTCACCACAAGGCCAAGATCGCGCTGATCCTGTCCGCCATGCGCCACCACGCGCTGGCGCTGCGCGCGGCGGGATGGACGGTCGATTACGTCAGGCTTGACGACCCCGACAACAGCGGCAGTTTCACCGGCGAGGTCGCGCGCGCGATCCAGCGGCACGACCCGGCGCGCATCGTCGTCACCGAGCCGGGCGAGTGGCGCGTGCTCGCGGCGATGGAATCGTGGGAGACGCTGTTCGGCGTCCCCGTCGTCATCCGCGAGGACAGCCGCTTCGTCGCCAGCCACGCGATGTTCAACGATTGGGCGGGCGACGGGCGCAAGGGTTTGCGCATGGAGTATTTCTACCGCGCGATGCGCCGCGCCACGGGGTTGTTGATGGATGGCACGGACCCGTGCGGCGGGCGGTGGAATTACGATGCGGACAATCGCAAGCCCGGCCGCGCCGCGCCTGCGCCGCCCGCGCACCCGCGCTACGAACCCGATACGATCACCGTCGAGGTGCTGGCGCTGGTCGCGCGGCGCTTCGCCGATCATCCGGGCAGTCTCGCGCATTTCGCCCTGCCGGTGACCGTCGCCGATGCGGACGCGCAGGTCGCCTGGTTCCTGGACCATGCGCTGCCGCGCTTCGGCGACTGGCAGGATGCGATGGTCACGGGCGAGCCTTTCCTGTTCCATGCGCTGGTCAGCTCGTCGATGAACCTCGGCCTCGTCGATCCGCTGACCCTGTGCCATGCGGTGGAGGCGCGCTATCGCGCAGGCGCGGTGCCGCTCAACGCGGCGGAGGGCTTCATCCGCCAGATCATCGGCTGGCGCGAATATGTGCGCGGCATCTACTGGCGCGAAGGGCCCGATTACACGCGTCGCAACCATCTCGGCGCGACGCGCGAACTGCCCGGCTTCTACTGGACGGGCGACACGAGCATGCATTGCATGGCGCAGGCGCTGGGGCAGACGCTGGACCATGGCTATGCCCACCATATCCAGCGGCTGATGATCACCGGGAACTTCGCGCTGATCGCCGGCATCGACCCGCACGCCGTGCATCTCTGGTACCTGGAGATCTATGTCGACGCCTATGAATGGGTGGAGGCGCCCAATACCGTGGGCATGAGCCAGTTCGCCGACGGCGGCCTGCTGGGCTCGAAACCCTATGCGAGCGGCGGCGCCTATATCGACCGCATGAGCGACTATTGCGGGCGCTGCCGCTATGACGTGAAGCGGCGCACCGGGCCCGATGCCTGCCCGTTCAATGCGCTTTACTGGGATTTCCTCGACCGCAATCGCGACGTGCTGGGCGATAACCAGCGGCTGGCCATGCCCTACCGCAACTGGGACCGGTTCACTGCTGCGTCGCAGCAGGAAATTCGGGATAGCGCCGCCGCCTTCCTTGCCAAGCTGCCCGGCGGGTCATACGCTTGAACCAGCCTATCCTCCCCGGGATCAACCGCGGCGCATGCCAGGCCGCATCAAGGGAGCAATGAATGGACTCGCTGGTCACCACGGAATGGCTCGCCAAGGAACTGGGCGCGAGCGATTTGCGGGTCGTCGACGCGACGCGCTTCATGGCGGGCTCGGATCGCGACGCGCGCGACGAGTATCTCGCGGGGCACATTCCCGGCGCGGTGTTCATGGATCTTGCCGACCTCGTCGATGCCAGCGATCCGGTCGACAATATGGCCCCGAAAGCCGAGAAGTTCGCCAGCCGCATGCAGAGCCTGGGGCTGGGCGACGGCAGCCGCATCGTACTTTATGACGACAGCCCGCTGGTCAGCGCGGCGCGGGCCTGGTGGCTGCTCAAACTGTTCGGCGCGCACGATGTCGCGCTGCTCGACGGCGGCCTCGCCAAATGGAAGGCGGAAGGACGCCCGCTCGAAATGGGCAGCCATGCGCTGCGCCACCGCCATTTCACGGTCTGGCATGACGCCAAGGCCGTGCGCACGAAGGAGCAGATGCTGAGCAACGTGACCAGCGGCGCCGAGCAGGTGGTGGATGCGCGCTCGGCCAAGCGGTTTTCAGGCGAGGAGCGCGATCCCCGTCCCGGCATGGCACCGGGCCATATTCCGGGTTCCCGAAGCCTGCCGATGAGCACGCTGTTCAACGCCGACGGCACCTGGAAGCAGGCGGATGAGCTGCGCGCGGCGTTCGACGCAGCCGGCATCGACCTCGACAAGCCGCTGGTCACCACCTGCGGTAGCGGCATGACCGCGAGCGCGGTCGCCTTTGCCGCGCACCTGCTCGGCAAGGAGGATGTCGCGCTGTACGACGGCAGCTGGACCGAATGGGGCGCGGACCCCGCGACCCCGAAGGCGACCGGCGCGGCTTGAGCGACACGCCCGACAGCCCGTTGAACGCCGCCACCCGCCTTGTCGCGGCGGGACGGCGGGCGGAATGGACCCGGGACCCGCGCCTCGGCGGAGGGGTGGTCAATCCACCGATCTGGCGCGCCTCGACGATCCTCTACGACAGCGTCGCGGATCTGGAGGCACGGGCCGGCGATACGCATGACAAGCTATTCTACGGCCGGCGCGGCACGCCGACCGTCTGGGCGCTGGCCGATGCCTTGACGGGAATGGAGCCGGGCGCCGCGGGCACGCTCCTCTACCCATCGGGCGTGGCGGCGATCGCCGGTGCCCTGCTCGCGCTGCTTCAGCCCCGTGATCACCTGCTGATGGTCGACAGCGCCTATGATCCCACCCGTGCGCTGTGCGACGGCTTGCTGAAGCGCATGGGCATCGTCACCAGCTATTTCGACCCGCTGATCGGCGCGGGCATCGCCGATCATATCCGCCCCGGGACGCGCGCCATCTTCCTCGAAAGCCCCGGCAGCCTGACGTTCGAGGTGAGCGATGTGCCGGCCATCGTCGCGGCCGCACGTGGCGCGGGGGTGATGACGCTGTTCGACAACACATGGGCGACGCCGCTGCTGTTCCCGGCACTTGGTGCCGGCATCGACGTGTCGATCATGTCGCTGAGCAAATATGTCGGCGGGCACAGCGATGCGATGATGGGGTCGGTGACGTGCGTGCCGGCGCTGTGGGAGCGGCTGCGCCATGGTGCCCGCCAGCTGGGGCAGGCCGTATCGCCGGACGATTGCGCGCTGATGCTGCGCGGCCTGCGTACGCTCGACGTGCGCATGGCGCGGCACCAGGCGAGCGCGCACACCGTCGCGCACTGGCTGGCGCGGCAACCCTCCGTCGGTACCGTCCTGCACCCCGCCTTGCCCGACTGTCCCGGGCACGCACATTGGGCTCGCGACTTTGCCGGCGCCAGCGGTCTCTTCGCCTTCACTCTGGCTGGCGCCACGCGGCGGCAAGCGCACGCGTTCATCGATGCGCTGAGGCTGTTCGGCATCGGATACAGCTGGGGCGGCTTCGAAAGCCTGGTCGTGCCCGCGCACCCACCACGCACGGCGCGGCCGTGGCAGGCCGATGGGCCGCTGGTTCGCCTGTCGATCGGGCTGGAGGATCCCGAGGACCTCATCGCCGATCTCGATCAGGCCCTGCGGTTGTCGGCCGGGTGATGGCCGGCGCTATCGAACGGATCGCGATGCGGTTCGGCTTGCCGCGGATCGACGAGGCCGATGGCATTGCCCTGGCCGTGGCCGTTACGGTCATCGTCGCTGCCGCCGCCGCGGGCTGGCTCGCATCGCGATGGATCACGCCCGCGCTGCTGCGCTGGACCGCGCATGCACCAAATCCTGCGCCCGGCGATAGCCATGACGACTTACCGCCCCCAGGGGTGGTCGACCCGGACGCCAGGCGCCGGCGGCTCGCCCGCACGATCGCGCGCGCGACCATGGCGCTGGTCCTGGCGATCACGCTCGCGGCATGGACCCCGCCACCCTGGGCGCTGATGCTGGTCGGGCTGGCGCTGGCGGTCGCCGTCGGCCTCGGCGTGCGCGCACTGATGACCCTGCTCGACATCGGCTATGTCACCGCCGTCGCGGCGGGCATCGTCGCCGCGATCGGCGCGTTGTCGGCCGCGATCGGCGGTCTCGACCAGATCAGCGCTTTTCTGTCCGGCATCGGTTTCGCCGTCGGCGATCGCCGCCTGTCACTGCTGACGTTGGTCAGCGCGACGATCATCGCGATCGTCCTCTATGCCGCGGTGCGGGGGGCCAACCGGCTGGTCGCGACGCTCGTCCGGCGCAATCGGCGCATGGACGCGACACAGGCGTTGCTGGCTGAAAAGCTGGCCGGGATCGCGATACTCGTCGCCGCCTTCTTCATTGGCGTCGATCTGGCCGGGATAGACCTGACCGCCTTTGCCGTGTTTTCCGGCGCATTCGGGCTGGCAATCGGTTTCGGCCTGCAAAAGACCTTCGGCAACCTCATCGCGGGTATCATCCTGCTGATGGACCGATCGATCAAGCCCGGCGACGTCATCGTCGTCGGCGACAGCTTCGGCCGGGTCAACAAGATCGGCGTGCGCGCGGTCAGCGTCATCACCCGCGACAGCAAGGAGCATCTGATCCCCAACGAGAATCTGATGACCCAGGAGGTCGAGAACTGGAGCTTTTCCAGCAAGAACGTGCGGGTGCGGGTTCCGGTCGGCATAAGCTATGACGCCGACATCCGCGTCGCCCAAGACCTCATGATCGCCGCCGCCAAGGCGACCCCCCGGGTCATCGCTGCCCCCCCGCCCAGCGTCTGGCTGATCGGTTTCGGCGAATCGAGCGTCGATTTCGAGATACTGTGCTGGATCAACGACCCCGAGGATGGTGTCGGCAACGTCCGTTCCGACGTCCTCAACCGCTTGTGGTACCTGCTGAAGGACGCGGGGATCCAAATCCCTTACCCGCAGCGCGATATCCATATTCGCACGGCGACCGGCGAGGCCGCTCCGCCGCCCGCTGCCGAGCCGCGCGACCCTCAGGCCTAGGGCTGTCGACCGGCGAGCTCGATCGCGCGCAGCACCATCGCCCGTGCTTCCGCGGCATCGCCCCAGCGGCCGACACGGACCCATTTGTCCGGCTCCAGATCCTTGTAATGCGTAAAGAAATGCTCGATCTGCGCAAACACGATGTCGGGCAGGTCGGCCTGTTCGCGCACGTTGGTGTAATAAGGGAAGGTCTTGGTATCGGGGACGCAGATCAGCTTCTCGTCGCCGCCATGCTCGTCCTCGAGATGAAGCACGGCGATGGGCCGCGCGCGCACGACGCAGCCGGCCAGGAAGGGCGAGCGCGCGATCACCAGCGCGTCGAGCGGATCGCCGTCGTCGCACAGGGTATGCGGAACGAAGCCGTAATTCGCCGGATAGCGCATGGGCGTGTGCAGGATGCGATCGACGAACAGCGCGCCCGACGCCTTGTCGAACTCATATTTCACCGGCTCGCCACCCGCCGGCACCTCGATCACGACATTGACGTTGTTGGGCGGGTTGTTGCCGACGGGAATGACCGAAATATCCACGAAACTGCCCTTGAATGGAGGGGAATGCGGCAGCGCCTAGCGGGATCGCGGCGCTATTGCGAGCGGCGCGGCACGAACAGCGCGTCGAGCGGCGCCGGCGCGTCGCCCACGCGCTCCAGGTGCGGATAGCGCAAACCCCCGCGCCAATCGGGTGTGATGGTCCGCACCCGGTCGCCCTTTTGCACGATGAGGGTCATCGGCGTGCCACCTGCCGTCGCGGCGACGGCACGGCGCATACGATCCTTGCCATAGGCCATGCCGTCGATCGCCACGATCTTCGTCCCGTTGGTGACGCCGGCGGCGAACATCGGCGAATCGACCAGCACGGCGGTGACCACGCCGTCATTGTCGAGCGCGACGCCGAGCGAGAACAGGAGGTCGAGCGTCTTGGCCTCCGCCATCCGTTCCGCGTCGAAGGCATTGGGCGTGTCGCGATAGACGAGCCGGTATCCGCCCGCCTCCAGCCCGCCCAGCGGCGCGGGCTGGCCGGGGCGATTGATGCGGGTATCGAGGAACGTCGCCCAGTCGTGCGGCTGCACCCCGTCCAGCGCGGCGACGACATCCGCGAAGCTATAGGTGACCGTGCCCCAGTCGCCGTCGCGCCCGCCGAAGAAGGCGCGCGCGAAATCGTCCAAGCTGCGCGCGCCGCCCGATAGGCGGCGGATCAGCATGTCCGCCTCCAGCCAGACCAGCGCGCCGCCGTTGTAATAATCCTCGACCCGGGTCGCCGAGGCGAAGGGACGCGGGCGGCGGGCGGCGATGACCGGATCGAGCGTCGTATCCTCGATGCTGCGCCATTCGTTGCCGGGCTGCACCGCATAGGTCGCGGCGGAACGGGCCATTTCGCCCAGCACGATCTCCGGCGGCTGCATGCCCGACCGCACCGCGAGGAGCCAGTCCCAGTAGGCCGTCTGCCCTTCGTAGACCCACAGCAGCCGCGCATCCATCGGCGTTTCATAGTCAGCCGTCCACAGCCCCTCGGGCCGGCGGTATTTGCCGTTCCAGCTGTGCACCAGCTCATGCGGCAGCAGGCCGCGTTCCGAACCGTTGTCCGCCCATTCGGTGAAATAGTCGGTCTCGCGGCTGTTCTCCGAACTGCGGTGATGCTCCAGCCCGATGCCGCCCAGCTCCTCGGTCAGCGCAAGGAGGAATTCGTAGCGGTCGAAGTGGCGCGTCCCGAACAGCGCCAGCGCCTCGTCCACCAGCGCGGCATGCGCCGCGATCTGTTCGGCGGTTGCGTCGAGAAAGCGCCTCTCGTCCGCGAAGGCATTCAGCGTCACGTCATGGCCGAGATCCCAGCGACGATAATGGGCGCCGGCGAACATCGGCGAGTCGACCAATGTTTCGTAGCTGGTAGGGTCGTAGCGGATGCGCGCGCCCGTCACCTGCGCGCCGTCCAGCGCGGCGACGCCTGTCCAGCCCGCGGGCAGGGTCACCTGCGGGCGCACCGCGATCGCACGGGTCGCATAGCCGGCGGGGTAGAGCGACACCTGTTCCCATTGCAGGTTGAGCATCGCCGGCGTCGCGACGATACGCCCCTCGGCGGGCCGCGTCGCCGACAGGAACTGGAAGCGTGCTTCGATGGCCCGCGCCCCGCTTGGCACCTCGACATGGAAGGCGAACACGTCGAGCGGGTTGCGCCGCCATTCGAGACGGCGACCGCCCGCGGTGAAGATCAGGCCCGACAGCGCGGATATCTCGCCGCGCGGCGCGTGCTTGCCCGGCAGCCATTCGGGATAGCGCAGCGTCAGCCGCCCGCTTTCGCGCGCCTCGTCGCCCAGCGGGATGGTCTGCCGCACCGAGAATATGCCGCGCGCGACGTCGCTGGCATCCACGTCGAGCGTCATCGTGCCGGGATAGGCGGCGTCGCTGAGCGTCGGCGGGACCGGCGGCGCGCTGTTCTGGGCTCGCGGCGGCGTGGCGGCGAGTGCGAGCGCGGCGCAGGCGGTCAAAAGGCTGAAACGATGCATCGATGGTCCTCGGGCTGAACGGATGACGAGGGACAAAGCCGCGGCGCGGCCGGCCGTTCCCTCGTCCGTGCGGGCGCCCCACTGGCAAATCATCGGCGCATAAGCTAGCGGCGCGGGCCATGGCCAAGGTGCAGACCCCCCAGCCCGTACGCGGCACGCAGGACATGATCGGCGAGAGTGCCGATCGGTTCCAGACCGTCGTCGATGCGTTCGACCGCGTGCGCCGGCTATATGGCTTCAAGCGCGTAGAGGTGCCGGTGATCGAGCCGACCGCGGTGTTCGCGCGCAGCCTCGGCGAAACCACCGACGTCGTCGCCAAGGAGATGTACAGTTTCGAGGACCGCGGCGGGGATTCGGTGACGCTGCGTCCTGAATTCACCGCCGGGATCGCGCGCGCCTATGTGACCAACGGCTGGCAGCAGTATGCGCCACTAAAGGTTGCGACGCACGGCCCGCTGTTCCGCTATGAGCGCCCGCAGAAGGGGCGGTATCGACAGTTCCACCAGCTTGACGCCGAGGTGATCGGCGCGGCCGAGCCGGCCGCGGATGTCGAATTGCTGTGCTTCGCCGACCAGCTGCTGCGCGAGCTCGGGATCGGCGACGGCGTGACCCTGACGCTCAACACGCTGGGCGACGCCGGCAGCCGCGATGCATGGCGCGCGGCGCTGATCGACCATTTCGAAGGCCATCGTGCCGACCTTAGTGACGACAGCCTCGCGCGGCTCACGCGCAACCCGATGCGCATCCTGGACAGCAAGGATCCGCGTGACCGTCCGGCGGCCGACGGCGCGCCGGTGATCGACGATTTTCTGACGCCCCAAGCGCAGGACTTCTTCGCCGCCGTGACCGCCGGGCTGGATGCGGCAGGGGTCGCCTGGAAGCGGAATGCGGGGCTGGTGCGCGGGCTCGACTATTATCGCCACACCGCCTTCGAATTCGTCACCGACCGGCTGGGCGCGCAAGGCACCGTGCTCGGCGGCGGTCGCTACGACGGGCTGATCGAGACGCTCGGTGGCCCGGCGACCCCGGCGGTGGGCTGGGCGGCGGGGATCGAACGGCTGGCGATGTTGATCGATACGCCGGCCGACCCGCCTCTGGACGCGGTCATCGCCGTCGAGGACGACAGCGCCGCGCCGTCGGCCATGCGGTGCCTGCACAGCCTGCGCCGCGCCGGCTTCGCCGCCGATATCATCGCGACCGGATCCCCGCGCAAACGCTTCGACAAGGCGGCCAGAATGGCGCCGCTCGTGCTCGTCAGTTTTCGCGACGGATCGAGCATCGCGTGCAGATCGGACGGCGGCGCGCGGGCGGAAGCGGTCGAAGCGCAGGTGCGCGGCGCCGCATGATGCGCATCTCCGACGAACGGATTGGCCAGATCGCCAACCGGCGCGACGAGATCGCCGCGCGCATGGCGTCGGGCGCGCTCGAGGGTGCGGCCT
>CBDUBN010000017.1:0-27066 GCA_965365395.1 uncultured Sphingomonas sp.
CATTCATGGCCAAGATCAAGGTGAAGAACCCCGTCGTCGAGCTCGACGGCGACGAGATGACCCGCATCATCTGGCAGTGGATCCGCGAGCGGCTGATCCTCCCCTATCTCGATATCGATCTCAAATATTACGATCTCGGCGTGGAGAAGCGCGACGAGACCAACGACCGCATCACCGTCGATTCCGCCAACGCGATCAAGGAATATGGCGTCGGCGTGAAATGCGCGACGATCACCCCGGACGAGGCGCGCGTCGAGGAGTTCAAGCTCAAGAAGATGTGGAAGTCGCCCAACGGCACCATCCGCAACATCTTGGGCGGCGTGGTCTTTCGCGAACCGATCGTGATCAGGAACGTGCCCCGCCTCGTCCCCGGCTGGACGGACCCGATCGTCGTCGGCCGCCATGCGTTCGGCGACCAGTATAAGGCGACCGATTTCCGCGTCCCCGGCCCCGGCAAGCTGCGCCTGGTCTATGAAGGCGACGACGGCACGACCATCGATGAGGAGGTATTCCAGTTCCCCAGCGCCGGCGTCGCGATGGGCATGTACAATCTCGACGACTCCATTCGCGATTTCGCGCGCGCCTGCATGAATTATGCGATCGGACGCGAGTGGCCGCTGTACCTGTCGACCAAGAATACCATCCTCAAGGCCTATGACGGCCGCTTCAAGGACCTCTTTGAGGAGGTCTATGCGTCCGAATTCCAGGATGCTTTCAAGGCCGCCGGTATCACCTACGAACATCGGCTGATCGACGACATGGTGGCCTCCGCCATGAAGTGGAACGGCAAGTTCATCTGGGCGTGCAAGAACTACGACGGCGACGTGCAGTCGGATTCCGTCGCGCAGGGTTTCGGTTCGCTCGGCCTGATGACCTCGGTGCTGCTCAGCCCCGACGGCAGGACGGTGGAGGCGGAGGCCGCGCACGGCACGGTCACCCGTCACTACCGCATGCACCAGCAAGGCAAATCGACCAGCACCAATCCCATCGCCTCGATCTTCGCCTGGACGCAGGGGCTCAGCTACCGCGGAAAGTTCGACGAGACGCCCGACGTGGTGCGCTTCGCCGAAACGCTCGAGCGGGTGTGCGTGGAGACGGTGGAGAATGGCGACATGACCAAGGACTTGGCGATTCTCATCGGTCCCGACCAACGCTGGCAGACCACCGAACAGTTTTTCGAAAGCGTGCGCGCAAATCTCGAAACCCGGATGGGCGCCTGGGCCTAGGGGGTTCGACGCCGCACACCCTTGATCGGGATCTCGCCCCGGGCTGGGCTTATCGAGGGGTTCACGCGGCGGCGCGGGTCCTCCTCCCTCCTGCGGGGAGGCAGCGACCACGGCGCGACCGCCACGCGGCGACCGGCCAGCGCGCTGCGACGATGGCAGCGGGGTGACGCTTCCACGCGCCTTGGCCTATACCGCGGCGATGCACGGCGCCTTCATCATTTCCTCGGCCTTGTCCGACGCTCTGGTCATCCTCGCGGCCGCCGGCATCGTCATCCCCGCCTTCGCGCGGTTGCGGATCAGCCCCGTCATCGGTTTCATCCTCGTCGGAGTGGCCGTCGGCCCGCACGGGCTCGGCGCGCTCGTGCCGCAATATCCCTGGCTCTACTGGGTTACCATCTCCGACCAGGACGGCATCGCGCCGCTGGCGGAGTTCGGCATCATCCTTCTGCTCTTTTCGATCGGGCTGGAACTGTCGTTCCGCCGTCTATGGTCGATGCGCGGCACGGTGTTCGGCATCGGCGCCGCAGAGCTGATCGGCGGCGGCATTGCGCTCAGCGCCGCGCTCATGGCGCTCGGGACCGCGCCCCTGCCCGCCGTCGCGCTGGGGTTTGCGCTGACGCTATCCTCCACCGCGCTGGTCCTGCCCATCGCCGGCACCACGGGCCGTGTCGGCCGGAATGCCTTCTCGATGCTCCTGTTCGAGGATCTGGCGATCGTGCCGATCCTTTTCGTCCTTGCGGCACTCGCCCCCGCCGCCGCCGGCACCGATCCCCTCGCCGGCTTCGTCACCACCCTGTGGCAAAGCGCGGCGATGGTTGCCGCGCTGGCGCTGGTCGGCTGGTTCGCCCTGCCGCATCTGTTCGCGCAGGCCGCGCGCGCCAAGAACCCGGAGCTGTTCCTCGCCGCCAGCCTTCTCGTCGTCATTCTGGCCAGCCTGGCCACCGCCAGCGTCGGCTTGTCGCCCATCGTCGGCGCGTTGCTTGCCGGAGTGATGATCGCGGAAACCAGCTATCACGGCGAGGTCGCCGCGATCATCGCGCCCTTCCGCGGCCTCGCGCTGGGCATATTCTTGATTACCGTCGGCATGAGCGTCGACATAGCCGCCATCGCGGCCGACTGGCGCGCCGTGCTGGCCGCCGTCGCGGGCGTCCTGCTGGTCAAGACGCTCGTCACCTATCTTCTCCTGCGCGCGGGGCGGCTACGTACCGGCACCGCAGCGGAGGTGGCGATACTGATGGCCAGCCCGTCCGAAACGACCCTCATCGTCCTCGGCGCAGCGCTCGCGGCTGGCGTGATCTCGGCGGCGGACGCGGCCTTTTGGCAGGTCGTCACCGCGATCGGCCTCACCATCACGCCGCTGCTCGCGAAGCTCGGCCGCATTGTCGCCCGCCGTCTCGACAGCGACATGGGCGCGGATGCGACCATCGAACCCAACCGCCCGTTCACACTGATCATCGGTTTCGGCCGTGTCGGCCGCGTCGTCGCCGACATGCTCGGCCGCCACGACCGCGCCTATCTGGCACTGGAGGCGGACGTCGACGGGGTCGCCCAGGCGCGCCAAGCCGGCTATGCGGTACGCTACGGCGATGCCGCGCGCGGTCGGTTCCTCGACCGGTTCGACGGCGCGCGGCTCGACGCGGTCGTCCTGACCATGGACGATCCGGTGCAGCAGCTGCACCTCACCCGCGCGATCCGCGCAGCCCACCCCAGCCTGCCGATCGTCACCCGCGCCCGCGACGCCGCCGATGCCGCCGCGCTCTACCGCGCCGGCGCCAGCGACGCCGTGCCGGAGGCGCTCGAAGGTTCGCTGCAGATGGCGGAGGCCGTGCTGGTCGACATCGGTGTCGCGGTCGGCCCGGTCATCGCCTCCGTCCACGACCATCGCGCCGCGGTCCGCGCCGCGATCATGGACGGCGGCGAGCTCGACGCCCCGCCTCGTACCCGCGTCGCGCGGGCATCACCGCTACGCTGAGGTCAGCGCGGCGTCGTGGCTGCCTCGCCTTCGGGCAGGATCAGCACCGGCACCGCCCGGTCGGGGCGCAGGTATCGCGCCGCCAGCGCCTGCAGCTCGGCCGGCGTTACGCTGGTCAGGTCACGGACATAAGAGCGCAGCGCAGGAAGCACGCGCGGGTCGCGCGTCGCGCCTTCCGTCTCGTGCATCCAGAACACATTGCCCGACGATGCGCGCAAAATCTGCTCCGATGCCGGCCCGGTCGCACGTTGCAGCTCGTCGTCGGTCACCGGCGTCGTCGCCAATTGCGCCGCGATCGCCCTCGCCGCGTCCAGCATCAACGCGCTGTCCTCGGGCCGCACCAGCCCGCCGACGAACAGATAGCCCGCATTGTCGAATGCCTTCGCCCAGTTGCTGGTCACCGCCTGGCTATAGCTCGCGCCCGCCTGATCGCGCAGCCGTTCGTACAACCGGTCGTTGAAGATCGCGGCGAGGACCTCGAGCTGCCGCGACTCGCGAATGGCGTCCAGACCGCCAGCCGTGGGATAGGACAGGATCGCCGCCGCCTGCGTCGCTCCGCCGCTATGCCGGATCACGATCGGCTCTCTCGGCGCCGGCGTTGGCAACACATCGTCCGCGCCCGCCGGAATCGTCGCGGCATTTCGCGCCGGCAGCGCGCCGAACGTGCCCAGTATCATCCCCTCCAGATCGGCGGTGCCGACATCGCCGAAGATCTGGATTTCCATCGGCCCGGTCTGCAGCCGCGGCTCCCAGAAGGCGCGAAAGCCGTCCGGGGTCAGCGCATCCGCCTCCGCCCGCGGCGGCGGCCCGAAACGCCGGTCGCCCGAATAGAGGACGGGCTGCAACCCGTTCTCGATGACCGCCATCGGCGATGCCGTCAGCGTGTCGTACGACAGCAGCGTGCCGGCGCGCAGCCGCTGCACGGGCGCGGCCCGCCAGCCGGGCGCCGCGAACTTCGCAGCCAGCAGGCGCAGCTGGTCGGCCAGGTCCTCGCGCCGCGTCTCCGCGCTGAACTCGAATGCATCGTCGTCGACGCTAAAGGCCATGCCGATCTGTCGACCGTTGACCAGCCGGTCGAGCGCGCTCTGGTCGAACGGACCGATGCCGCTCTCGACGATAGCGCCCTCGCCGCTCCACAACAGGTTCGCGCTTCCCGGCGCGACACTCTGCCGCCCGGCACCGAACCGTACGCGAATGCGGATCTTGTTCGGCTCGATATCGGTGTTGCGCAGCAGCACCGTCGTGCCGTTGGACAGTGCCCACCGCTCGAACCCGAGCTGCGGGATGGCCTCGCGCGAAGCCAGCGTGCCCGGCTGGCCCAGCGGGGGCAGATCATCGAATGTCAGTGCCGCCGCGCTTGCGCCCTCGTCCGCCACAGGCACCGGGGCCGCCGTCAGCGCCGCGGCCAGCGCGGTCTCGCCACCCTCGATGGCCGTCGGCGTCGCCAGGAAAATGCGCTGCGCGTCGCCGGACAGCAGTATCTGCGTACGCGCCAGTATTGCGTCGGGCGTCGCCAGTGCGCGCGTCGATTGCCAGATGGCCAGCGCATGGTCGGGCGACGTCACGGTCTCGCCGATGTCCACCGCCCTCAGCAGGTCTTCGGCCTGCTTCGTCATCGGTTCATTTTGCGCATTGGCCAACTCGCGCTGCAGATAGGCTTCGACGTCGGCGAATTCGCGCGCAATCTCCGCCGGCGTCGGCGCCGTTTGCCTCGCGGCGTCGACCACGCTGCGTGCATCCGCTACCGCGCCCGCCCAATCGCCCTCCAGCGGCACCACCGTCAGCGTCGTCAGCCAGGCGGACCGGTTCGGCTTGTCCTCCTCGATCCGCGCCAGCAGGAACTCGCCGCCGCTGCGCGCACGCTCCTCCAGCCGCCGGTTGATGATCAGCGTCGCCAGCGAATCGAGCATCAACCCCTGAGTATAGGCGACCGTATCGGTCACACGCGTCCAGGGGCGCAGCCAGCTGAGCGTCGCGACCATCGGCTGCGACGGCTCGACCACCACCCGCGCAACCGGCTGCCGGGGATCGGGACGACCGAAATCGGGATGTGCCACTGCGCGCCCCTCGGCGCGCCAGTCGGCGAAATGGGTGGTAATCGACGCTTCGAGCAGCGCCGGGTCGAGGTCGCCGGCGATCGCGATCACTACCTTGTCCGGCCGGTACCAGCGGCGGTGAAAGGCGCGCAGTCCTGCGGCATTGGCCGCGCGCAACGTCGCTTCAGTGCCGATGGTCGATCGTTCGCCGAGCAGCTGCCCGGCAAAGATATGCTCGCGGTTGGCGGTTTGCAGGCGAAACTCCGGCCCGTCGAACTCGCGCCGCTCCGCGACCACGATCGGCCGCTCGGCATCGATCGTGGCGTCGGTCAGCACCGGTTCGCGGATCATGCCCGACAGGAATCGCATGCTTTGCATCAGCGCCTCGGGCGTCGCGGCGGGTATGTCGAGCTGATAGGTGGTGGCGGTCGCGCCGGTGGAGGCATTGCTGTCGCTGCCGAACGTGATGCCCAGCCGCTGCCACGCACGCCGCGCCTCGCCGCTGGGCAGGTAACGCGACTCGCGGAACGACAGATGCTCGATCAGGTGCGCCCAGCCCGCTTCCTCGGGCCGCTCCATGAGCGATCCCGCATCCACGCGCAGGCGGATGGAAACCTGCCCCGGCGGCACGCCGTTGCGCCGCACCGCAAAGCGCAGGCCGTTGCGCAGCGTGCCGAACTGCCAACCCGCATCGCGCGGAATGTCGCTGCCCTCGTACAGCCAGGCGCGGCGGTCGACCGACGTCTCGGTC
This sequence comes from uncultured Sphingomonas sp., assembly GCA_965365395.1. Taxonomy (GTDB): domain Bacteria; phylum Pseudomonadota; class Alphaproteobacteria; order Sphingomonadales; family Sphingomonadaceae; genus Sphingopyxis. Next base: position 5,986 of record CBDUBN010000017.1, read on the forward strand.
TGCGACCCCGGCGGCTTGCCTTGCGCGAGCGTCGGGACCGGCGCGCCGAGCAGCGCCACGATCAGCAGGGGGGACAGCCCCTGCCGCAGGATGGGGGAGAACATGGGCGCTGCCATAGGGGATCTGTCTTTCGCTTGGCTGAACGCCGCGCCGCACGCTAGGCAGTGTCGCGCGCCGCCTCAAGCGCGCATGAGGATCGCCCGCAGTGACCCCGATCGCGCTGTTGCAGATGACCAGTGGTATCGACCCGCGCGCCAACGCCGCCACGCTGAGCGACGCAGTCCGCGACGCGGCGGCGCAAGGCGCGGCGATGGTCTTCGCGCCTGAAATGGCGGCCATGGTCGATCGGGACCGCTCCCGCGCCGCCAGGCACGTGCTGGACGAAACGAACAGTCCCTATGTCGCGGCCGCCTGTGCCGCCGCGCGCGAGCACCACATCTGGGTGCATCTCGGCTCGATCCCGGTAGCGGGCGTCGATGGGCGCTGGCTCAACCGCAGCCTGGTGATCGACGATCGCGGGGCCATTGCCGCGCGCTACGACAAGATCCACCTGTTCGACATAGACCTGCCCGAGGGCGAAAGCTGGCGCGAATCCGCCGCCTATGCGCCGGGCGACGCCGCGGTGGTGATGGACACGCCCATCGGCCGGCTCGGCCTCGCCATCTGTTACGATCTGCGCTTCCCCGCGCTGTTCGCCGCGCTCGCCGATGCGGGAGCGACGCTCTTTGCCGTTCCTTCGGCCTTCACCGTCCCGACAGGCAGCGCGCACTGGCACCTCCTCCTGCGTGCTCGCGCGCTCGACCATGGCTGCCACGTCATCGCTGCCGCACAGTGCGGCACCCATGCCGACGGCCGCGCCACCTACGGCCACTCGCTGGTCGTCGATCCTTGGGGCGATATCCTGCTGGACGCCGGCGCCGACGGAGCGGGTCTCCATTTCGCGGCCTTAGATCCTCGACGGGCATGCGAGGTTCGCGAACGCCTTCCGCTGACCGCCCACCGCCGACCCTTCGCCGCGCCCGGCGACCGACGGACCGGATATGGCCGGTAACGCGGACCGGCGCGCGTCCAGGCGCTGCGGACATGGCGGGGCGCGCCGACAACCGGCCCGGTTTCTACCCGACGGTTGCACTGCCGCCCGCTGATACCCCGCTCGCCGGCATCCGTCGCAAATCACCACGATGAAGAAAGGCCCCCGGATCGGGGGATCCGGAGGCCTCGCCTGAATTCGTGGTAATCGCTAAGGATTACGGGCTGGTCGGGCTATCGTCCGAGCCGTCGACGGCAACGATGATGCCGGCAATGACGGCGGCCGCTGCGAGCAGCGCCAGAAGCCATGCGGCCGTGCCGGTCTCGCCACCCAGGGCAGCCGAGTTCTCAAGCTGCGAGTCAGCGCGCAGGTCGCTGAACTGCGGAGCAGCCGAAGCGGCGACAGGGGCAGCCACCATCGACGACGCGGCGAGGGCGACAGTCGCTTTCTTGAGGAACGTCATAATAATCTCCACTGGCTTCATGCATTCTGGTTGATCGAGGACGGCAACCTGTTGGTTTCCCAAATCCGCGGACCGTGCTGCCCGATTCCTTTACCGGTCGTATCCCGCTAATGCAACCCGCTTTTGTCGGTAGGAAATCGAACCACGTGCTCTTGGAACCTCCCGGTGCGCAATTCCTGACACCCGCAGCGGTTCCATAGAGAGCGTCCTTAATCGGAAAGAACTGACCTTCAGGTTAACCGCGCATCGCACCGTCGATCGGTTCGGATACGACCGGATAGCCACAATCGTCGCGTATGCACAGGTGTCGCGCTCCGTCGCGCAGGTCGACCCATGGGGTGATACGCCGCACGGGCACGTTTCGCGTCGCTTGGACCGCCTCGTCGAACCCGGCGAAGGTCGCCAGCCGCTCGAGGTTGCGCCGGGTCGGAAAGATGATGCTGATCTCGCCTTCATCGGCGCGCGCTAGCGTCTCCTGCGCGGTCGACCAGAAATAGCGACTGTTCTCGCTCGATTGGATGCTGATCGGCGGCGCGGGGCCCTTGATTTGCGCGAGGTAGAAGCGTGTGTCGAACACCCGGGCGTGCGCGAAATTCGGACGCCAGCGGGCGAAAGGGATCAGCCCGTCGAGGTCGAGGCGGGCGCCGTGGTCCGCCAGCAGTGCCGAGAACGGCTGCTCCTGCAACAGGCCCTCTCGGATCGCCGATAGCGCCTCGTCGCCGCCATGGTCGACGATACCCAGGCCCAGCCCAGTCTCCTCCAGCGTTTCCCGTATCGCCGCCACGCGCGCGGCCGCGTCCTTCGCCGCCATGTCGGGCGCGGTCGCTGCCGCGATTGCATGGTCGTCGGGGTCGACCCGCCCGCCGGGAAACACCGCCGCGCCCGCCGCGAAGGCCATGGCCCGCGAGCGGACAACCATCAGCAGCCGCGGCGCCCCCCCGTCGCCGGCTTCGTGAAAGATCACCAGCGTGGCCGCGTCGTGCGCAGGCGTTAGGCCGGTTTCATCGTCATCGTCGGTAAACACATGTGGCGGGGGGCCAAGCGGCTGACGCTCGAGGTCGTCGGACGTGGGTGTACCGCTGGCCATCCGTTCGTATTGCTCGCATTCGTCGCAGCCCGCAACGTCGACAAGCTGCTCGCGTCGGTCGCCACCCTGCTGACGCTGCTCCGGATCATCCGTCGCATGGGCGCGAACGCGAGCAGGGGGACGGAATATATGATGGGTATCGACGGCGACGCCGCCACTTAATTCCCTCGAACCATTACCCGAAAAAGGGGAATGGTGGAGCCTAGCGGGATCGAACCGCTGACCTCGTCATTGCGAACGACGCGCTCTCCCAGCTGAGCTAAGGCCCCATCGAAGGTGGCATGCACATAGTCACGCCTTGCGTGCGTCGCAACGCCTTTCTGCGATCAGGCGCAGGCAGGCGCCCGACCGCGCCACCTTACCATGTCGCCGCGCCAGCATAGGCATGGTGCGCGACGAACCGCTCCGCATCGAGCGCCGCCATACAGCCCAGCCCCGCGGCGGTCACCGCCTGACGATAGATCTTGTCCGCCACATCGCCCGCCGCGAACACGCCCGGGATCGCGGTCTTGGGGGTGCCCGACTCAACAAGCAGATAGCCCTCCTCGTCCATCGGCAGCTTGCCCCGGAAGATCTCGGTCGCCGGCTTGTGTCCTATCGCGACAAAGGCGCCGTCGGTCGCGATATGGCTGGTCTCGCCGTTGACCGTATCCACGAGGTCCACGCCCACCAGCCCCAGCACGCCCTCGCCGCCGACGAACCGCTCGACCGCCTTGTTCCACAGGATCGAGACATGCGGGTGCGCCAGTAGCCGATCCTGCAATATCTTCTCGGCACGCAGGCTGTCGCGCCGGTGGATCAGCGTGACATCCTGGCTATGGTTGGTCAGGTACAGCGCCTCCTCCACCGCGGTGTTGCCGCCTCCGATCACCACCACCTTCTTGCCGCGATAGAAGAACCCGTCGCAGGTCGCGCAGGCCGACACACCCTTGCCGCCCAGCTCCGCCTCTCCCGGCACGCCGAGCCATTTCGCCTGCGCGCCGGTCGCGATCACCACCGTGTCCGCGACATAGACGTCGCCCCCATCGCCAACCGCTCGGAACGGACGCTGTTCGAGGTCGATGTCGACGATCTGGTCCCAGATCATGCGCGTGCCGACATGCTCCGCCTGCGCCTGCATCTCGCCCATCAGCCAGGGGCCCTGGACGACGTCGCGGAAACCGGGATAATTTTCTACATCGGTCGTGATGGTCAGCTGTCCGCCCGGCTGCATGCCCTGCACCACGATCGGGTGCATTCCCGCGCGCGCGGCATAGATGGCGGCGGTCAGCCCGGCGGGACCGGATCCGATGATGAGCATCCTGGTTTCATGGGTCGTGGGCACGGGGGTCGGGGTCCTGTTGCGGGATGGCGCCGCCATGTGGCCCCGCGCGCGGCCGGTGGCAAGCGCCTCAGCCCAGCATCGCGCCGCGCGCCTCGCGGATGATGCGCGTCATCTGTTCAACCGAATAGGGTTTGGGCAGCAGCGGGAACTCATTGGCTTCCCCGGCCGCGAAGCTGTCGCTGTAGCCGCTCGTAAGCACCACCGGCACATGGGGGTAGCGCTGGCGTACCGCACGGCCCAGTTCGATTCCGCTCATCCCCTGCATGATGATATCGCTGAAGACGAGGTCGTAGCGCCCGCCTTGCGCCAAGGCCATCAGCGCCTCGTCGCCGCTCGCCACCGCATGCGTATCATAGCCCACGTCGGAAAGAATCTGCTCGGCGAACCCGCGCACGTCGTCATTGTCCTCGACCAGCAGGATGCAGCCTTTGTCCGCCGCCATCACCGCGCGTCGCGGCGGCACCGCGTCGGGCCGCTTGCCGGTACGCGGCAGCAATAGTGTGAACATGGCGCCGCTGTCGGGCGGGCTGTCGACCGATATGTCGCCGCCCGACTGTTTGGCGAAACCATAGACCTGGCTCAGCCCCAGCCCGGTCCCCTTGCCCACGCCCTTGGTCGTGAAAAACGGCTCGAACAGGCGCGGCAGCAGCTCCGACGGGATGCCCGATCCGCTGTCGCATACGCGCACAGCGACATGGTCGCGCGAATCGCTGACCGCTATGTCCAGCCGCCCCGCGCCCTCCATCGCGTCGCGCGCATTGACCGCAAGGTTGACGAGCGCGGTTTCGAACTGACCCGCATCCGCCTCGATCATCAGCCCAGGTTCGATCGCGAGCTCGAGCTGCACCCGCGCGCCCACCACCGTGCGCAGCATCTCGGCGATCGCCGCGACCCGCTCGCCCGCATCGAACACCTCGGGCTTGAGCGCCTGCCGCCGCGAGAAAGCGAGCAGCTGCTGGGTCAGTTTGGCCGCGCGGTCGGCGGTATCGGAAATGGCGTCGACATAGCGCCGCCGCCGTTCCTCGGGCAGGTCCGCGCGGCGCAACAGGTCGGCGGAAGATCGGATCACCGTCAGCAGGTTGTTGAAATCATGCGCGACACCGCCGGTGAGCTGACCGATCGCCTCCATCTTCTGGCTGTGGCGCAGCGCGTCCTGCGTCTCCGCCAGCCGTTCCTGCGCCTGTACCCGATCGGTGATGTCGTCGGCGATTTGGAAGGCACCGATCGCGGCCCCCTCGCGATCATACATCCGCGTGAATTTGCTCTCATAGTGCCGCGTATTCGCGCCGCGCCCGAACGTCTCGACCGTGGTCAATTGTTTGCGGGACAGCGCCCGCTTCCAGATGCCCGATACCCTGCGGCGATAGTCGGGATGGTCGATGAAATCGAGCAGCGGCTGCCCTACCTTCGGGCTTCGTCCAAACACCCGTTCATATTCGGCCACCGCGGCGCGATTGATGGCCAGCAGCTTCAGATCATTGTCGACGACCTGGATATAGCTGTCAGTCGTCTCGACGATATCGGCCAGGATATTGCGCTCCGCGACCGCTTCCTCGACCCGTTGCTCCAATGTCTCGGTCAGCTCCGACAGCGCGCGCTGCGCCTCGCGCGCGGCGCTCACGTCGGTATGCACGCCCACCCATTCGCGGATCGCGCCGTCGCGCCGGTAAGTGGGGATGGCGCGGATGCTGTACTCGCCCCAGCTGCCGTCCGCGCGCCGCACGCGATGCTCGTGCACGAACATGCGCCGCTCCGCCAATGCCGCGTTCCAGGAATCGACCGTCGGCTGAACGTCGTCGGGATGTACCGCCGCGTTCCAGCCGAACCCCTGGTACTCGTCGAACGCTTGCCCGGTCAGCGCCGCCCAGCCCGGCTGCTCGCCCTCCATCTTACCCTCGGCATTGTTTGTCCACAATATGCCCTGCACCGCCGCGATCGCCGCGCGGAACCGCTCCTCCTCCCGGTGCAGCGCCTCCAGCCGGTCGCGCGCGTCATATTGCTTGGATCGCCCCCGGATCGCCGCGCGCACCAGCGCCACCAGCGTCGTTGGATGGAACGGCCGCTCGACGAAAGTGACGTTGCCAAGGAGTTCGAGATAGCGCGACGCCGCGGGATTGCGTTCGAGGCCCCCGCGCTCGGTCAGCAAGATGAACGGAAAGTCGGACCATTCCGCCTGGGCGTCCAACCAGCTTCGCAGCGGCGCGCTGTCCGCCGTGGCCAGTGCCTCTTCCGTGACGATGGCGAACCCCGCGTCGCGATCGAGCGCGCCCACCAGCGCCGGCAATCCGGCGCAAGGGGCAGCGGCGATGCCGGCTTCGGCCAGCATGGCCACCGCCAGCGCCGCGTCGCGTCCGCGCGGTGCGAGCACCAGCCCGCGCAGGCGATCGGGCATCAGCCCGCCCCGCTCATCGGATCGTCCATGAGATCGCTCTCGTCGACCATCGAAACCGTCGGCACGCCTTTCAAAACGCCCTGGAACGCGGTCAGCGGCTCGCCCAGGCGAAACCCCGCCGGCCCCTCGATCATATATTCGCGGATCGTGTCCTCATGCGCGCCGCCGCGCTTCTTGATGATCGATATCGCGCGACGCACGCGGCCCATGGCCTCGAAATAGCGCAGCAGGATGACCGTGTCGGCAAGGTAGGTGACGTCCACCGGGGAACGCATGTCGCCCACCAGCCCATGCTGCGCCACCGTTACGAAACTGCACACGCCCTGCCGGTTGAGGAACTGCAGCAGTTCGCGCAAATGGAGGATCAGCGCGGTCTCGTGCGGCATCGACGACTGGAATCCGTTGACGCTGTCGATGACCACCGAACAGGCCCCGAACTCGGTTACGCTGGCGCGCACCATCGCGCTGAACTCCCCCGGAGACAGTTCGGCCGCGTCGATCGAGTGGAACAGCAGGTGGCCGGCGGCCACATGTGCCTCCAGGTCGAAACCCAGCGCGCGCGCGCGGTCGAACAGCAGCCGCTGCTCCTCGTCGAACACGAACAGCGCGGCACGCTCGCCCCTGCCAATGGCCGCCTGCACGAACGCCAGCGTCAGCAGCGACTTGCCCGTCCCCGCCGGCCCGATGATGAGTGTGCTCGATCCGCGTTCGACACCGCCGCCCAGCAGCGCGTCGAGCGCGGGCAGATCGGTGCCGACCCGCTCGCGCTGGAAACTACTGCGATGCTCCGCGGAGATCAGGCGCGGGAACACGTTGAGGCCGCCCGTCGCGATGACGAAGTCATGATAGCCGCCGCGATAGCGCCGACCTCGATATTTGCTGATGCGCAGCCGACGGCGTTCCGCGCCATAGTCTGGCGCGCTTTCGCTGAGGGACAGCACCGCATGCGCGACGCTGTGCACGGTGCGGTCGTTCGCCTCGCCGGTCAGGTCGTCCAGCATCAGCACCGTGGTGTCGGCGCGCGCAAAATAATGTTTCAGCGCGAGGATCTGCCGGCGATAGCGCAGCGAGCTTTGCGCGAGCAGGCGGATCTCGGACAGGCTGTCGATCACCAGCCGCTTCGGAGCGACACGCTCGAACGCCTCGAAAATCCTGCGCGTGGTTTCGCCCAGCTCGAGGTCGGAAGAATAGAGCAGGCTCTGCTGCTGATTCTCGTCGAGCAATACCTCGGGCGGCACCAGCTCGAAAATATCGACCCCGGCCAGGTCCCAGCCGTGCGACGCGGCGGAACGCCGCAGTTCCTCCTCGGTCTCGGACAGCGTGATGTAGAGGACGCGCTCGCCCAGCGCCGCTCCGGCCATCAGATATTGGAGCGCTAGCGTCGTCTTGCCGGTGCCCGGCGATCCTTCGACCAGATACATGCTGCCTGGCACGAGGCCACCGGCCAATACGTCGTCCAATCCGGCGATCCCGCTGCTCAAGCAGCCTGCGGTAACAGAGGTCATCATCGTCCTGGGCTCACCTTCATCGGTCCGGCGCCCTATGCCTTGAAATCAGGCAATTCCGCAAACGCCGATTTCAACGCCGCACCCCAGGCAACCGACACCTGGGTGAACTGTGCATCGCCCGGCTCGATCCGCCGCCGTTGCTCGAACCGAAACGCGTCGCGCCGGATGACGGCGAGGTCGAGCGGCATGCCCACTGACAGGTTCGACCGCAGCGTCGAATCCATTGACACGATCGCGGCCTTAAGCGCGTCCGCCAGGCTGGTCTGCGGCGTGATCACCCGGTCGAGAATCGGCTTGCCATATTTATGCTCGCCGATCTGGAGGAACGGCGTATCGCGCGTCGCCTCGATGAAATTGCCCGCGGAATAGATCAGGAAGATGCGTGGCCGTCCGCCCTTCCTCTGGCCCGCCAGGATGATGTTCGCGCCCGCGGCGACCCCCTGCGCCCGAATCGATTCCGCATGCGTGTCGCGCATCTCGCGCAGCGCTTCGCCCACAATCTCGGCCGACCGGTAGAGCGTGGGCGCGTTCATCACCGTTTCGCACGCGTCGCCCAGCACGCTGCGGTCGAGCGCGGATTGCACGCGGCTCAGCACCCCTTGCGTGATCGACAGGTTGCCCGAGGTCATCAGTGCGAGCGCGCGCTCGCCCGGTTCCTCCCAGGTGAACATCTTGCGGAACCGGCTGATATTGTCGACGCCCGCATTGGTGCGGGTATCGGACAGGAGGATGAGCCCCTCCTCGACATTGATCGCGACGCAATAGGTCATCCGGCCGGGCCCGTTTGTGGAATAGCCCCCATATTGCAAGAAATGTCCCCCCGGATCATCGCTCAACCCATCATTGCTGCTGTTGTTGCTGATGGCTCTGCAATTGCTGCGCGCGCAACCGCTCCTCCATCGCCGCTTCGTGCGCACCCTGCCCTTGTGACGGCATGATGCGCACATCCGCGCGCACCCCCAGCGCCGCGCCGCCGACGGCATGGCCGCGGATCGGCGCCGCGTCGGCCGCGTCGAGCCCCGTGGACAGCCGTACGTGGCGTTCCGTCGCCGATATGCGCGACGTCGGATCGAACGCGACCCAGCCCAGCCCCTCAACCCAGGCCTCGGCCCAGGCATGCGTCTCGTGCAGCGTCCCTTCGCCGGCGTCGCCCGTCAGGAGGTAGCCGCAGACGTAGCGCGCCGGCACGCCATGCGCGCGCGCCACGGCGATGAACAGGTGCGCATGGTCCTGACACACGCCGCAACCCGCCTTCAGCGCCTCGATCGCGCTGGTCTCGATGGTTGTCAGCCCGGATAGATAGGGCAGCCGCAGGTTCACCACCCCCATCAGTTCGTGCAGCCAGGGGATCAGCGCGTCCGCCTTCGGCGCGGGCATCAGCGCGGCGACCGCCTTGTCGGCGCGCGTGCGCTCGGTCGCGCGCAGGAATATCGCGGGATTGGGACGCACCGTCAGCCCGGTGACCAGCCCCGCCCGGTCCTCCGTCTCGACGATACCAGCCGCGTCGATCACATTGTCGCCGGCCGCCGCCGCCGCCGACCACAGCGCCATGCGGTCGCCGTGGCCCGTACGCGCACCGGCCCGCACCGGCTGACCGTTCACGCTGACCGTCCACCTGCGCACCACCTGCCCCGCATGCGGCTCGGGCCACAGCCGCAGCAACAGCAGCAGACGCGCCGCGCCGTTCGGGAAATGGTAGCTGGTGCGATGCGCGACCAGCAGGCGCCGGCGCGCGGGCGCACCGGCAGGCGGGGCGACACCCTCAGAAATGATAGGCCTCCCCGATCTCGCGGCTGACCCGGTCGAGTTCGGTCAGCGATTCCAGCACGAATTCGTGCAGCCCATATTGAAAGATGTCGCCCTCCCCCATGCGCGCCAGCCGGTCGTCGAACAGCTCGACGCTGCGGTGGCAGGCCATCTCGCGATCGTGCTCGCGCGCCAGGCGCCCCAGGTGATAGCGCATCTGCCCGACCGAATAGGCCAGACTGCGCGGAAACACGCGGTTGGTCAGCAGGAAGTCGGCGATATGCCAGGGCCGCACGTTGTCGCGGTAGGTGTGATAATAGGCGCGCAGGCCCGATAGCGTCTGAAGCAGCGCGTTCCAGCGATACTGGTCGCGGTGCCCGCCTAGTCCCTCGCCGTCGGGCAGCAGCACATGATAGTTGACGTCGAGCAGCCTTAGCGTGACGCCCGCGCGCTCGACGGCGCCACCGATGCGCAGGAAATCATGCCCTTCGGTGCGCAGCATCGACGTCGATACCGCGCCGCGAAAGCGCGCGACATAGCCCCGTACCCAATCGATAAGCGTCGGCAACTCGCGCACGGCCCGTTCGGTCGGCATCCGCTCCAGCCGCCGCCAGCCATCGTTCAGCGCCTCCCACATCTCCAGCGTCAGCGCGGTGCGCACTGCCTTTCCGTTGGCGCGCGCGCTGTCTAAACAGGCGCGGATCGAAGACGGGTTGGCAGGGTCGAGCAGCAGTACCGCGACCGCGTCGCTCTCGCTCACCTCGCTGAGCGGATCGACCAGCCCCTCGCTCCCGGCGACGCGCAGCACCGAACGCCAGTCATCGCCCGATACGCCTTCGGGCAGCATCGCGAGGCGCCGGCCCATCATCAGCAGTCGCCCGGTCGCGTCCGCCCGCTCGGCGTAACGCGCGAGCCAGTAAAGCGATTCGGCCGTCCGGCTCAGCACGCGAAGACCTTTCCCGTGCCGGGAAGGATCGGGATCCCCGCCACCCTCACCCTTCCAGCACCCAGCTGTCCTTCACGCCCCCGCCCTGGCTCGAATTCACCACCAGCGACCCAGGCGTCAGCGCGACGCGCGTCAGGCCGCCCGGCACCAGCCGCACCTCGCGCCCGACCAGGCAATAGGGCCGGAAATCAACGTGGCGTCCGATAACTTCGGCGTCGTCCGCGCTTTCCCCGCCCAAGGTCGGCGCAGTCGATAGATCCAGGGTCGGCTGCGCGATGAAGTCGTGCGGGTTCGCGCGGATCCGCCTGGCATAGGCATCGATCTGCTCGCGCGTCGCTTGCGGGCCGATCAGCATGCCGTAGCCGCCGGAGCCATGCACTTCCTTGGCAACCAGCTCGTGCAGATGTTCCAGCACATAGGCGCGCTCGTCCGGCACGCCGCAGCGCCAGGTCTGCACATTCGGCAGGATCGCCTCCTCACCGAGGTAAAAACGGATCATCTCGGGCACGAAGCAGTAGATCGCCTTGTCGTCGGCGATGCCGGCCCCCGGCGCGGAGACGATCGTCACCTGCCCGCTGCGATAGGCATGGAAGAGGCCGGGCACGCCCAGCAGCGAATCCGGACGAAAGGCGAGCGGATCGAGATAGTCATCGTCGATGCGGCGATAGATCACGTCCACCCGGCGTGGCCCCGCCGTGGTCTTCATCCATACGCCAGCGCTATCGACGAACAGGTCGGCGCTTTCGACCAGCTCGACCCCCATCAGGTCGGCCAGATAGCTGTGTTCGTAATAGGCCGAATTGAACGGCCCGGGCGTCAGCACCACCGCCATCGGCTCGCCCTTTGCGCCCGCCGGCGCAACCTCGCGCAGCGTGTCGAACAGCATCTGGGGATATGTGTCGACGGGCCGTACCGATCCGCCCTGAAACAATCGCGGAAACATGCGCTGCATGATCGCGCGGTTCTCGAGCATGTAGGATACGCCCGACGGCGTGCGGCAATTATCCTCCAGCACCGCAAAATCGCGGTCGCCGGTGCGCACGATGTCTATTCCGACGATATGACTGTACACCCCGCCCGGCGGATCGAACCCCAGCATCTGCGGCACGAACGCCGCGTTGCCGTAGACGAGGCTCGCCGGGATGACGCCCGCCCGGATGATTTCGCCCCGGTGATAGACGTCGCTGATGAACCCGTTCAGCGCCCGCGCACGCTGGCGGATGCCACGGTCGAGATGCGCCCATTCCGCGGCTGAGAACACGCGCGGAATCAGGTCGAACGGGATCAGCCGTTCGGGGTCGCCGCCCTCGCCATAGATCGCGAAGGTTATGCCGATCCGGCGGAATATCGCCTCGGCCTCCTCGCGCCGCTGCGCCAAGGCTTCAATGCCGCTCGTCTCGATCCAGCGCGCAACCTCGGCATAGGCGGCGCGGACCTGGCCGTCGGCCCCGCGCAATTCGTCAAAGGCCACACTCGCTCCCGCCATTCGAGCGCGACTATGGCCGGCCTCGCGTTCCGCGCGCAAGGCTTGTCGCAAAAAAGGCCGCCGTCCAGCTTCCCGAACGGCGGCCCCATTCTGTTGCGAAGACCCTCAGCGTGAGGCGACGCGCGTCGGTGTATTGCGCGATGCCCAACGCACCGGCTCCCCGCTCGCGATCTGGCGGACGAAACAGGTGCCGCCCGATCGCGCGATGGCGGAACAGGCGGAGCTCGCCTCGGCGCGGCTGTTGAAACCGGTGGCGGCGAGACGATAGACCTGCGTTCCGCGCACGGTCGCGATCGTGCTCACTCCGTCCTTGCCGGCGAGCTGGGCGGAAAAGCGGCGCGACGCGCGGCTCCATCCGTCCTGCGCCACGCCGACGCTGTCGAACGCACCCAGCTGAACCGCCCAGCCGCTCGTGCGGACGGGGCCGGTGGCGCTTGACGCCGCTGCGGCTGCGCGCGTCGCACGCGGCGCGGGTGCCGCCGGCGGGGGCGACGCCAACGGCGCGACCATCGCGACGACACCGCGAAGCTGCTGGATGACAGGTTGGGAAACGAAGGTGATGCCGCCTGCATCGGCGGATGCGAGCTCGATCGGCGCGGGCGCATCAATCATGGCCGGCTCCGCAATGGCGACCGCGACGGGCGCCGGGGCGCTCAACAATTCGTCGACCAGGGCCGCGCTGTCGCTCGGCGGGGCAGGCGCATAGAGCGCGAGCGGCGCGGGGTCGTCGGTTGCGGCCAGGGCTATGGCCGCGGGCGCGCCGCCCTGCAGCGCCAGCCGCACCGGCATCCCGTTATCTTCGCGCACTTCGGTACCGATCAGGCCCGCGATGCGCGTCCGGGGATCGCCCGCCTGCGTCATCGCCGCCCATTGCTCCATGCGGGTGCCCACCGTGGCGGGCGACAGATCCTGGCCGGCAATCAGGCGGGCCTCCAGCCAACGACCGGCCAGAGCGTAGGACAGGGCCAGATTCTGGCGATCGCGCGCCGTGGATCCGCCAGCGCGCACGACATCGGTCAGCACCATCGCGCCCCGCTCGGGATACCCAGCGAGTGACAGCGCGAGGCCGTAGTCGGAAGCGGGCAGGTCGGACGCATTGGCATCGACGAGCGCTGCGGCTTCGCCCGCGCGGCCGACGGCGATCAGGCTCAGCGCGTGGCCGATGACCGCGCTGCTCGCGGTCGAACCGAGCTCTCGCGCAGCGGCGAAGCTCGCTTCCGCCGAAGCGAAGCGACCGTTGGAAAGATAGGCTTGGCCCAGCAGGACACGGTGCGCGGGATCGCTCGGCGCCATCGCCACCGCTTCCTCGGCATAGCGCAACGCGCGCTCGTCGCGGCCACGCTGCATCGCTTCGTTGGCGCGGCCTGCGGCCCGTTCGGCACGAGCGGTGTCCACGCGGGGACTGGCGCTATCGCTGGCGACCACCATCGGCACCATCGCGCCAAAGCCGGCTGCGATGCATGATACGGATGCGGCGAGCTTCAGGAAATTCGTGCGGTTCATGGGTCACTTCCCCTGTTGGGTAACTAGCGTGCCTTGACGGGCAGTTGCGCGGCGAACGCCGCGATCTCGGGTTGCGAAGCCAGCAGATCGTCCAGCAGGCCGACCAGGATCGCCTGCGCCGAGCGGTTGGACGACGCGCTCGCCAGACGCAGCCGCAAATGCCGTTCGGGATCGAGTCGCAAGGTGAAGGCGAAGCTGCCCTTTGTTCCCGCGCGCGCGCGCGGCTGCTTCATTGCCTTGGCCACCGGCAGCGGCACGACTGTTGCGGCGGGCACGGCGATGGGCGTGGCAGCAGGCGGTGCTACAACCTCCGCGGCGTCCGGCAGCGGCGCAGGCGCGATCTCCTGCGCGATGCGCTCGAAATGGCGGTGCACCAGTGGCGGCTCGGCACGTACCGGCACCGGCGCATCCGGTACGATCGGGTCGACGTCGCCTGTCCCGGCGCCGCGATCGGTGATCGCACGCTCGACCGCGTCGTTCAACGCGTTGCGCACTTCGGGATCCGGATCATGGCCGTGCATCGGCGACAGGCCGTGTGCGCCGGGGCGCGTTTCCTCGGCCAGCGTATGGTGCGGATCGACGTCATAGCCCATGTCGTTCCAGCCCAGGTCATCATGGCCGCCGAAACCGGGATTAAGGCCGGACAGCGCGACCTGGCGACGCATTGCCGGGCGTGCCGCGCCTTTGCGCGCCAGCAGACCGGCGGACAACGAAGCGATGGGTTTGGGTTCGTGCATCACCGCCCCCTCACCCCGCCACACGGCGGCCGAAGCCACCACCGAGCGGACGGATCGCTCCCGGAGGCGCGGACGCGGCGCTCATCTGCGGCGCGGAGAAGACCGTACGGCGGAAGTTCTTTTCCAGCCGATCGGAAATATAGTCCCACAGGCCGATGACCTCGCGCGCGGAGCGACCGTCGGGGTCGACCTCCATGACCGTACGTCCGTCGATCATCGAAGCGGCGAAGTCGGTACGATGGTGCAGCGTGACCGGGGCGACCGTGCCATGCTGCGACAGCGCGACCGCCGCCTCGCTGGTGATCTTGGCCTTGGGCGTCGCGGCATTGACTACGAAGATCAGCGGCTTGCCCGCGCGGTCGCACAGGTCGACCGTCGCGCCGACGGCCCGCAGGTCGTGCGGGCTCGGACGGGTGGGCACCACGATCAGTTCGGAAACGGAGATGACGCTCTGGATAGCCATGGTAATCGCCGGCGGCGTATCGATGACTGCGAGCTTGAAGCCCTGCTGACGCAGCACTTCCAGATCGGAGGCCAGCCTGGCCACCGTCGTCTGCGCGAAGGCGGGATATTCGCTGTCGCGCTCGTTCCACCAGTCGGCCAGCGAACCTTGCGGATCGATGTCGATGAGAACGACCGGGCCTGCGCCCGCGATCTGGGCCTGTACGGCGAGATGGCCGGACAGGGTCGTCTTACCCGATCCACCCTTCTGCGAGGCCAATGCTAGAACGCGCAAAATCGGGTCCCCTTGCGATAATCTTCTTATGCGAGGCCTCCACTTTTCATTTTCCCCCTAAAATCTGGTTAACATGGTCTGCCATTTCGTTACGTTCCGAACCGCAGCGCTAACGACGGGTTCATCCCGTTGCGCTAACAGCAGGCCATCGTTCGATCAGGAACCTTTCGGATGCGCCACTTTCCCGCCGTCGCTCTCGCCGCTGCCCTGCTCGCGCTTGCGCCGAGTATTGCGAACTCGAGCGTGCTCGACGGCGTGACCGCTTGGGAAGCGGGCGATTACGCACGCGCCGTCCGCGAATGGCGACCGCTCGCGCTGAGCGGCGATGCCGATGCGCAGTTCAATCTAGGCCAAGCCTTCAAGTTGGGACGTGGCGTACGCCAGGACTTGGCACAGGCGGCCGACTGGTTCCGCCGAGCGGCGCAGCAAAACCATCTGCAGGCTGCTGACAATCTCGGGCTGGTGCTTTACGACATGGGGAACAAGGGTGATGCCCTGCCCTGGCTTACGCAGAGTGCGGAGCGCGGCGAACCGCGCGCGCAGTTCGTGATGGGCGCTGAACTGTTCAACGGCGAACGGATCAGCCGTGACCTGCCGCGCGCCTACGCCTTCATGAAACGCGCGAGCGACGCGGGGCTCCAGCGCGCCGGTGCGGCGCTGGTCCAGATGGATGCCGCCATCCCGCTCGAGCAGCGTAGACAGGGCCTTGCACTCGCCGCCGCGATGGAGCGCAGTGAGGGCGAGGTGCGCCTCGCCGCGATGTCGGCCGCGAGCGCACCGCGCCCAGGTACGCCCGCCACCATCGCCGTGACCGACCTGCCACCCTCGACGCCGGGGGCCGGTGCGCCGGCGCCCGTGCCGATCGTAGTCACCGTGCCCCCGGGGCAGACGCTCGACGCGCGCACAGCCCCCGTGCCCACGGCCGCCCCGGCTGCCGGCGGCGGCAACTGGCGCATTCAGCTCGGCGCCTTTAGCACCCGCGCCCGCGCGCAAAGCCAGTGGTCGAGCCTTGCGCGCCGTCTGCCCGGCGCCGAACCCGTCTATACCGCCGCGGGCAGCGTGATCCGCCTGCAGGCCGGCCCCTACGCCAGCCGCGCGGAGGCGGAACGGGCATGCGCCACGATCCGCCCGGCCGCCTGCTTTCCGGTCACCCGCTAGCCGTCAGTCCGTCCACCTCGCGCGGGCCAGGCCGAGCGCGTAGAGGAGGCTGCGATGGTCGCCGACGCGAATGCTCGCGTCCGCCGCCGCGACCGCGCGGGCATGGCCGTGATAGGCGATGCCCAGACCCGCCGCTTCGATCATCGGGATGTCGTTGGCACCGTCGCCGATGGCGATCGCAGCATCCATGGCTATGCCCAACATCGCCGCCTCCGCCTCCAGTGTCGCACGCTTCGCCGCCGCGTCGACGATCACGCCGGTCACCCGGCCGGTCAGGCGCCCGTCCTCGATCTCCAGCACATTGGCCACCGCCCGGTCGAAGCCGATGTCACACGCCACCGGCTCGGCGAAGCGCGTGAACCCGCCCGACACCAGCAGGCTGCGACAACCGTTCGCGCGCAAGCTGCCGATCAGCGTTCGCGCGCCCGGCATCGGCCGCACCCGCTCGGCGAGGCAGCGTTCGATGACACTCTCCTCCAGCCCCGCGAGACAGGCGACGCGCTCGGCGAGCGCGGCGGCGAAATCGAGCCGCCCCTGCATCGCCCGCTCGGTTATCGCGGCGATCTCGGGCTTGATCCCCGCATAGTCCGCCAGCTCGTCGATGCATTCGACGGTGATCATCGTCGAATCCATGTCGGCGACAAGCAACCGTGGAAACGGCGCATCCGCAGGCCGGATGATGACGTCCGCATGGGGCAGGAGCCGCTCTAGCGCATCGCGCGCCGTGGCATGGCCCGGAGCCTGTCGAAGGGCGTTTTGCGGAGCCGGGCCACCCGTTTCGACCAGCGCAGGGCTATGGCCCGGATCGCTATCTCGGGCTTCGAAATCGATCCGGCAGGCCACCCCATCCATGACGGCCGCCTCACTCCCGCGCACCACGTCGCAGGCGGCGGAAACATCTCCCGATGTCAGCCCTCCCGGTGCTACCAGCGTGGCGATGAATCTGGACAAACCCGGCCTCCCTGCGGTGGCGCTCATCGCAGGGCCGACCGCCAGCGGCAAGAGCGCGCTGGCGTTGGCGCTTGCGCGCGCGCTGCGCGACGCGGGCCGGGACGCGGTCATCGTCAATGCGGACGCCAGCAGCGTCTACCGCGACATTCCCATCCTCTCCGCCGCGCCGAGCGCCGCCGACCGCGCCGAGATACCCCATGTGCTCGTCGGCCACGTCGACGCCGCCGAAAACTGCAATGTTGCGCGCTGGTGCGTGGAGGCTGCGGCGGCGATCGACGCCGCGCACGCCGGCGGCGCGGTGCCGATCCTCGTCGGCGGCACCGGCCTGTATCTGAAAGCGCTGCTGCACGGCCTCGCGCCGGTCCCCGCCATCGACCCCGCGTCGCGCGAGCGCGCCCGCGCGCTTCCCGCGGCGGAGGCGCACGCCCTGCTCGCCCGGCTCGACCCCGCCGGAGCAGCAGGCCTGCGCCCGAGCGACACCGCCCGCACCCAGCGCGCGTTGGAAGTCCTGCTGTCCACTGGCCGCCCCTTGCGCGACTGGCAAGCCCGCACGAGCGGCGGCATCGCGCATCGCATCGCCTTGCATCCGCTGCTGCTCCTGCCGCCGCGCGACTGGCTGCGCGCGCGTTGCGATGCGCGCTTCGCCGCGATGCTGGACACGGGCGCGGTGGCGGAGGTCCGCGCGCTCCTCGCCCGGCGGCTCGATCCCATGCTGCCCGCCTTGCGCGCCATCGGCGTGCCCCAGCTCGCCGCCTATCTCGAAGGCCGGTTCGGCCTCGACGTAGCGGTCGCCCAGGCGCAGGCGGCAACACGCCAGCTGGCGAAGCGCCAATATACCTTTTTCGGCAGCCAGTTCGACACCGACTGGCCGCGCGCAATAATCCCAATAAATGACGTTGCACTTGATCTGCACGCAATATTATTACGCAGCTCGTTGTTGACTTGATAGATTCACACACGTATCGGCGCTGTCGCTTCGCTGCTATGCCTGGACCGTCATGACTGCGCCGATACCTGATCCTTCCTCCCATGCGACCCCGGGCGAGCTGTCCGGCGCGGACATCATCGTGCGCGCGCTCGTCGATCTTGGCGTCGACACCGTGTTCGGCTACCCCGGCGGCGCGGTGTTGCCGATCTACGACGCGCTCTTCGAGCACGGTTCGATCCGCCACATCCTAGTCCGCCACGAACAGGCGGCGACGCACGCGGCGGAGGGCTATGCCCGCGTGACGGGAAAGCCCGGGGTCGTGCTCGTCACCTCCGGCCCCGGCGCGACCAACGCGGTCACCGGAATCACCGACGCGCTCATGGACTCTATCCCGATGGTGGTCATCACCGGGCAGGTGCCAACGACGCTGATCGGCACCGATGCCTTCCAGGAGTGCGACACGGTCGGCATCACCCGCCACTGCACGAAGCACAACTATCTGGTCATGGATCCCGCGCGCCTCGCCCCGGTCATTCATGAGGCGTTTCACATTGCCACCCATGGTCGCCCCGGCCCGGTAGTCATCGACATCCCCAAGAACGTGCAGGTCGCGACCGCGCCGTACGTCATCCCGCAGGCCATCGAGCATAAAAGCTACCGCCCGCAGGTCGAACCTGACGGCGCCGCGATCACCCGGGCCGTTGCGCTCCTCGCTGCGGCGAAGCAGCCCGTCCTCTACACCGGCGGCGGGGTCATCAACGCCGGGCCGGAGGCGAGCGCGGCCTTGCGCGAGTTGATCGACCTGACCGGCGCGCCGGTCACCTCGACGCTCATGGGCCTCGGCGCCTACCCCGCGAGCGGCGACAAATGGCTCGGCATGCTTGGCATGCACGGTACCTATGAGGCGAACCACGCCATGAACCGCGCCGATCTCATCGTCGCGGTGGGCGCACGTTTCGATGACCGGGTCACCGGCCGGCTCGATGCGTTCGCGCCAAACGCGAAAAAGATTCACATCGATATCGACAGGAGCTCGATCAACAAGATCGTCCCCTGCGACCTCGCCGTCGTCGGCGACGCGGGCCGCGCGCTCGCCGCCATGGTCGCCGTCTGGAAGGCGGCGGGCCACCGTGCTGCCGACCTCGGCGAATGGTGGCGCCGCATCGACGGCTGGCGCGCCACCCGCTGCCTCGATTTCCCCGAAGACACGTCCCCCACTGCGGAAATCATGCCGCAACGCGCGGTGCGCGCGCTCTACGATGCGACCCGCCACCTCGATCCCATCGTCACCACCGAGGTCGGCCAGCACCAGATGTGGGCTGCGCAGCATTTCGGCTTCGACGCGCCGAACCGCTGGCTCACCAGCGGCGGCCTCGGCACCATGGGCTATGGCTTCCCCGCCGCCAACGGCGCGCAGATCGCGGCGCCCGACCGCCTCGTCCTGTGCATCGCGGGCGAGGCGAGCGTGCAGATGAATATACAGGAGATGGCGACCGCCAGCCAGTATCGCCTGCCGGTGAAGCTGTTCATACTCAACAACGAATATATGGGGATGGTCCGCCAATGGCAGGAACTGACTTATGAAAGCCGCTACTCAAACAGTTACAGCGATAGCCTGCCGGATTTCGTCAAGCTGGCCGAAGCCTATGGCTGGACCGGCATAAGGATCGAGACGCTCGGCGAACTCGACGCCGGCATTGCGACCATGCTCGCCACACCCGGCCCCGTCATCGTCGATTGCCGCGTGAGCAAGCTCGCCAACTGCTTCCCCATGATCCCCTCGGGCGCCGCGCATACCGAGATGATCCTCCAGGCGAACGAGGTCTCGGGCACCATGGACGACGAAGCGAAGGCGCTGGTGTGAGATGAAGATCACGCAAGCGAAGGCCGAACGCCACGTCCTCGCCGTCACCGTCGACAACGAGGCCGGCATCCTCGCCAAGATCACCGGCCTGTTTTCCGCGCGCGGCTACAATATCGCGAGCCTGACCGTCGCCGACGTGTCCGCCGATCACGCCCTCTCCCGCATCACCGTCGTCACCAGCGGCCCGCCGCCCGTCATCGACCAGATCATCGCCCAGCTCGACCGGCTTGTGCCCGTCCACAGCGTCACCGACCTCACCGAAACCGGCGTGCATGTCGAGCGCGAGCTTGCGCTGGTCAAGGTCGCGGGCACGGGCGAACGCCGCATCGAGGCGCTGCGCCTCGCCGATGTCTTCCGCGCCAAGGTGGTGGACACCACGCTCGAAAGCTTCATCTTCGAAATCACCGGCACCAGCGAGAAGGTCGACAGCTTCGTCGCCCTGATGCGCGGCTGCGGCCTCGTCGAGGTCGGCCGCACCGGCGTCGTCGCGATCGGGCGGGGAGCAGGGGCGGCTTAAATTACTTGCATCCCTCCTTTTACTATCTTACCTATGGCGCCTCGAAAGGAGAACCGCCATGAACATGACTGCAATTGAGATAGATATCGATGTTTACAAAGCCATCGAGAGCAATCGGACGTCATTCAGCCAGTCGGCGAACGACATTTTGAAAGGACTGATAGGGCTTGGTGGGCAAGAGATTGCGATGAGCACGAAAGATGGTGCGGCATGGTCGTCGAAGGGCGTCACTTTGGCTCATGGTACCCAACTTCGCATGGACTATAACGGTCGACGCTACGAAGGTCGCATCGATGATGGCGAATGGTTGTGCGATGGCCAACGTTTTTCCGGCCCTTCCGCTGCTGCTGGCGGCGTAGCTCGAACCAAAAATGGATCAACAACATCGTTGAATGGCTGGAACTACTGGGAGGTAAAAGCGCCTGGTTCGACCAATTGGCAATTAATTAGCAACATGCGCAAATTCTAAGGAATACAAATGCACGTCTATTACGACCAGGACGCCGATCAGGACCTCATCAAGGGCAAGCGCGTCGCCATCGTCGGCTATGGCAGCCAGGGCCACGCGCACGCCCAGAATCTGCGCGACAGCGGCGTCGCCGAGGTCGCGATCGCGCTCCGCCCCGGCTCTGCCACCGCGCGCAAGGCCGAGGCCGCGGATTTCCAGGTGCTGACCAACGCCGAAGCCGCGGCCTGGGCGGACGT